>JAEXZL010000188.1 GCA_023451395.1 Bacillota bacterium | reverse complement strand
ATAAGTTATAATAATTAGAGAAATAAATATTGAGGTGATCTTTTATGAATAAAAAGTACCTAGCTCTATTTCAAAAACTAACAAAGGCATATTATGATGGAAATTTCAACGAAGTTGTAGAAGAAGCTGTTAATGAACCTGAGTTTAACAGAGATGAAACCAGAAAGGCTATAGCTCTCCTTTGCGGTGCAGATATTCCTAATGATGAAAACTACATCTATAACTTAAAAAAAGCTATAACCAACTATCAGGTGAAAGAGAGGATTGTAGAAAAGTTAAGTGATTGTTCCATGGAATGTGTTAATGATGAAAGCGGCAAAACAAAATGCCAGATGGCTTGTCCTTTTAATGCAATCTTATCTGACCCCATAAAAAATACTACCTACATAGACATAGATCTCTGTGCAAACTGCGGCATGTGTGTAGATGCCTGCGACAACGGAAGGCTCATGGATAGAGTAGAATTTATTCCTATATTGGAGCTTCTAAAAGGAGGAAGCCCTGTAATTGCTGCTGTTGCTCCTGCTATTTCAGGTCAATTTGGCACAGCCACTATGGATCAGCTAAGGGCAGCTCTTATTAAGATTGGCTTTAAGGATATGCTTGAGGTGGCTTTTGCCGCAGATATGCTTACAATAAAGGAAGCTGTGGAGTTTGATCATTTTATTAAAAAGAAGGATGATTTGATGATCACCTCCTGCTGCTGTCCTATGTGGGTTGGCATGCTCAAGAGAGTTTATGGAGATTTAGTTAAGTATGTATCCCCTTCAGTTTCACCAATGATTGCTGCAGGACGGGTACTTAAAAAGCTAAATCCTGAGGTTAAGGTAGTCTTTATAGGACCATGCATTGCAAAAAAAGCTGAAGCTAAGGAAAAAGACTTAATAGGTGATATTGATTTTGTTCTGACCTTTCAGGAGCTAAAGAGCATCTTTGAGGTATTAGAAATAGTTCCGGAAACCTTAGAAGAGGTCACCTCCCTGGAATATGCTTCTCGAGGTGGAAGACTATATGCCAGATCCGGTGGTGTTTCTATAGCAATCTCTGAAGCTATAGAGGAGCTATATCCTGAAAAATATTCTCTTCTTTCTACAGTTCATGTGGATGGAGTTAAGAACTGTAAGGATATACTTAATAAAGCTTCAAAAGGAGAATATCTTGGTGGTAATTTCATTGAAGGCATGGGCTGCATAGGCGGCTGTGTTGGTGGTCCTAAAGCCATCGTGTCCATAGAGGAAGGACGAAAAGCAGTGGATGACTTTGCTTATGATTCTGCCGTTAAGATTGCTACCCATAGTGGAATACTAGATGAAATTTTTTCAAGAATAGGAATAGATTCCTTAGAGGATTTTAAGGATGCCAAGAAAATAGAGATATTCGAAAGAAATTTTTAAGATTTACTTGAAGTTTTTTATGGTATATTATTAAGTAATAATATTACCTTGGAGGAACCAATGAAGAAGTTCTTACTGAAGATTGATCATAAAGTTATGATTTTTATAAATAAAAACTTAAAATGCAGACTGTTGGATTTTCTAATGCCTATTATAACCTATTTAGGCTCTTCGGAATTTGCAATAGCATTATGTTTGGGAGCTATGTTACGATATGGAACCTCCTTTGAAAGCTATGGTATTAAACTTTCTCTATCTCTTATTATCACTGGGTCTATCTCACAGATAATCAAGCGATCAGTAAATAGAATCCGTCCCTTTCTTATATTAAACAGTCTTAATATCAAGAAAATCGGAATAGATGATTTTTCTTTCCCCTCAGGGCACACTACTGCAGCCTTTACAATGGCTATAACAACAGCTATATTTTTCCCTGCTATAGGAGTAGTAGCTATATTCTTATCCTCTATGGTTGGAGTTTCAAGAATATATCTAGGGGTACATTTTCCTACGGATGTAGTAGCAGGCATAATTATAGGAACTATAGTTCCTATAATATTATCTAAATTCTAAGGAACAGATTTGTAAGGACGGTGTATTAATGTGCTAAAGGATATAGAGGCAGTGATATTTGACTTAGATGGAACCTTAATAGACTCCATGTGGATATGGGAAAAGATAGATAGGGAATATTTAGAAACCCGTGGTATTGCAGTACCAGAAAATTTAAAAGATGAAATTAGTCATTTAAGCTTTGACCAGGTGGCAATTTATTTTAGAGATAAATTTAATATTCAGGAATCCTTGGAGGCTATTCATCAAACCTGGAACGATATGGCTATCTTAGAGTATTCTAATAATGCTCCCTTAAAAAAGGGTGCTGATAAATTTCTAGCTCACCTTAAGAACCTTGGACTTAAAATAGGTCTTGCTACCAGCAACAATGGAATGTTATTAGAAACTGCATTAGTTAAAAATAACATCTATAGATACTTTGATGCCATCACCACTACCGGTGAGGTAAAAAACGGTAAGAATGAACCAGATGTATATCTGCTCTGCGCTGAGCGCCTAGGGGTAGCACCAGAAAAATGTCTTGTTTTTGAGGATTTGCCTATAGCAGTAAAAGGTGCAAAGGCTGCAGGAATGAAGGTCATAGCTGTGCATGATCCTTTTTCTGCCCATGCCAAGGAGGAAATGACAACCCTTGCTGATAAGTACATCATGGATTATGATGAGATTTTTAAAGATGATGAAAGCAATGCATCTTTTTAAGAATCTATAACTTTATTCTTTAGTAAATTTAATATTAAGCTTCTTAAATATAAACACAGGTGCTATTAAAAGAGCCTGTGTTTTTTATATTAATAAAATAAATATCATTTTTTGTCGATTTTACCCTTTAAAACTCCACTAAAGAAAGTTAAAATTATATTATAACTATAGATATATGGAGAATTTTAAATTATGGGAATACTATTATGGGTTCTGCTTATCACTTCCATTGCTGGAATAGGTGGAACTGGTTTAGGAGGTATTATCAGCTCCTTTATAAAAAAGGACTCAAATAAGACTGTAAGCCTGCTTTTAAGCTTTGCAGCAGGTGTTATGCTTTCAGTAGTTTGCTTTGATTTAATTGAATCTGCACTCTTTCCCGATAGAAACACCACTGAATCAACTTTATGCACCACTGAAACAACTTTATGGCTTACTGTTATTGGTATTATGGTAGGATTTCTGCTTGTGGCAGCTCTAAACTATCTAATAGACAGAAGCACTAACCAAGAATTAAAGCATATTGATGAAAGTCATCCCAAAACAGCAGATGACCTAGACGAGCTTATTCATAGCGACCATTACAAAGAGCATCAGGAGGAGAAATCTAACCTATTTATTGCTGGTGTAATAATGGCTTTGGCCATAGCTCTTCATAATCTTCCTGAAGGAATGGTCATAGGAGCTTCTTATGTCCATACAGATATTGGAGATATCTGGTCAAAGAATCAATTGCTTATTGCTATAGTAATAGGTCTTCATAATATTCCTGAGGGAATGTCTGTGGCAGTTCCACTTATGGCAGGAGGAATGAAAAAAGGCAAGGCAATACTTGTAACTGCTCTTAGTGGTGCTCCTACAGTAATAGGAGCTCTCATAGGCTATCTCCTAGGAGCAATGGGTGATTTTTGGCATATAATTTCCTTAAGCTTTGCCAGCGGAGCAATGCTTTATGTGGTCTTTGGTGAGCTGCTTCCGGAATCAATTCTCATGTGGCGTTCAAAAATGCCAGCCTTTGCCCTATTAGTAGGTATG
>JAEXZL010000070.1 GCA_023451395.1 Bacillota bacterium | reverse complement strand
TTCTGAAATATAAGTACAATATCCGCCTCCTGCTTTACCCTTTTTGTTAACTAAATCCATAAGCTCATTTTCCACCATAAAGGTAAAGAACTCATGGGTTTCTGGTGAAAGCTCTTTATACATAGTTTTCCCATTATCTACTATCCACTGTGGCTCGCCTTTAGGAACTGCATTTCCACTATTAAAGGATAGATTTTCATCATAAAAGTAAAGCTTATCTAAACCAAGTCTTTTTCTCTGCCTTTCCCTAAGCTCTGTATCTACAGGAACGATATAATCCTTAACCTGCTTTCTGAATACTGCTACCATTTCCGCATTGTAATCCGTTCTAGTCATACGGTCGTATCCAAGCTCTACAAAGCTTTTGTAACCAAGCTTCTTAGCAATTCTTGTTCTTACCTTTACAAGGCTATCATAAATCCTATCAAATTCCTTTTCCTTCTCATTAAAGAAGCCATATTTAGCTTCCATGGCAGCCTTTCTAACAGCTCTGTCCTTATGCTGCAAAAAGGGAGTTAATCCAGATAGGTTTCTTTCTTCCCCCTGAAAATCAATTTTAGCAGAGGCTATAAGCTTTGTATATTCAGATCTCAGCTTATTTTCCTGCTGCAAGTCTTCTATTATCTCAGGCTTAAAGGTCTTAACAGTTAATTCTGCTAGAGAGAAAAGCTGAGTTCCCCATTCCTCCTGAAGCTCCTTGCGGAATTTTGATTTCACAAGAGATTTATAATAATCTGCTATTATCCCTTGATATATCGGCATTGCTTCATCAATATAATTCTGCTCCTCCTCATAAAATTTATCCGTAGTATCTATGGTGTGTCTTATGCCTACTATCTCAGTCATGGATTCTACTTTACTTCTTAAGGCATTGATTTCCTTGAGTACTGAGCTTTGCTCCTCATAGCTATTTGCTGAGTTAAAGGCTTCTAAAAGCTTCTTAAAGCTCTCTTCAGTAGCCTTCATATCAACTCTTTCATATTTAAAATCGCTAAACTTCATAACTGTCCCTCCTCTATGCATTATAAATAAATTATATGATTATAAATAACAATTGGCAATAAGTGTATGTCTCTAAATATTACAATATTCCAACAATATCATTATGCCTGTCTATATGTTCTTAGGAATAACTCAAGCTTGTCCATAGCCTCCTGTAATTGCTCTATTCGAGGAAGATATACTATTCTAAAATGATCAGGCTCTTTATAGTTGAAGCCCTTACCATGAACCATCAATACCTTCTGTGCCCTTAAAAAGTCTAGAACAAATTTTTCATCATCTGTTATGTTGAATCTTTTGGTGTCTATCTTAGGAAAGATATAAAAAGCAGCCTTAGGCTTAACGGCAGTTATTCCTGGAATATCATTTAAAGCCTTATATATAAACTCTCTCTGCTCATAAATTCTCCCTCCAGGCTGGAGAAGCTCATCAGAGCTTTGATGCCCCCCTAATGCCGTTTGAATTATATGCTGAGCAGGCACATTGGCACATAAACGCATAGAAGATAGCATATTTAAGCCTTCAATATACCCCTTAGCCCTACTCTTATCACCGCTAAGACACATCCATCCACTTCTAAAGCCTGCAATTCTATGAGATTTTGAGAGTCCATTAAAGGTTATGCACATTAAATCTGGTGCCAGTGAGGCAATAGATATATGCTCCTGCTCGTCCATAACAAGTCTGTCATAAATCTCATCAGAAAATATTATAAGCTCATTACTCCTTGCTATATCTACAATTCCTTGTAAAATCTCCTTAGGATAAAGGGCTCCTGTAGGATTGTTTGGGTTTATTATTACTATACCCTTTGTCCTATCCGTAATCTTACTTTTAATATCTGAAAGGTCTGGATACCATTCTGCCTGTTCATCGCAGGCATAGTGCACAGGAGTTCCTCCGGAAAGATTTACTGCTGCAGTCCATAAAGGATAATCTGGAGAAGGTATAAGCACTTCATCTCCATTATTTAAAAGTCCCTGCATGGACATGGTTATTAGCTCACTAACACCATTACCTATATATATATCATCCATGAAAACATTAGGAATATTTTTCAACTGGCAATATTGCATAATTGCTTTTCTTGCACTAAATATACCCTTAGAATCTGAATATCCTTGTGAATCCATAATATGATATTTAAAATCCTGTATTACTTCCTCTGGGGCATTGAAACCAAAGGGCGCAGGGTTTCCTATATTAAGCTTAAGTATATCGATATTTTCCGCAATCATTCTGTTTGCTTCCTCAACCACTGGCCCTCTCACGTCATAACATACATTGTCCAGCTTATTTGATTTCTCAAAAAATTTCATTCTAATTCCTTCTTTCTTATGTAAATTTTATTTTCTTTATTTAGTTTGTTTACTTTATTTACTTTTTTTACTTTGTTTGTTTATTTACTTTGTTTGCTTTGCTTGATATATTTTCTTTACTTGATTTTTAATAATCTCCATATTAGTTTTTTAACCAATATAAAAGCCCTAAGCTTATAAAGCTTAGGGCGAAATATTTTCCGTGTTACCACCTAAATTCAGAAACCTTAGTTTCTGCTCTCTGCCAGTACTTACACTAATAGCGCATACTGTCTTCCTTTTAAAGGTGGAAATTCCCATGAAGCCTACTGAGATTTCTCCTTTCGGTCCACGGCTCAAAGACTGCTTCAATATCATCCTGCTGAAGATTTGCACCATCCATCTTCTCTCTGAAGCAAAAACAATATTTACTACTTCTTATCATAGCCTTTTACATATGAATTTCTATCTAATATATCACTAAAAAAATACTATGTCAAATTTTTTAGCTATATTTTATTCTTTTATTAATACAAAAGCCCTAATATTACCATTTTTATAATTAATTTTCCTTCTTTTCTAATGATTAACCCACCTCAACCACAAGATGAAAGGATTCTTTTTAAATTTATTCCATATGAATTAAAACCCCAATTAATCTAATAACTATTACTATAAAAGATCCAATTAAAATTAATCTATTTGCTACCTTAAATTCATCTAAAGTTTCCTTTATAGCCACTCCTGTGGCCTCTTGCTTTTTTAATTTTTTGGATACCTTTATATGCCATATCCATCCCCACATTACTATACAATAAGTAAACATAGAAAGCAGTTCTATTATAATAGGAAATTCTCTTAACATATCCCTCAAATTTATCCCCCCTTATATAGTAGTACGTAATAAACCACTATTATATCTTTATATAATTATACAACACAGTAATGCAATTATTCAAATATTTAACATTTTTACATATAGTTTACTTTAATAAATATCACTATTAAAATTACAGATATTATACCTCCTCAAATCTCTTTTCTCCGGTGCCTGTCACCACCCACATATTGACAAGCTTCCTAGCAAGGAATATAATCTTATTACCGATAATCTAAATATAATTATTTCAACTGTTTATGCAGTTAAGACCCGCAGCAAGTGGCGAATGCCCTTTGCGCAGGTCTTTTTTGTTTTATTTATTAAATTTTATAATTTTATTGTTTATAGCTTTATCAAAACATATGGAGTTCCAGTGGAGGGACTTGGGATTATATCAACATCAATTCCATAAACCTTTTTTATATTTTTTTCAGTTATTACTGTCTCTGGTTGACCTTTATCTAGGACCTTGCCTTTTTGAAGCAGTATCACTTCGTCGCTAAAAAGGGATGCTAGATTTAAGTCATGCATTACTGCAATAACCGTGAGCTCCTTTTTTAGCTCCTTGAATATATTTAAAAAGCTTATCTGATGCTGTATATCCAAGTGAGATGTGGGCTCATCTAAAAGAACTATAGGGGTTCTCTGGCAGAGAGCTCTTGCAGCAATTACCCTCTGCTGTTCTCCTCCGCTTAAGGAGGTTATGAGCTTATCCTTAAGCTCCCAAGTTGCTGTTAGCTTCATGGCTCTTTCCACCTGCTGCCAATCCTCACGGTTATAATCCTCAAAACGCTTTTTGAAGGGTGTCCTTGCCATAAGCACAATTTCATAGGTGGTAAATTCATAATCTATAGCAATATTTTGAGGTACCACGGATAAAAGCTTAGCTACCTCCTTGCTGCTTAAGGAAGCCAAATCCTGCCCTTCCAGGAAAATTGATTCTTTAGGGATATTAAAGGACTTTGCTATATTTTTTAGTAATGTGGTTTTACCTGAACCATTAGGACCTATTATGGAATAAAACTTACCCTTTTCAAAGGACAGTTCTATATTATTTAATATTGGTGCCTCTCCATAGCTAAAGCTAAGATCAGTTATCTTCACAGCTTCTGTCATTATTACATGCCCCTCCTTTTATATTTCAAAAATAAGAATATAAAATAGGGAGAGCCAAAGAGGGCTGTCACTGCCCCTACAGGAAGCTCACCAGCGGACAAAAGGCTCCTGGCTAAGGTATCAGAAAAGAGAAGGAACATAGCTCCTCCCAAAGCCGAAAATGGTATTAAAAACTTATGATTAGGACCTAAGAGCATCCTCATAATATGAGGCACTAACAAACCTACAAAGCCTATAACACCTGAGAAGGCAACAGAGGCAGCCACAACTAAGGAGCTCACCACAAGAATGAGTTTTTTAACCTTTTCCACCTCTACCCCCATGCTTTTTGCAGAATCATCACCAGTAAGCATAAGATTTAAATCTCTAGAGAGAGCATAAATAATTATGCTCCCAATTATTATTACTGGTGCTGCTACCGCCAGCTGCCTATAGCTTGCGGAATTAAAATTTCCTAAAGTCCAAAATACTATTCTCTCCATATAATTTTGATTAAAAATCATTAGTATAGTTAGGCAGGCTGAAAGGAGAAAGCTTACAGCTATTCCTGCTAACAGAAGGTTTACCGTGGGTAAGCTGTTCCCCACCCTGGCAATATTATACACCACCAAAGCTGTAAGAAGTGCTCCTAGGAAAGCCATTATGGTTGTCATGCTAAAGGACATAAAACCCTGCCCTAAGGATAAAACAATGGCTATAGCGGCTCCTAGTGCTCCCCCTGAGGATATACCTAAAACATATGGGTCTGCCATTGGATTCCTAAAAATAGCCTGAAAGGCACAGCCTACTACAGATAAGCCTGTTCCTACTATAGAGGCCATAAGTATTCTTGGAAGCCTTATGCGATATATAATTAGGCTGTGAGATGATGAAACTCCTTCTCCTATGAAGTCACCTATTATAGGCAAGGGCTTTAAAAGAGCAAAGAAGGCCTCTTTAATGGTAATATCGGCACTTCCTAGGGAAATACCTGCAAGTATCATAAATAAAAAAACTATTAACAGCAGGAAAAAAAAATTCCTTTTGTTCCTTCCAATCCACGCTAACATATACATCCTCTTCTTGACTTATATTTTTGTTACCTAAAAAGGTTACTTAAAAAGTTCCGGATGAAGGGCCTTGGCCACTGCTTCTACCCCTTCACCTATCCTTGGTCCCTGTACATCTATTACATTGTTATCAACAACATATACTTTCTTGTTCTTCACTGCTGTTAGATCCTTATAGCCTTCAGTTGAAATAAACTCATCATAATAATAGGATGGAAGAAGTATTATTTCCGGATCCTTTTCAATAAGCATTTCCTTACTAAAGGTCCAGCCTGTAACATCCTTAGCAATGTTGTCCCCACCAGCGTAGGTTATAATATCATTTACAAAGGTTTCTCCAGTAGCAGTGTAGTCTCCCCCCTGGCCAAAGCCTACCACATAATAAACAGAGGGCTTACTCTTGGAAGCTACCTTTCCTTCCACCTCTGCTACCTTATCCTTAATAGAATTTATCACTTCTGCAGCCTTTTCTTCAACATTAAAGAGCTTACCCATAGACTTAATTGAATTATAAACCCCTTCAAAGGAATCAGTATCTGCAATATTTATAACCTGAATTTTTAATTCCTTAAACTTATTTTGATATTCCTCAGTTAACAAAGAAGAAGAAATAATCACATCTGGTTCTAGCTCCATTATCTTTTCTATGTTAGGATTCATAAGATCACCAATAGACTGTACCTTATTAACTTCTTCAGGATAAATACAATAATCCGTTCTTCCTACTAGTTTATCAGAAAGACCAAGGGCATATACCATTTCTGTAATATTTGGAGCAAGAGATACTATTCTTTCAGGCTCCTTCTCTATGGTTATCTCTGTTCCTAAGGAATCAGTAAAGCTTAAAGGATAGTAGCCACTGCCACCCTCACCTTTTTGGGAGGTATCAGCATTTCCACTGCAGGCAGAAAATATAACTGATAGTGCAAGCACTAATACTAACAACAAACTCTTCTTTGACTTCTTCATATCTTCACTCTCTTTCATTTAATATTAACTTGTTCTTACTAGTGATATTTACTTAAACTTACTAGTAATATTAGCTTATACTTACTAGAATAGACCTATCTTAGACATTCCTTATTATAAAAACTAAAGACTATCCTTAAGTAAGAATCTTACTCTCTTATGTCTATAAGCTTTTCTGAGGCTTCCTCTCCAATTCCAACCTCACTAAAGGAACCCATTTCTGAGACCATAAATAATGCGGCCTCTATAATATTAAAAGCTAGAGGACAGCCACTTCCCTCACCTAGCCTCATATCCATATCCAGCATTGGGGACATCTTTAGTTCTTTAAATATTGCACCTACTGCCTTTTCCTTAGATTTATGGGAGGTAAACATATAATCACTGGAAGTTGGGTTTAGCCTGCAAGCACAAAGAGCTGCTATTGCTGATATTAGCCCATCAATAACAATAGCCCTTTTATATCTTGCTGCTGCCAAATATAAGCCCACCATTCCTGCTATATCCAAACCACCAACCTTAGAAATTACATCAATAACATCTTTTGAATTAGGTTTATTTACAGCTAGAGCATCCTTTATAACCTGTATCTTATGATTGTACTGTTCTTTAGTAAGTCCTGCACCTAAGCCAACGACCTCCTCCACAGGAAGCCCTAAAAGTGCTGCTGTAACCGCGGAGCTGGTGGTGGTATTTCCTATACCCATTTCTCCAGTACCAATTAAATCATAACCCTCCTTAATGAGGTCTTCTGCCACAGAAATACCAACTTCTATAGCCTTAATTGCCGTTTCCCTAGACATAGCAGGACCTTTGCGAATATTTCCGGTACCAGTCATAAGCTTTTTAGATAATATTTGAGGATGATTTATCTCTTCTTTTACCCCAATGTCCACAACCTTGATATCTGCTCCAGCAAATTTTGAAAGTACACCTACACCAGTAATAAGCTTTGGAAAGGAATATGTCATCAATGTAGTAATGCTCTGTGGGGCCGCACTTACCCCCTCCTCACAAACTCCATTGTCAGCACATATCACTACAACCACCTTTTTATTCACCTTATTTTTAAGCTTTCCAGTTATTCCTGAATATTTGGCTGCAATCTCTTCTAGTCTGCCTAGGCTGCCTATAGGCTTTGCTAGATTATCGATATAATCCATTGCTCTCTTTTCTGCCTCTTTATCAGAGACTTCTATTGCTTTTAGTGTTTCTTCTAGCTTAGTCATTTTTCCCATCCTTTCCTATAAGCTTTTAAAAAAACTTATAGCCTAACAAATTATAAACCTTTAATACATATAAAAAAGCACTATGCCGTGGCATAATGCTTTTAGAATCTTACAGAGTTTAAGCTAAAAAAATATCCCTGTTACTTCTAACAGCCTTCCCACCGAAAGCAAATTAAGAGCTGCAACAGGCAGGTCTCCTGACTTATGAATCATTCCTCACCTTAACCTTCCCTTCAAAAAGAAAGTGGTTATATAAAGGCTTAGTCCTCAAATACAGTAGCGGGGGCTGCTGCGGATTTACACCGCATTCCCTTTTCACCTTAAAAAGGCACCTGTAGCTATTAATATTCATTTTTATAATTCCTATTTCCAAAGCACCAATAAACCTAATAGAAAAAAATAATATGATGCAATATAATTATAGATTAAGTACCACTCTTTTTCAACAGCGAAATTCTAATATCTACACTTCTTTGAAAATATTAGAAAAATAATTATAGAGGTAATAATTTTATAGCAGAAAATAAAAGAGCAAATAAGGTTACCAGTTCATTTGTTGCCCCTAAAGAATCTCCTGTAATTCCCCCTATCTTATTTCTGCACAGAGCATTAAAAATAAGAACCACAAGAACAGATAAGGTTATTAGAAAAGCTATCCTCAAAGGATGCAAGGAAAAAAGAAAACAAATTATTATAATTCCTATATAGTTAATCATAACTTCCTTTAAAGTCACGTTATTAATAAAAAGATTTCCTAAACCTTTTTCCTTTGCAGGCCTACCTATAAAGCAGATAAGCGCAATTGATGCTCTGCTTAAGGCTGGGATAATAATTAGCAAAGGTCCATATAAGGATCCTGAAATAATAAATTTATAGCCCTCAAATCTTATTAAAATATCTAATATAATTGCAATACAGGCAAAGGTTCCTATTCGACTATCCTTCATTATATCTAAAATTTTATCACTGCCCTTAGCAGCAAAGAAGCCATCGCAGGTGTCTCCTAAGCCATCTACATGGAAGGCTCCTGTAGCTGTTAACTCAAGAATAATAAGCAAAATCGAAAGAGCATATACAGGAAGAATGTTCCTAAGTATTATATAGGTAGTATACTGAAGAACTCCTATGATAATTCCTATAATAAAAAAGAAATTTGATCCTCTCCTAAAGTCGTTATCCTGGCAGGCCAATTCCTTTTTCACTGGAAATCTTGTCAACATCTGAAGCATAAGTAAAAAAGAATTAAAATAACTTCTCACATCTTCACCTACTTTAACTTGAGAGGAAGGCCGCAGGACATAAAATATGCTTCAGTACAGATTTTGCCAAGATCCTGATTAACCCTCCCCAATATATCTGTAAATATTCTTCCTAGCTTATATTCTGACACAAGGCCTAAGCCCACCTCATTGGTTATAACAATCATTTCTTTATTCATTTCTACTGCTGCTTCTACAGCAGAAATAACCTCTTTCCTTATATTCTCTTCTATACTCTCCAGCTTCTTAGAATCTATACTTTCAAAATCCACCTCATAATTAAAAAGTAAATTTGTTACCATAGTTCCAATACATTCTAGCAAAACAAATCCCTTATCCGTAGCCCTAATGGCCTCTTCAAGGTTTTGGAAGCCCTCAAAGGTTTCCCAAGAGGAACATCGCCTTTCCTTATGTCTTCTTACCCTCTCCTCCATCTCACTATCTAAAACCTTTGCGGTAGCAATATATAAAACATTCTCTTTATTCTTAAGAAGGTCTTCTCCAAAGGTGCTTTTACCACTTCTCTGTCCTCCGGAAATTAATATTATCTTTCCCACAGCCTATCCCCCCTAAAATCTATTCAAAAGTGCTATTAAAATCAATAATTAATAAACTTACCATGAAATTTAAAATTGCTAAATTCTATATAATAGTACTATTAAACCCTGTTAAAAACCTATATATTAAGTGCCTCTAATGTCCAAAAACCCTTATTCAAGGCAAAAAGGGTCAGACTTCCTGGCTTTGCAGAAATCCTCCAAAAGGATTCTAAATCCCCTCCCAAAACTGCAGAGCACATAAGCCTGATTACTCCTCCATGGGTAACAACTAGAATATTTGCATCTTGGTTGTCCTCATTATTTATATCAGACTCAATACTTTGGAGCTCCTCCATAAAAAGCTTCACCCTATCATAGGCTTCCTTAGCGCTCTCTCCTTTAGGTATTGGGTAGTTTATCCAATCCTTGGACCAACTTTCCACCTCCCTAGGGTATTCCTTTAGTAGCTCTTCATAAGTCTTATTTTCAAATATTCCAAAGTCCCTCTCCTTAAGTCTATCATCGATAATTTTAGAATTATGACCTGTAATAATATCTGCTGTCCTTCTGCATCTATTTAAGGGGCTTGAATAAACCTTGTAAAAGGATATTCCTTGAAGCTTTCTTGTCAGCTCCTGTGCTTGTACCTCCCCTAAGGTCGTAAGTTCTCCTTCATAGCTTCCGCAATATTTTTTAAGAACATTACTTTCTGTTTCTCCATGTCTAACCATATAAACCTTCATAATATCCCCCTAATAAGCAGTATCCCTTGTACCTAAGACTTTTTTATCCATACGGATATGGAGTTTCCCTTAACCTTAAAAAGAGCACTGCCATCCTCTCCTATAGTAACCTCCTCAGGTATATTCCCTAAATAATCAATCCATACTTCTCCATTACGTTCTACTCCAACATCCATGAGCTTTTCTCCGTCTTCTCCATTGCTAATCAAAACTGCAGCCCCTGAATTTTCAAATTCCTCATCACCGTTTCTAACCCATCCAATAACATTAGGATGGTCCAGATAATCAACCTGGTCACCATAGGTGTAATTTTTTCTTAAATAAAGAAGCTTATCTAATAGCTCTTTTTTACCGCCTATAGGCTCCTCTCCGCCTATTCCATAATAATCACCGTAAAAAATGCAGGGATAGCCATCCTTCCTTAAAAGTATCATTCCATAAGCAAGAGGCTTAAACCAATCCTCCACCCATGATTCTAAAGCCTGTCCTGGTTGTGAGTCATGATTATCTACAAAGGTCACCGCATGCATTGGGTTTACCTCCACCAAGGTTCCCTGAAATATGCTGCTCAAATCATATTCCTTCCCACAATTTGATGCTTCATGAAAATTAAAATGCAGGGTTACGTCAAAAAGGTCAAGGCTATGATCTAAAGTTTCTAGATAATTCTGCAGTGAATCAATATCATTAACCCAGTATTCTCCCACAGCATATAAATCCTCTTTTCCTGTGGATTCCTTAACCTTATCTAAAAAATCCTTAATAAAGCTTGCCTTAATATGCTTTATGGCATCTAACCGAAAGCCATCAAGATCAAGTTCCTTAACCACCCAGCTTCCCCAATGGATAATTTCATTATAAACTTCTGGATGATCATAGTCTATGTCTGCAAACATTAAATAATCATAGTTTCCAAATTCATCATTCACCTCATTAGACCAATCTTTATTTTCGCCTAGGATTTTAAAAATTGCATTCTTTCCTGTGTTAGTATCTATATCTGTTCCAGTAAAATGAATAAAGCTCCATTTAAAAGGAGAGTACTTGTTCCCTCTTCCAGGAAAAAGAAACTTTGTCCATGCTTTTATTTCATAAGGTTCAGATATCTCTTCCTGCCTATTCTCTTCATCTACCTCTACAGCCATTAATTTTTCAGTTCCATCTGCTCCAGCCTTATGATTCAAAACTGCATCTAGATATACCTGAACCTTATGTTTGTGAAGCTCCTTAACGGCTGACTTAAGCTCCTTCTTAGTACCGTATTTTGTTCTTCTTGTTCCCTTTTGTGTAAACTCTCCTAAATCAAAAAGGTCATAGGTAGCATAGCCAACATCCTCTTGATTTATAGCCTTATAAGCTGGAGGAATCCAAACAGCTGTTATACCTACCTCTGCTAAGTCTGATCCTCTATCCTTTAAAACCTTCCAAAGGTCACCACTATTTTTCAAATTCCACTCAAAAAATTGAAACATCGTATGATTGCCCATTATTAGCACCACCTTAAATTAAATCTACACCTAAAATAAAATCTTGATAATAAACTAACTTATCTATTTCTACTATGATATTATATTCTATCTCATGAAAAAAAAGCTGGGTACAACTTTTCATAAAAGTTTACAATGATAATAAAATTGTTACAATGAAAAGGATTAATTTTAACAAACTATTGACAATTTCTTAATTTTTCATTTTGTAACTAAATAAGCCTTGTATAATCTAAACATTTCTTTTATAATATTTTTAATTATCAGTTATTTAACATTAATAATTAAATAGTATTTATTATTAATTGAAGAAAAGAGGGGATAGTATGAAATATAATATAAAAATATTTTCTGATTTTACGTGTCCTTTCTGTTATTTAGGAAAAGGTATTATCCGTGAATTGAAAAAAAACTTTATAATCGAAGACCAATGGATAAGTTTTCAAATGCACCCTGAGCTTCCTGATGAAGGAATGGAGCTAAAAGAGTTCTTCAGGGGCTTTGAAGTAAAAGACTTACTTAATCCTTTAATAGAGAGAGCAAAATACTTTAAACTACCTTTTAAAGACGTAGACTATGTCTACAATACTTCCTTAGCACTTCAGGCTGCTGAATATGCTAGAGAAAACAACAAATACGATGACTTTTCCTTAGAGGTTTATAAGGAATACTTCGGTAATCAAGGCAATATCTCCAGCACAGAAGTATTAGGTGCTTTAGCTGACAAGGTAGGTTTAGACTCAAAGGATATGATCCATAAATTAAATGAAGGTTATTATAAAGAAATACTTGAGGAAAATCAAAAGCTTGCTAAAAAGCATAATGTGGAGAACACCCCAACCTTTATAATCAATGATGATTATAGGTTAAGTGGAGCACAACCACTAGAGGTTTTTGAAGGGCTTCTTATTGAAATATACGGCAACAAGGTCTTTAATAATAAGAATCTTTAAGATAAAAGTATCTTTAAATATACTAAAGTTGAAAATCTGAGGGAATATTGTATTCCCTCAGA
>JAEXZL010000016.1 GCA_023451395.1 Bacillota bacterium | reverse complement strand
CCTCTATACCATTTATTCCTGGCATCTTAATATCAATAATCACTAGGTCAGGCCGTATTCTCTCAGCCACCTCAATGGCTTCTCTTCCATTTTTCGCCTCATATATATTAAATTCTTCAGGAAAATTATTTATTATTATATTTTTGATAGCTCTTCTCTCTAGCTCTTCATCATCGGCAATTAAGGCATTAAACATCATTACCTCACTCCTTTATGGGGATTTTTACGTAAATTTTTGTCCCATAGTTTTCTTTGCTAATAATTGTAATCACGTCATCTCTACCAAAGAAAATTTTTAATCTGTTAATTACATTAGCTGTTCCAAGGCCTGTCCCATGCTCCTGCAGCTTAGAAATCTCATTAGCTCCTAAGATTTCCTTCACCTTGTCACCACTCATTCCAACTCCATTATCCTCAATTTTTATTATGCAATGATCCCTTATCCTTAAGGCTTCAATTTTAATTTCTCCGCCCTCTTCCTTATTCTCAATACCATGAGTTATAGCATTTTCCACCAAGGGTTGAAGTATCATTCCCGGGAGCTTTATCCCTAAAATAGAGCTGTCTAGCTTCATATCAAAAGTAACTCTATCCCCAAAACGCATATTCTGAAGATATAAGTACTCTTTAATGATTTCAAACTCCTTTTCTAGAGTGGTTATATGATCAAGCATATAAAGGCTATATCTTAAAAGCTGTGAAACAGAATTGAGCATTTTTTCTGTATTATAAGCCCCCTCCTCCACTGAGGTTAAAACTATGGTATTTAAAGTATTAAAAAGGAAATGAGGATTTATCTGAGCCTGGAGCACTTTCAGCTTTGCAGTTTTTAACATGTTTTGATTTGTAAGATTTTTAAGCTCCTCATCCTTAAGCTTCTTCTCTAGGGCAGCCTTATCTTGAATTTCCTTTATAAGCTTATTAATATCCTCTACCATGGCATTAAAGCCTTCCGTTACCACCTGCAGCTCATATATATCAGGCCTTTGAAGAGGCTCTAAGTTAAAATCCCCATGGGAAACCTTTCTAGAGTGCTCAGTGAGCTTTATAAGAGGCTCAGTGATATCCTTTGCCATAAGTACTCCAAAAGCTGAGGCAAAAAGCAGCATCAATGCCACAGAGCTTAAAAGCACCCCATTTTTTTGGCTATTATTTAGTGAAATAGTTTTATATAACTGCTCATTATATATTAAGTATTCATCCTGAATGTTTTTGCAGTAATCATTTATAAATTCAGTTATTTCTTTAGTTTCCTGAAGCTTACTGTAGGATTCTTCTCCACGGTCATATATATAAGATATGAGTATAGCTTCTTGAGAGGTCTCCATGTATCCCTTTAGAGTATTATCCAAATCCTCTATAAGATAGTAGCTATTATTTAGTTCAAATTTATCTAGCTTTTTAACATTGTCCATAACCTTTTCATAATGACTTATGTAATTCTTTAAATCGCTATCGGTTTTGGTAATAAAATATCTTTCTAAATAAAGAAGGGATGAGTTTATTTCTCCTCTTATATTATTAATCACAAACATTTTATTAATAATATCGTTATATTGCTTTTCCAAAGAGCCTATTCTAAGGACTGAATAAACATTAACGGATATTATTGATAAAATTGCTATGATGATAAAGCCTAAAATCCTGGTCTTAATACTTCTGTAAAACAATCCCCCTACTCTCCTTTATTATTTTTCTTTTGCTCTAATAAACTGGTTTTCGTAATTATGGTAGTTTCAGTTATATATTCCTCATAACTAAGGCTCTCTCCCTCTAGAACATCCATCATAAGACTTACAGCCTTGTAACCCATTTCATAAGGTTTCTGTGCTATGGTTGCAGAAATAATTCCTCGTTCAATGTATTCTATGGTTTCAGGAAGATCATCAAAGCTTATTATTTTAATTTTTCCACCCATTTTTATATCCTCTACAGCTCTGGCCGCTCCCATTCCATCTAAAGCACTTGTACAATATATAGCATCTATGTATGGTGCATCTTTTAAAAGCTTCTTTGCTGCCAGCTCTGCTTCTAAAGCATAGGAATCAGAGGATAAAATATCTACAATCTCTATATCAGAGTTTTTTTCAATATAGTTTTTGAAGCCCTCTACTCTTTCAATTTGATTTGTGTTACTCCTTCCCCCCATTATAATCCCAATCTCATCTTTACTTCTAAGCCTTATCATCAGCTCCCTAGCAGCCTTTTCTCCAGCCTTAATGTTATCAGTGCCTACATAGGCAAGCCGCTTTGATTCCGGAGCATCAGTATCTATAGTAATTATAGGAATCCCTTTATCCACAGCCTTATCAATAGCGCCTTGGGTTTTATCCGCATCTAATACATAGGTTATGATTCCATCTTTTTTTGCAATAGTGTATTTTTCTATAAGTCTTAAGCTTTCCTCCAAGGAGCTTGTTTCTGGTCCCGCATACTCAAGTATAGCACCTCTTTCTTCAGCAGCCTTCTCAGCACCATTACGGATAATAGCCCAATAATCATTGTTATATACATGGGATAATAGAACTAGCCTCTTTTTATCTTCATTTTTGCCTGCATTGCTTTCATTCCCCTTTTCTGTATCCCAGGTAACTGAAATAATCAGTATTATTACAGCAGCAACAATTAGCACCAAATATTTATATCCCTTCATAATTTCTCCTATAATTAATAATTTTGTAACTATTATATTATCATACGAAGAAGGTTAATAATAGCACATAAAGGGATTTTTTCTGTTAAAAATACCTATCTTTAGTTTTTTTTACTAAAACAAAATAAAATAAAGGCCCTTAAAAGAAGAGTGATTCTCCTCTTAAGAAGCCTTCAAAAACTCTTTTGTTTATATACTTAAAATTTTAATTAAGCATTTTTAATAATCTGGCACAGTAAATATATCCGCAACCTTCCAATTTTCTGACCCTTTTGCTTTAACTAGTACAACAGACTGAAAAGCTATGCCATTATTGAGAGGGCCTTTGTAATTCTCTGTGACCCTATAATCAACCTCTGCAAAATAAGTAACTGCCTTTTCTAAATCATACTTTGAAAGAAGCTCATCCTCAAAATAATTTTCAACCTTTACAAGCTTATTAATATTTGCACCTATAATTTCCTCTAGGTTTCCTAATCTTTGATTATAATATATATCATAATCCTCAAGGAAGAGGCTCTTGGCCTTGGTGTAATTCAATTCATTTATAGCAGAAATAACCCCTACAATTCCTATGCTTTCTGCTTTACTTCCACTACTCATATCCTCCATGGTAACCTCATCAAAAAGTATGCTTTCCTCTTTAATATAAGGTTCTTGATAATTATTATCCTTATACAACACATTGCTTAAAAGAAGCTTATCAGCTTTCTTCTCAACAACAGCAACCTGCTCATTGTTTTCTTTGTCTCTAGGATATATAAGAACATCATTTCCATAATCAATGTTTAAGAGGTATAAATCCCCTCCTCTAACTACAGTCCCCTGAGAGAATCCCACTACCACAAGAAGATTATTATCATCTACCCACTCTATATATAATGGTGCCATTTGATTTTCTTTTGGATATACATTTATACTTCTATATTGGTTAAGAGTAGTATCTCTAATTACTATTGTGGCATCTCCCTCTTCTCTAGCACCATCAACTATATCCTCTTTACTAAGCATTTCTCCCTTTCCATCTATAAGAGCAGCATATCGCTTACTAGGAGAAATTTTCCAGGAAGAAGGGTAATTGTATTTTTCATCGTTACTTCTAGCACTAACCTGAAATTCTACTCCCTCATCATAGGATGATGCTATCTTTTGGCTTCTAGCTCTAAGTGCATCAACAAAGCCTCCATATTGGATTCTCTTTGAAGAAGAATTACTATTATCTGATATATTATTTGCGGAGCTTTCTTGCTCCTTAATACTTTCAGGAGCAATGTTACTTTTTTCAACAGCTAAATCTAATGAGGCTACACCAGTATTGATATTGTTGAACTGTGGCAATAATCCACTTTTAAATACCATGAAAGCGAAACAAGCTGCTAAGGCTGTAGCTGTTATTCTTAGCTTATTTTTTATAATCTTATATTTAAGCTTGCTTATAGGGTTTTTTGAATATCTGTTTTTGTTTATGCTTCCAATAATTTCTGCTCTTGAGCTTTGAAAGCTGACCTGCCTAATCTCTAGATAATTTGAAAAAAGTTTATCTATTTCAACTTCTTCTTCATAGCAATCTTTACATTTCTTACAGGTACTTAGATGATCATCCATAGCATCCTTTACCTCCAAAAACAATTCATCATTTATATATTCTTTAATATACTTTTTAAAGGTATTGCAATTCATCCATTACACCTCCTTTATTTTTGAGCCCAGTGATTTAGCTCTATAGTCTTTAAATTTATCTCTACATTTATAGAATCTTCTCTTTACCGCTGATTCGCTAATTTCTAAGATTTCAGCAATATCTAAAAAGGTTTTTTCCTGAGAATATCTAAGAAGCAAAATCTGCTTATCAGTATCATTTAAGGTGCTTATAAACTGCATAATAAGCTTTCTGGTTTCATTATATTCTGCTTCTTCCTCTGGAGAGGGAGCTGAGGATTTAAGCTCATAAACCTCTTCAAGATTAGATTCATGAACCCTTTTATACTTCCTCACATAATCTATAGATTTATTTTTTGCAATCTGAATAACCCAATTAGAAAACTTATATTTGGTATTAAAGGTATATAGTTTATTATATACAGTTATAAAAACCTCTTGGGTAATGTCCTCTGCCGTTTCTCTACTTTTTAGGAGAGAATAAACATATTTCAATACCATAAGCTCATATTTATTTACTAGTATGTTAAAGCTGTCAATATTTCCATTCAACACCTCTTTAACCAATTTTATATCCTCTTGCATATTAACTCTCCTTAAAAATTAATTATGGTATTGCTAAGCTTTTCAAAATATATACGTATCTATTATTGAAAATGTCACTTTTTCTTAAGATTTCCTTAAGAAATATAATGTTTGTAAATTTTTCTATAATAGTTTACAATAAAGACACAAATATAAGGATGGTGTGATAAGTGTTTAAGAAAATATTAAAGAAAAATCTTATCTTTATTTCGGTTTTTATGGTGCTTTTACTTACATCCTGTTCCTTTGTTGATAATACCAAAAATTTAGGTAATGTTTCAACACCAGAGGAGCAAGAAGCTACTTCACCAAAAGAGCCTGAAAAGGAAGTTATAATAGAAAAGGAAATTCTTCTGTCCTTTGCCGGTGATTCTACCTTAGGAACAGACAAAAATTTTAATCAATCCACATCACTGCCAGCTATGCTTAAGGCTCAAAACAATGATTATTCCTATTTCTACAAGAATGTAAAACCAATATTTGAGAAGGATGACTTTACCGTTGTTAATCTTGAAGGACCATTAACTACTCATGATGTAAAAAGGACTGATAAAAGATTTAACTTCAAGGGAGATCCTGAATTAGCTAAAGCTTTGACTCTAGGTAGCATAGAAGGGGTAAACCTTGATAATAACCATACCTTTGACTATGGTAATAAAGGCTTTGAGGATACAAAAAATGCTTTAGAAGCCAATAATATAAACTATTTTGGAGCAGGCTACAAATATGTCACAGAGCTTAAGGGTATAAAATTTGGATTTTTGGGATATTCTATTTGGAATGAGGATTCCTCTCTTAAAGCTAAGATAAAAAAAGATATTGAAGAGCTTAAGTCTCAGGGTGCAATAGTAATAATAAATGTTCACTGGGGTATTGAAAGAGATTACACCCCAAACTCTGTTCAAAAGAATATGGCGCACTTTGCCATTGATGAAGGGGCGGACCTTATTATTGGACATCATCCTCACGTAGTTCAAAGTGTAGAAAAATATAATGATAAATATATTTTTTATTCTTTAGGTAATTTTGCTTTTGGTGGAAATAGCAATCCTTCTGATAAGGATACTATGATTGTACAAGCTCAGTATAAATTTGAAAATGATAACCTTACTGATATGGGAATTAAAATTATCCCTGCCAAAGTATCATCAGTTAATCATAAAAATGACTACTGCCCTACTCCTGCAGAAGGAAAAGAGAAGGAAAGAATATTTAATAAAATAAATAAACTAAATATTAATCTAGATTTTCAATTTGATGAAGAATTTCATTATTAAATAAAACTCAGCGGGCTATTAGCCCGCTTTTTTTATTAAAAGCCTTGATTTTAGCTTTGCCACAATAATACAATAATTATAATATAAATAAAGTCACTATTTTTAGGAGGACTATATGAAGGATGTAATCATTGGCCAAAGTTCTGTAAAAGCTCCAGCAATAATACAGGGTTGCATGAGAATAGGTACAAAGAGCATAAAGGAATTGGAGGATCTTATTTCTACTCAACTAGAAAATGGTGTTAGCTTTTTTGACCACGCTGACATCTATGGAAAGGGAAAATGTGAGGAGCTCTTTGGTGAGGTTTTAAAGGCTACCCCCTCCCTTAGAGATAAAATTCAGCTTCAAACTAAATGTGCCATAAGGCCGGGAAAGTATACCATATATGATTTCTCTAAAGAGCACATAATTAAAAGTGTTGAAGGAAGTCTAAAGAGATTAAAAACAGATTATGTGGATTATCTGCTTCTTCACAGGCCAGATACACTCATGGAGCCTGAAGAGGTAGCGGAAGCTTTTGATTTACTTTATTCCTCAGGAAAGGTTCGCCACTTTGGAGTAAGCAATCACACTCCTATGCAAATTGAGCTTCTGAAAAATTATGTTAATCAGCCCATTGAAATCAATCAAATGCAATTTAGCATAATGCATACAGGTATGATAGATAGCGGCTTTAATTCAAATACCCGAGAGGAAGCAGCAGTTAATCGTGATGGTTATGTTTTGGATTACTGCCGTCTTAAGGGTATAACCCTTCAATGCTGGTCTCCCTTCCAGTATGGAATGTTTCAGGGAGTATTTCTAGGAAACGAGAAATTTCCTGAGGTTAATAGGGTAATCTCAAAATTAATGGATAAATATAAGGTTACTGATAGTGCCATAGCTGTTGCATGGCTTTTAAGACATCCAGCAAATATGCAGGTTGTTGTTGGCTCTACAAATATAAATAGACTTAAGGCTATAAATAAAGCTGCAGAAATAAAGCTTACCAGAGAAGAATGGTATGAAATCTACGCTGCCGCAGGTAATAGACTACCATAAAAGTATCAAAAAAAGCTGTAGAAATGGGAAGTTACTCGCCATTTCTACAGCTTATATATTTAATATTCATACATAGAGGTATTCTCACAAAGGGAAATTTTTAGATTACTATCATTTAAAACTTTTTTGTAGGATACTAAAAATTCATTTAGCTCCTCATCCTTTAAATCAATCCTTCCATTGCTTTTAATGAGGACCTTATCCTCCCTTAATAAAATCTCCAAATCATTTAGCTGATTTTTTATACTATAGGTGGTATACGGATTTATAGCAAGCCTTCCTTTATATTTATCATGAAAGCTCATAGTTTTTCTTATATCCTCATAGCTATTGCCATTACCCGGTACTAAATTAGGCATATCATACCCTATATTCTTCATTTGATTCTTTAAGGTATCCATATCATAACCATATCTATCTAAGAGCTTCTTCTGTATGTTAAATAGCTTCTCTTCAGATATATTATTTTCAATCATATATTCCTGAATTTTTTTCGAAAGATTTCCCATAGTTATCTCGCCCTGAGCCATGGAATAATACAAACTATAGATATACTGCTCAAACTTATCTACATCCTTATCCTTGGCTTTATTTTTAAGCTCATTAAAATCTATAATATCACTCATAATGCGCTCCTCCTTAAGCAGAAACCTTTTCTAGTATTTCTTTATTTTATTATACCCCTAATTATCTTTCTAAAAAAGAAAAAATACTGACAAATATAAATTTGTCAGATTATTAGTGTATAATATATACTTATGAAGTAATTTTATCAAAAAAAATTTCCACATACATGGGAGGCATAAAATTGAAAAAAAAAGCAAGAAGAAGGAGAGCAAGAAGGCATACTCGTAAGGCTTATCCACGTATTGTTTCGTTGATAGCTTTTCTGGGACTTGCTGTATTTATCATTTATAAAAGTCCCATATTTTCAAAAGAGGATACAGAGTCCCCAGTTGATCTTAATTATACAGCCTATGTTACTGCAATGCCAGTAGCTTACATAGACAAGCCTACTATATCAGATCTTGAAAAAGAAATCACAACCTATCTAGGTAAAAAAACAGATTCAACAGGGCTTATATATTACGATTTAACTTCAGGAGAAAAAATACAAATAAATAAGGATAAAAAGTTTTTAGCTGCTAGTACTGTGAAGGTTCAGCTTAATATGATTGTCTATGATTGGGCAGAAAAGGGAAAACTAAAGCTAACAGATACTATGAGCTACAGCCCTTCTTACTACGAAGGTGGTACAGGCATTCTTCAAAATCAGGATAAGTCAAAACCTCTTGAGCTACAGCTACTTTTAGACTATGCCATAAAATATTCCGACAACATAGCTACCAACATGCTCATGAGGCGATTAGGTGGCTCAAAGACCATGCGAAGCCTCATTAATTCAAAATTTGGAATCAAAATGGATACCAGTGGAAATTATATCACTCCAGAAGGAGAATTTATTATATTAAAGCATCTTTATGATAATAGGAATAAAGAAAACTATGCACACCTTATTGATGTAATGAAAAATACTATCTTCCATGATAGAATGGATAAATACATACCCCATAATCTAGTAGCTCATAAAATTGGAAACTATGGCGCCTATATAAATGATGTGGGAATAGTATTTACTGAAAGACCCTATATTTTTGTTATGTATACCTATGGTAATTCTAATGGTTATGAGGATATTGCAAGAATATCAGAAATAATTTACAACTATCAAATTCAGCAGTAAATATAGATTTTCAAAAAGGATATTTTTTAAATTGAAGGTGGTACTTATATGGGAATAAAAAGGAAAAGAAGAAAAAAGAGAGTAAAGAAAGTAAGAATAATCCTTTTGATTATCATGCTCCTAGTAGCTATCCTTTCAGTGTATACTCTTAACTTACAAAAATCAAAAAACGATGACGCAACCTCGCCGGTATCAGCAGAAATGGATACTGAAACTGCTCCTCCCAAAGATCCAATAGATTATGAAAAACTTGAATCCATGGAAGAAGAGATTATGAGTTTTTTAGGTGAAAAGGAATCTAACACCGGTTTAATATACTATGATTTAACCACTGGCGCAAAGTTCGAACTAAATGAGGACAAGGTCTTTCTGGCAGCCAGTACTGTAAAAGTTCAAATGAATATGTTGGTTTACGACCTTTATGCTTCTGGTAAGCTAAAGCTAACAGATACACTAAAATATACTTCTGAGGATTTTGCTGGTGGTACAGGGATATTGCAGGGTCAGGATAAGTCAAAGCCTCTAGAGATTCAAATGCTTCTAGATTACTCCATAAAGTATTCAGATAACATTGCAACTAATATGCTTATACGTCTTCTTGGAGGACGTCCTACCATGAGAGCTGCTATCAATGAAAAATTTGGGTTAAATAACGATATTTCAGATAACTTTATTACTCCTGAGGGTGAGTTTTTGATATTGAAGAATCTTTATGAAAACATTGATAAGCCTGGCTATAGTCATCTTATTGAAGTGATGAAGGATACAGTCTTTCATGATAGATTAGATAAATATATACCACAGAATATCGTTGCTCATAAGATTGGAAGCTATGAAAGATATATTCATGATGTAGGAATAATATTTCATGAAAGACCATATATATTAGTAATTTTTACAGAAGGTAACTCCTCTGGGGAAGAGGATATTGCAAAGCTTTCAGAAATAATTTACAATCTTCATATTAATTAACACTGAAAATACAAGAAATGAGCTGTTTAAGTATATACTTAAACAGCTCATTCTTAATATCCCAATAACTTTTCTAATCCCACATCATTACTTAAATTTACCTTCCAAATATTTTTTGCCTTAAAACCTAAGATCTCCTCTGCCTTTTTACTGCTTTCAAAGCTTTCATGATCCTGGAAGCTACCTTTTAGAAAAACATCAGGCATATACTTTCTAATTAACTCTATGCTTGGTGTTAAACAACGGGTATTTGGTGCCGCAATATAGAAAACCTCATGTCCTTTAAAGTCTGCTTCAATAGCTAATCTAAAAGCTCTGGCACAGTCTTCCTTATCTATATAGGACCATAGGTTCCATACATATAGATCCACATTCTCATCCTGAGCAAAGCTTATATCATTTTTCACCTTACTAACATCAGCTACATAAGTTATCCTCAAGCTGGATATGGTCATATCTGGGAATCTATGAGCTATGGAATGAGCTATCTGCTCACCGACAACTTTAGAGATGCCATAGCTATTATCTGGTGTTGTATCATGCTCCTCATCCACAGGAAGATATTTTGGAAGTACAGGATTATGGGCAAAGGTTATTCCCAAAGCACAATCACTAGAAGCTATAGCAACCTTCTTTATACCTTGAAGTCCCGCAGCCATGAGCAAATTATATTGTCCTAATACATTATTCTGAAAAACTCTTGGAGTTTTATCATCTTCATCTGGCTTAGGTATAGCAGCTAAATGTACTATAGCATCACAGCCTTTAATAGCAGCATATACCTCTTCATAGTTTCTTATATCAATAGTTTTCTGCTCTGTGGGACAACCTTTCCAGATACTATGAGTTAAGGCTAATACCTCATATCCATTTTTCATTAGATGTCTTACTACATTTCGTCCTACAAGACCTTTAGCTCCAGTTACCGCAACCTTCATATTATCACTTCCTCATTTAATGATTATTACAATGAATATTATTCAAAACATTCCTCAATTAGTTCTGTAATATTACCATAATAATACTCACTTTAGAGGCTTACAATATAAGGCAACAATTATTTCCATTTCTTTTACAGAAAAGAAAAAGACTGTTCATCTTCCTATCTTGCGGTTTCCGATGCTAGATTTAGGATATCCCAGGTGGTTCCATAAGGAGGAGTATAGCCTAGATCTAAGAGAGCCAACTCCTTTAAGGTCATAGACTTATCAATAGCAACGGATAGTACTCCTGCTCTTAAGGCAGCACCCTTCTTACCTAAAATTTGTCCACCTAGGATAATATTTGTGTCCTTATTATATATGAGCTTAATATAAAGGTCCTCTGAACCAGGATAATATCCCGAATTACTTTTACCCTTAATAAAGTTTGTTCCATAGTTTATATTTTCTAAATTTGCTTCTGACTCTGTAATACCTGTGGCAGCAACCTCATATTGGAAGACCTTTGTCATAGATGAGCCAAGTATTCCTCCAAAGGCTCTTGACCCTCCAGCCATATTCTCTCCAGCTATTTTTCCCATTTTATTTGCAGAGGTAGCCAAAGGAATATAGGTATACTTCCCTATAACTTTGTGATAATTAAGAGCACAATCCCCAGCGGCATATATATTTTCAATATTGGTCCTTAAGTTTTCATCTACTAAAACAGCCTTCTTTGCTCCAAGGTTTATTCCACAGCCCTCTATAAAGTTAGTATTTGGCACAACACCAACGGCTAAGATAACTAAATCTGCCTGATATTGCCCCTTAGAGGTTTCAATTGCATTAACATAACCCTCTCCTCTAAACTCTTCTACTCTTTCGTCTAAATGGAGCTCTACTCCCTGTGCTTTAAGCTCTTTCTCAATTAGGTCTGTAATTTCTTTATCAAAAGTTCCCATGACTCTTGAGGAAGCTTCTACTATGGCAACCTCCTTTCCCATGGTCTTCATTGCCTCAGCCATTTCTACACCTATATAGCCTCCTCCTACAATAAGGACTTTTCTTACCTTCTCTTTTTCAGCTGCAGCCTTAATTAAAAGTGCATCGTCCAAGCTTTTTAAAGTGAAGATATTTTTAAGACTCACCCCTTGCAGTGGTGGAACAATTGGGGAAGCTCCCGTAGCTATCAGGAGCTTATCATATGTATCCTCATATACCTCACCAGTCTCTAAGCTCTCAATAATTATTTTATTATCCTTAGGAAGCACAGATATAACCTTCTGCCTAAGCTTAACCTCAATTCCCTGCTTCTTAAATTCCTCCGGAGTTCTTTGAATCAGCTCCCTATGGTCTTTTATAACGCCGGATATAAAGAAGGGCATACCGCAGGCTCCATAGGAAACGTAGTTCCCCCTTTCATATACAACTATTTCAGCATCTTTATTAACTCGTCTAGCCTTTGCTGCCGCACTCATACCTGCAGCAACTCCACCAATAACCACCAGTTTCATCTTCAAAAGCCACCTCCATAAATTTAGTTATATAAATAGTATCACCTTAATGAATATATTCTTTTACATTAATGTTAATATATCTATAATTTTTCCCATAAAGAAGAAAACATCCGCTAAAAAAGCGGATGTTTTCCATTTAATTATTATTTTATTAGGTTCATAGCCTTATTAATTACATTTTCTACAGTAAATCCATATTCTTTAAAAATCTCCTCTGCTTTACCGGAAGCTCCAAAATGATCAAGAGCTATAATATCTCCATCTAAGCCTATATATTTATGCCATCCGAAGGAGCTACCTGCTTCTACAGCCAGCCTGCTTCTAACGGAATTTGGTAATACACTTTCCTTATAAGCCTTATCCTGAATATCAAATAGCTCCATTGAAGGAATGCTAACTACCCTTGAAGCTATTCCCTTAGCTTCTAATTCCTCTGCTGCCTTGTATATTAATTCTACCTCTGAACCTGAAGCCATAAGAATTATATCTGGTGTCTCCTTGCTGCCCTTCTTAAGTATATATCCACCCTTAAGAGCATCCCTTCCTGTCTCATCATAAAGAGGAAGCTTTTGTCTAGTAAGCACTAAGGACACAGGTGCATTTTTCTTGGTTATAGCTAGATACCAACCTGCGGCAGTTTCCTTAGAATCGCAGGGTCTGAAGGTTATCATATTAGGCATACTTCTTAAAGAAGCCAGCTGTTCAATAGGTTGATGGGTAGGGCCATCTTCTCCAACACCTATGCTATCATGAGTTAGCACATAAGTTACTGGTATTCCCATAAGAGCAGATAGTCTCATAGCTCCCTTCATGTAATCGCTAAATACGAAGAAGGTTGATACAAAGGTGGTTAATCCGCCATGAAGACAAATTCCATTACCTATAGCTGCCATGGCATGCTCTCTTACTCCATAATGCAGATTGGCTCCGCTTCTATCCTCTGCAGAGAAATCTCCCTTATCCTTCATATAAGTTTTATTAGAAGGGGCAAGATCTGCTGAGCCACCAATAAGATTTGGAAGTATATTAGCTAATCTATTTATTATTATTCCTGAGGATTCTCTAGTGGCCATAGGCTTATCAAAGCTCCAGAAGCTTTCATCATCAAGCTTATCTAAAGGTACTTCTTTGCTAAACCATTTTTCCCATTCTTCTGCAAGGGCAGGATAGTTATGTTTATAATCCTTAAAGAGAATGTTCCATTCATCTTCAGTCTTTTGAGCCTTTTCTCTAAAGCTCTTCATTTCTTCCTTCAGCTCTTCTGGAACTGAAAATTCTTCTTTATCCCAATTAAGTAATTCTTTAAATTCCTTTATATTATCAGCACCAAGTGGCTCCCCATGAGCAGAAGCTGTTCCTTGCTTTTTAGGTACTCCAAAGCCAATGATATTTCTAACTACTATAAGGGAAGGCCTTGTTTCATCCTTCTTTGCTTCTACAATAGCTTTAGAAACTGCTTCAAGATCATTTCCATCCTCTACCCTAAGAACCTGCCAGCCATAGGCTTCATACCTCTTAGCCACATCCTCTCTAAAGGAGATATCTGTATTTCCTTCAATAGATATATTATTTGAATCATATAAAACAATGAGTTTGCCTAGGGACAATGTTCCTGCCAAGGAGCTAGCTTCTCCAGAAATCCCTTCCATAAGACAGCCATCTCCAGCAATAGCATAGGTATAATGGTCAACAATTTTATATGAATCTCTATTAAACTTATTTGCTAAATGCTGCTCTGCAATTGCCATACCCACAGCATTTGCTATCCCCTGTCCTAATGGTCCTGTAGTTGTTTCAACGCCATCGGTGTGTCCGAATTCTGGATGTCCTGCAGCCCTGCTGCCCAGCTGCCTGAAAGACTTTATATCTTCTATTGATACATCATACCCAAAAATATGTAGCAAGGAATAAATCAACATTGATCCATGTCCTGCAGAAAGGACAAATCTATCTCTATCTACCCAGTTAGAGTTATTTGGATTATGCTTTAAATGCCTTGACCAAAGGGTATATGCCATTGGAGCACAACCCAATGGAAGTCCCGGATGACCGGAGTTTGCTTTTTCAATAGCTTCAGCTGATAAGACTCTAATTGTATCTACAGCTACATTGTCGATTTTTTTCATTGTTTTCCTCCCTATTTATCAAATACTGAATTCCAATCCTTCATGAATTTTTCGATTCCGCTATCTGTTAATGGATGTTTAAGCATTTGTATTAATACATTGTAAGGAACAGTAGCAATATGCGCTCCTGCTTCTGCAGCAGCAATAATATGCATTGGGTTTCTGATACTTGCAGCAATAATTTCTGTATTAATATTATGGATATTAAATATCTTTACGATACTTTCAATAAGTTCCATAGATGGAGTTGTTATATCCTCAAGTCTTCCTAAGAAGGGACTAACATAAGTAGCTCCAGCTCTGGCTGCAAGAAGTGCCTGGCCTGCATTGAATATTAAAGTAACATTTGTCTTAATGCCTTCCTTAGAAAGAACCTTGACGGCCTTAAGCCCTTCTATGGTAATAGGAAGCTTTACCACCATATTCTTATGCATAGCTGCAATTTCTCTTCCTTCTCTTATCATTCCCTCAGCATCACTGCTTATAACCTCACCGCTTATAGGACCATCTACTATTGAAGCAATTTCTTTAATAACCTCATTAAAGTCTCTTCCTTCTTTAGCAATTAATGATGGATTTGTAGTAACACCACAGATTACTCCCATAGCATCAGCATTTCTTATGTCCTCCACATTAGCAGTGTCAATAAATAGTTTCATAATAAGCCCTCCTGTTATATATTAATTTATTATATAATCCCTGAAAGTCTTCCATTACGTCTATTTTTCTTCTGCACTTATTGCTTCGAATATGCGAATATAATTAAGTTATTCATAGCGGCTTAATTTATTCTTCAAAAAAAACATAAGTATATTATCCTATTATATTATACTGTAATATTAGAGGAACTTCCACAGGCTTATATAATATAAATCCATGAATATGGATTTACTAACCAAATATTTTATTTTTATTGTTCTTTATTGTTTGGTGTATTATTTATCATTTATTCATATTGATTTTATCATTCATACCAGAATTATGCAATAATAATTAAAGATGCTCTGTGGTTTTTTATTGTTTTGTATTATAATAAAAAAATAAGGAGTGATTTTATGTTTGCTGCGGAAAGACAAGAAGAAATAATGAGAATTCTACAGAAGGAAGGTAGAGTTGAAGTAAAGGAATTAAAGGCTGAGTTTAGAGTCACAGAGGACTGTATTAGAAAAGACTTAAATAAGCTTGAAAATGAGGGGAGATTAAAAAGGATCTATGGAGGAGCTATTTTAATCAAACCTAATCCTCTAGATAGGTTTATCGAACATAGAGTTAATCTTAATATTCCTGCTAAGGAGTTAATAGCAAAAAAGGCTTTTTCTCTGATAAGAGACAACACTACTATATATTTGGATGTTTCTACCACTAGCATCTTACTGGCAAAGCTCCTTTCAACATCAGAGCTACACCTAACAGTAGTTACTAACATGATTGAAATACCTTCAATCCTTCTGAAAAATCCAAGGCTTACAGTAATCAGCTGCGGTGGTACTGCAAGTCCCACACTTAATGCTTTTATTGGAACCTCCGCCATTGAATTTATCAAGCAATATAATTTTGACATGGCTTTCTTAGGCTGCTGTGGAATTGATTTTATGAATAATATGTTCACCACCTTTGAAACAGAGGATGGGCTTACAAAAAAAGCCGTAATTGAAGTAAGCAAGAAAACATATATGCTTATGGAGAAAGATAAATTTTATTATTGTGCTAACTATAAATTTGCTCCCATAGAACAAATAGATGGTATAGTAATTGAAAGTACTCCTACCTCTGACCAGCTTAAGCTTTTAAACCATACAGATGTAGTAATAATATAACGAAAAAAAGAAGCTCTGGAATTGTTTGATATGCTCCCTTTATGAGAGACAGTGAAATAAAAAAACACTGTTAATCATGAAGGGAGCATTTCTATGTCCAAAAGGA
>JAEXZL010000014.1 GCA_023451395.1 Bacillota bacterium | reverse complement strand
ATTCTTACGATAGCTCATATATTCTTTTGAGATTTCTATAGCATCATCCTTAAAATCATTAATGGCTTGGCCTGCACCAGTTACTTTATTTTTCACCCAACTTGCTGTATTAACTACAACATTTTTTACACCTTCTACTATATTTTTAGCTGCTGTAGCAATAGCTTCTTGCACTTTTTATTGTTGCTTACTGTTTTACTGTTGCTTATGGCACTATTAACTTTTTTCTTGTTTTCAGGAGTTGGATCCTTAGCATAGTTCCAAAATTCTTTTGAGACTACTCTAGCATCATCCTTAAAATCTTTAACAGCTTGAAATGCATCTGTTATTTTACTTCCTACCCAAATTGCTGCATTAACTACAACATTTTTTTGCACCTTCTACTATATTTTTAGCTGCTGTAGCAATAGCCTTTATTGGATTCCAGCGGTGTCCGCTTGGTTCACTATACATTAATGGATTGTTCAATACATAAACATATCTATTTAGTGTCAGTGGATCTTGAATATCACCTAAATAGCTATCCCTGCTTAAGAACCTTCCCGTCTCTGGATCATAGTATCTTGCTCTTAAGTATTGAAGCCCGCTCATTCTGTTGTAATCTTCGCCATTGTAGCCATAGAGGTTTTCATTGGATATATTGATTCTTAAGGTTTATTTTTTCTTATTGGTATATTCGTACATATATGATAAGTCTTTAAAAAAGATATTATAAAGTCATAATCGTAACCGATCTTTGCATGAAAAAGAGCCAATGTTTCTCCATTAGAAACATTGACTCTTATCATTGTTATAATATATATTTAGCTTTTCTTTTAGCTACGGCTCATTGCATTATTCAAATAATATAGTGTGTTTTCATACATTACTTTTACGAAGGTAAAGTAACAGAAGATATTCTATGCTGAGGAACTTACCTTCAAACTTTTGCAACCAATTTGGCTATAATTTTTCAGTGAGACTAAATCCTCACTAATAAAACTAGCATTGTTAAGCTTGCGCAAATTTTTAATCATTAAATTGGTTAGATTCTACCTAATCCTATATCAGCCTCACTTTGTAGTTGTATGATTTTAGGCCCCATATACTTTTGTGCCACACTTAGAACCGTTTTGTCATTGCCTAATATTTCAAGTACTGTAATAGATAAGATATTAGTCAAGTGATTATCTTCACATTCAGATATTTCTTCAAAATAATTAAAGATATCCTTTAATAACTTGATATTTTTATCCTCTCTTAATAGCCTAATTATTTCTGGCATAAAGATGTCCTCTATTATGACTGTTTCTAACACCTCCCCGTTATCTTCTATTGATTTTCTATACTCACTATTCAATGAAGGCAAAAAGTCTAGCATTACTTCAAAAAATTCTTCTGTTCTTTTGCTCATATCTACAAACTCCTCTATTTGAATAAATTTATTGCATTATTTAAGTCATTTCTTAAAGCATCAAGAATATCCGAGTCATTAAGACTTAACTTCTCAGACTTTGCTAGATTGTTTAACTGTGTTAGTCTCTCTTGTGCTTTTTGTAGATGTTTTGAAACACCTTGGGAAAACTCCTCCTCTAGCACAGAGGCAGTTCCACCATCTCCAACTGCTGCACCTGGTCTATAAAGTTGGTCCACTATATTTCTTAATTTTGAATTTTGCGTAGCAGATAACAACTTATCTCTAGTAGAGCCAGTTAATTTAGGCATATTGTCTAATAGATTGGTAATTTCAGTACTCTTACCAACAGCATTACTTACCCCCTCTACAGTACCCTTCTGACTACTTCCACTATTCTTAAGTGCAGTGAAACTATCCTCTACATCAGTGCTTCCATTATTACTAGGTACCTCTATTACTTTAGGATTATGATTGGTTTGCTGTACTTCTATATTTTGATCATTGCAAGCTGGAGGTTTTAGTTTTTGTTGTTCCTTAGATTTAGTATTTTTCTTATTAGATCCGCTTGTAACCCTCCCAATAGCCCATCTAATTACTGCATTTTTAAAAACCTGATTATAATCGCCATTAGAATTTCTAATATCCTGATAAGTCTCATAAGCCTCATCAGCATATTTCTCAACAAAATTGTATAATTTCTGTCCATTGCTTAAAATTGCTCCAGTAACACCTGACCACCGCTGAAGTTGTTGCTATCGCTGAGCCAGTAGTAATATCAGCTGTTACTCCTCTAATTCCTTAGCCCACCGCCCTTCCTCCAACTGACACCTCTATTAGTCCTGAACTAATCTATCTCTTTATAGATATATTCATATATGCTAACTCTTTATAATTAAATGACATTGGCTCTATATATACAGCTTATACCACAATTCCTTATAAGCTTGCGATGCAATACTGTTTTTCCTTGCTTAGGCAATTGGTTGAGTTGGAATAATTAATGTATATATCACCAATTAAACTTATGTGATTTAAGGTTATAAGACTGAAAAAGCCAATAGATTTTTACGTCTACTAGCAATTCCTTTATTCTTGATTAGCACCAAATATTTCTGTTGATCTCAATATATTCATTCAATTTCACATCCATAGGTCTATTATCATTACATGGCATATACCCTATAAGGTTGCTAATTTCCTCTGGATATTCAAATTCTGTATATACATCTTCTATCACATCATACACTTTATCTTTTAAATGGATATATGCATCGTAAATAATTGCAAATATCCATTTAGAATTTATTGTTTCTAGATTCTGAATATCCTCATTTAATACTAATTTAAGTAATACTTCTTCCACTTCATCTTCCTCTGCAATGGACAGCTCCAGAACCCTATCAAATTGTTCTAAATCATCTGATAAAATCAATGTTGCATATGATATTATATCGCTATTTGAAATTATTGACTTTTCGAGGCCTACTTTTAATTCACTCCATTTCCATTTTGATATAACATCACTTATATTATTAAAATTCACCTTGCTTTTTAACATTACTAATATCCTCCGTTTGGGACTACTTGATTTGGGAATCCTGTATAAATTCCTCCCTTAATAAATCTTTGATGAGTTACTTGCCCTGCATCATTTGTTATATATTCAAATATTCCATTGGCTCCATTAAGTTGTCCTTTTGTCTGTAATAATGTGTATGATTTGTTATCACCGCCTGTAAAGCTAGTTGTTCTTCCATTAGCAAGTTGTTATTGTGACAAATAACTTGCTGATCTATGAGTAGGATCATCCTTTAATGCACTGCCCGTTCTATCAGCATTATATATTTCATCTGCTGCATATTGGGATTTTAACTTTTCATATTGATTAACATCATTAGAATAACCGCTATCCTCTGGTCCTTCTTCCTTCTGCACTAGTGCATTATTATTTGTGTTAAAAGGGCTTAATGCACTAGAAGCAGCTCCTGCTCCAACAGTAGCCATTGTAAAAGCTAAATAGTAGTCATCATCACTTATTCCTACCTTGTTAGCAAGATCCTTAACTGGATTTACTCCACGCAGTCCTTCATATATCTCAGATCCTCCCATTACAGCTGCTGTTGTTCCTAACATCGCTGTTCCTATTGCCGTTACTCCTATTGATAATGCTCCTGCTCCTATTGCTGGTAGTATAAGTGGTGCTGCCCCAATGTAGCTGCAGAAAGACTAAAGCGGCATAGTTGACCACATACGCACTCAAAACCAACTGTGAGCCGATTTAGAGAAAGAGCTACTAACTGTTTTTCTGATATATTTTCCTCCAAAGGAAATCAGATGCCATTGTGAGAATCATCTTCAAAATCCGCTTTTAGGCATATTTTAGTCCACTTTTACTGGGTCGAAAAAAGAGCAGGATAAATCCGGGTGGTCAAAGGCCCCACCCGGGATATAACTTCGCGCAGCATCGCTGGGCGTTTGAGGCCCTTTTATGCTAGGTGGTCGGATTCACCTGCTTAGTGCGGTGAAGGTTGTCGGAATGCCATGAATTTGGCAAATATAAAGATTCTTCTAACAGTACCGGAACCGCCACCTATGCTGTCTAACACTTGTTTTTGCTGTTTAAAAGCCTAGGTATTAAGCCCATTACAACTATTACCTAACGAACAAAATACTAAACTTATAAACATTTAATCAATATCTATTTCTGATATTATTTTATTTAATTCATTGATAGTAATAAATGCCTCACTTATATCTAGGTTTTTAAGTTCATGCCTGGAGTTTTTTATTATGTAGTTCAATTTAGCTGCCATAATTCTTACTTGTTCACCATTACTTATTGCAAAAACATAACAATCACTATCAGAAAACGATTGTGGTGATATATCAAATCGATAATCATTATCAATATTTACATCTTCAGGGAATGTTATATTATAGATTTTAACAAATGCTTTATCTTTTTGCATATTATATAAATCTTCATCAACAGTAAGATTTTTAAAGTTTTCCTTAAGAAGCTGAACTTCACATTTAAGTGTTGCCGTAACAATTTCTTTTGGAAAAAAGTTACCATCAACGCAAAAGAATAAAACACCATTACAAAATGCGTCATCTATATTCCATTCTTTTATAGTATCAATAATAATTGAAAACTTATATGGATCTCCTAATATCATAATTACCATCCTTTTTTCGGTAAACCAAATATATTCTTTATATCATTTGGAACTTGACTTCCTGTTATAGAATTTGCACCTTGATTTGTAGAGCCACTCCAATGCCAAGTACCATTTCCATCGTCATAAAATCGATGTAGTGTATTGGTTTCTTTATCAAACGTAAATCGCTGATTTGGTTTTGAGGTTGAAGGAGTAGATTCTCCAAACAAATCCAAGGAGTTTTTGGGTTCTATTCCTGCATTGGGTCTGTTTCCAGGTTGTCCTGGAGTATGTTTGGGGTTGGATTTGTAGTCTAATCCATTTGATGCCTTGGTCTTATCTTTAGCAGGAATGTTGCTATTAGAATCCCCCTTACTACTGCCCTCTCTCTCCTCATTCTTCGAAGAATCAGTATTCTTCTTTCCCTCTTCATTCTGCACTTTAGCATAACTTATTTGATTTTGCGGATCCATATAGCCCTCAGGATAGGCTGGTCCTTCATGAGTATTAAATCCAAAAAGTGCATCATAGTAGGGGTCTACGAATCCACCTCCATTTTTA
>JAEXZL010000174.1 GCA_023451395.1 Bacillota bacterium | reverse complement strand
CAGCTACTCCCTGAAATATTTTAGAAAGCCTTAGAGTTTTTTTAGAATCTAATTGAAGATATATAAAAACTACTCCTATAGCACATAAAAAAAACTCCAGGAAAGGTATAAAAGGTAAGGAGTTTCTAGCATAGACAATTCTGTTTATTATTTGGATTTTAGTATTATTATATAAAAACAACACTATCAATTTTGCAAAACTATAGCCTACATAAATAACTGTTACGCTAAAAAGCATATTAAATAGAGAAGAAAGAGACATTAAAATTGCATCTTTATTTTTCAATTTTATAGCCAACCCCCCATACAGTATGTATAATCTTTACTCCACCGCTGCTCTTTTCCACCTTATCCCTAAGTCTACTCATATGTACCATTACTGTATTGTTAGATTGATAATATTTCTCTTTCCAAACCCTTTCAAAAATCTCCTCGGAGCTAAATACCCTTCCTCTGTTGCTAGCCAAGAGGTAGAGTATTTCAAACTCTCTTGCAGTAAGGGATATTTCCTCACCGCTAAAACTTACCTTGTGATTGCTTTTATCTATTATTAAGCCATCCACAGCTATAGTGTTGTTGTCCACAGAAAGTCTGTTATTAAAATAATAAGCTCTTCGAAGGAGTGCTTTTACTCTAACAATAAGCTCTAGAGAATCAAAGGGTTTTGTCATATAGTCATCGGCACCGGTGAGTATTCCCTGAACCTTATCCATATTCTGAGATTTGGCACTGAGCATAAGTATTGGTATATTTAGCTTTTGCCTCACTACTCTACAAACCTCCAAGCCATCAATACCAGGCATCATTATGTCCAATATCAAGAGACTTATTTCCTCTTCCTCTAAAAGCTTTAGAGCCTCCTCACCATCAGATGCCTTAAATACCTCATAGCCATCATTTGTGAGGTATATCTCTAAAAGCTCTCTAATTTCCTTTTCATCATCCACCACAAGTATCTTATTATCCAAGCTTCTCAGCTCCCTAACCGTTATTTTTTCAAATATTCCTCCAGGGCTAATCCCTTATTGTAGATTTCTTCAGCGGCCTTTACTCCAACATATCTTAAATGCCAGGGTTCATAGGATATTCCTGTGATATCCTCTTTATCCTTAGGATATCTAATTATAAAACCATATTTATGGCAGTTCTCCGCCAACCACCTAGCCTCTTTAGTACTCTCTACAAACCATCTATCCTTATTGGTCACATCTATAGATAGACCTGTCTGATGCTCACTGCTGCCGGGAAGTGCCACATAGGCTTTTGCATAGTCCTTACCCTTTACCGCTGCCTCTCTTATATATATAGCCTTCTGGCTTTCATAGCTTCTATAACCAGAGCTTCCTAAGAATATTATACCTTCTTTTTCACTATCCTTAAACAACTTCTCTAATGCATTCGCAGCCTTCTTTGTAAGAAGCTTCTCCTCAGAGGAGGCTTCAGGAACAAAGGCTACATTAACCTCTTGTAGATCTTCAGGTTTATAATCCTCTCCTAAGGCATAGTCCTTGTTTACAAGAAGTATGCCCTGTGAAGAAAAGGCCTCTGATGCCTCTACTTTAATTACGTAAATTCCTTCTAAGATAGGGTCTTTAAATATAACTAGTGAAGAAAGTATTAAGATCACAAACATAATTCTTCTTATTTTCTTGGTCCTGGTATTTTTTCTTTTCTTTCTGCTAATTCTACCTTTAGAAGTTTTTTTATTATCCATAGCTCTTCTCCTTAAATTTCTTTCTTTGTATACAATTATAAAATCTAAGTATTAATTACCTTATAAGGAAAGCTTACAGTTTCTTAAGTTTATAATTAATACTCCATAGTAACCTTTTATCACTGTATTAAGCCAAAGAAATTTTACAAAAAACTAAAAGACAATTTATTGAATATGTCCACGGATAGTGGTATAATTCATGATGTAATTGTTTACTATTATGCTATAATAGTCTATTAGTGCATAATACTGTAAACATTATAGTATTTAGAAAGGAGTGATTCAATGAACAAGCTTCAAAATTTAGAGCCTTCAAAGGTTTTTCAGTTTTTCGAAGAAATGTCTGAGATACCAAGAACCTCCGGAGATGAGCAGAAGATTAGTGATTGGCTAGTTGACTTTGCTAAAGAAAGAGGTCTTGAGGTATATCAGGATAAGGTTCTCAACGTAATCATAAGAAAACCAGGAACCTCTGGCTACGAAAACGCACAAACAGTGATAATTCAAGGCCACATGGATATGGTTGGAGAAAAATCTAAGGAAAGCAACCATGACTTCTTAAAGGATCCAATAGCCTTAAGGGTAAAGGATGACTATGTATATGCCACAGATACTACTTTAGGTGCTGATGATGGTATAGCTGTAGCCTATGGACTTGCACTCTTAGATTCAAAGGATATTCCTCATCCACCTTTAGAGCTTTTAATTACTACCAGTGAGGAAACAGGTATGAACGGTGCTATTGATTTAGATGCCTCTCCTTTAAAGGGAAAGATATTAATCAATATAGACGCAGAAGAGGAAGGGGTGTTCCTTGTAAGCTGTGCTGGAGGAATAACCGCTTATACAAGCTTTGAGCCTGAGTATGAAAATACTGAATCAAAAGCTTATGAAATCTCAATAACAGGTCTAAATGGTGGACATTCAGGAATTGAAATCAGCAAGCAAAGGGCAAATGCTGTTAAGCTTTTAGGAAGACTACTTAAAAAATTAAGCACCGACCATAAGCTTCAGCTTTCAGAAATCTATGGAGGAGCAAAGCACAATGCCATCTCCCGTGAAGCCTATGCAACTGCTGTTATACCAGAGCTTCAGCTTTCAGATCTAAAGGCTGTTCTTCAGGAAATGAATGAAACATTTATTAATGAATACAGTGTTGAAGATCCAAAAATTCAGGTAGAAGTTAAGGAAACAACTGCAAAAAGAGTTATGTCTTTAAAAGCTTCAGAAGGAATTATCAACTACATAACTATAGTTCCTGATGGGGTTCAGACCATAAGTAGAGATATTGAAGGCCTTGTGGTAAGCAGCTTAAACCTTGGAGTATTAGAAGAAAAAAACGGTAAGATTCTATTTACCCATGCAATAAGAAGCTCCGTTAAGAGCCTAAAGGAAGAAATCAACTTAAGGATGCAGATTATCTCAGAACTTTGCGGAGGAAGCCTACAGCTTTTAGATGATTATCCTGAATGGCAATATGAAGCAAATTCTAAGATAAGAGACATTGCCGTTGAAACCTACAAGACTCTTCGAGGAGAAGAACCAGGGATTGAAGCTATCCATGCAGGTCTTGAGTGCGGACTTCTAAAGGAAAAACTTCCTGAAGCAGATATGCTAAGCTTTGGACCAAATCTTTATGATGTTCATACTCCTAATGAGCATATGAGCATTTCTTCAGTGGCAAGAACCTATGAATTCTTAAAGGCTTTACTTGCCAATTTAAAATAGTTTAAAACTTTAAACTTTGCAGCAAAAGCTAGAGAAGCTAGCTTTTGCTGCTAATTGTACCTTAATATGTGATGTGAATTTTTTAATTATAAAGGAGAGGGGTATAAACCCATGAGTGAAAATAAAAAAAGACTTTCAGCCTCCGCATACGGTGGAATTAAAGGCGATGATTACGTTCCCTTTGTTCCTACCACAGAAGTAATGCCTGAGACCACAGGCTATTCCATTATAATAGGTATACTTTTTGCCTGCTTCTTTGCAGCTGCAAACACCTACCTTGGACTTAAAGTAGGACTAACTATTTCTGCCGGTATTCCCGGAGCTATATTAGCAACTGGTATTTTAAAAGGATTTTTTAGAAGAAACAGTATTTTAGAAGCAAATATGATATCATCATTATCCGCAGTGGGAGAGTCCATAGCCGGAGGAATAATATTTATACTTCCAGCACTAATACTTTCAGGCTTTGGTCTTTCAATATTGCAGGTTGCTATTGTAACCGTTGTCGGTGGTATTATGGGAGTATTTTTCATAACTCCCCTTAGACGTTTCCTTATAGTAGAGGAACATGGAAACTTAATATATCCTGAATCTATGGCTGCAGCAGAGGTTCTTGTTACAGGCAGCGAAGGTGGCAGTGGCTTTAGAACAGTACTTTCTGGTCTTGGAATGGGCGGAGCCTATAAACTACTTTCCGGAGGATTTATGTTCTGGTCAGAGTCAGCTTCTTATACAATAACCCAATATCAAGGAACCATGATTGGAGTAGATGCACTTGCATCACTTTTAGGTGTAGGGTTTATAGTAGGAACTCAAGCCTCTGCTCTTATGTTCGGCGGATCCTTAATTGCCTGGTTTGCTCTCATTCCATTAATAAAATTCTTAGGTGCAGGCCTTGTAGAGCCCTTATTCCCATCAACTAAGCCAATAGCAGAAATGACTGCTAGCCAAATTTGGAGCAGCTATATAAGATATATTGGTGCTGGTGCTGTGGCCATGGGAGGTTTTATATCCTTAGCTAAGTCACTTCCTACT
>JAEXZL010000110.1 GCA_023451395.1 Bacillota bacterium | reverse complement strand
ATATTAGTATGTTTAGGGGGTAGTTAATTATGAAATCACTAAAAGGAACTAAAACCGCAGAAAATCTATTGAAATCCTTTGCTGGAGAGTCCCAGGCTAGAAACAGGTATACTTTTTATTCAAGCGTTGCTAAAAAAGAAGGCTTTCTTCAAATAGCGGAAATATTTATTGAAACTGCTGAGCAAGAAAAGGAACATGCAAAGAGGTTTTTTAAGTTCTTAAAAGACGACTATCAAGATGAGGCTATAGAAATTACTGCTTCATTCCCTGTTGCGCTTCATGATGATACAGCATCAAATTTAAAAGCTGCTGCTATGGGAGAAAATGAAGAATGGACAGAAATGTATCCCGAATTTGCTAAGGTAGCAAGAGAAGAGGGCTTCCCGGAAATTGCTGTAGCTTTTGATATGATATCAAAGGTTGAAAAGGAGCATGAAGCAAGATACTTAGCTTTACTTGCTAATGTAAATAATGGTGAGGTATTTAAGAAATCAGAAAAGGTTCTTTGGCAGTGTAGAAACTGTGGCTTTATTTTAGAGGCTTTTGAAGCTCCAGAAAAATGTCCAGCCTGTCAGCATCCTAAGAGCTACTTCCAGGTGGCAGCAAGAAATTATTAGAATATAATAAAGCTAGTTTATTTAAATAGAGAGCATCCTTAAGGTTGTTTATACAGCCTAAGGATACTCTCTTTATTTTTTACATTACTATTAAAGTATAAATTATGTAAAATTTGTATTATCATATTGTGTAAAGCCTTTATTTTTCAATATCTTTATACTATGATGATTAAATAAGACACTTTTTGTATTTTAAAGGGGGGAAACTTAGAAATTGATTAATTATTTATTAATATTTTTTGCAAAAATATTAGAGGTTACATTAATGACTTTAAGGACAGTGCTTATGACCAGAGGCGAGAGGGTCTATGGTGCAATTATAGGTGTTTTTGAGATAACCATATGGCTTATGTTGGTTAGTACGGTACTGGTAGGCATACAAGATGACCCTATAAGAATGGTTGTATATGCTTTGGGCTTTGGTGTGGGAATACTTTTAGGTACAAGCGTTGAGGAAAAGCTTGCCTTAGGGCTTGTAACAATAAACGTCATTGTTTCTGAGGCCGATTCTTCTGACCTTGCTAATGTTCTTAAGGAGCATAATGTAGGAATTACTATAATGGATGCGGAAGGCTACAAGGAGCCTAAGAAAATATTTCTTCTCCATGCTAAAAGGAAAAGAAAAAATCAGATAATTAAAATTTTGAAAAATAGCAATATTAATACGGTTATTTCCATAAGCGATACTAAAACTATTTATGGAGGCTATGGTATTAGAAAATAGTTATTTTTAAAAAGAAGCATGATTAAAAATTCCCTTGAAATACTAAATAAAGTAAACTACAATTAACTAAAAACAGTTAGGAGGAAAAAATGGATCCTATAGCCTTTGAAATATTTGGATTATCCATAAGATGGTATGGAATTTTAATAGCAGCAGGAATATTAATAGGAATAACTATAGCCTGGGTAAACTGCAGAATAAAAAATGTCAATTTTGATAATTTTCTAGATATATTTTTAGTTTCCCTAATACCGGGAATCATAGGTGCAAGATTATATTATGTACTCTTTGAACTTGAGAACTATAAAGATAATCTCCTTTCAATATTTAATATAAGAGAAGGTGGACTTGCAATTCACGGAGCATTAATCTTTGGGATAGGTACTGCTTACATATACTGTAGGATAAAGAAGTATAACTTCTTAGAGATGGCGGATATTGCAGCACCCTCCTTTATAATAGCTCAAGCTGTGGGAAGATGGGGAAACTTCATGAATAGTGAAGCTCACGGAGGACCTGTATCCCTTGAATTTATAAGCAAATTCCCAGAGTTTATTCAAAGAGGAATGTACATTGAAGGAGTATATTACCATCCAACCTTTTTATACGAATCACTGTGGAATATTTTGGTATTTATAATATTGATGATTATTATTTATAAGAGACAGGAGCATCATAAGGGAGTAGTTATATTCTCCTATATAGCCCTTTATTCCTTAGGAAGATTCTTCGTTGAAGGGTTAAGAACAGACAGTCTTATGTTTATGGGACTTAGAACTGCACAGTTAGTTAGTATTGCAGGAATTATCATAGGAGTAATTGGGATAATAATTATTAAACGCAGAAGAAGAAACTGGTTCTATTAATATTTAAAAAATAAAAAGCCCTTCCATAGTGAAGGGCCTTTTTATGTTACTAAGACAAGGATATAAATTACTTATTTAGTTTAAATATGTACGATAAAAAAATTACCTGCTATCTAAATTCAATGTCCCAACATTTATTGCTGTGGCAGTAAATGAATCTACATATAATTTTATTCTGCCTCTGGTTTCAGCAGGAATTGTAAAGGTAATGGTACCAGAGGAATTGTAACAAAAGTCACTATAGCTAGTTTTTCCTGAATTTCCACTATCCTGACCTACGGCTTTAATTCTAAATTTTGAACCAGATGTGGTTTCGCTCCAGGATATTTTATAGATATAATTAGAACCAAGGACTCCGTCAGTAGTAAAATCTCCTCCGGACATAGGTCCTATAATTTGAGTTTGACCCCAACCACTTACGCCAATGTTATATGCCCACCAATCATATGCAGTCCTTGGAGTAATTTCATCTGCGTTGATTTCAATGATTTCTAAGTTTTCTTTAGTTACTAGAGCATTTGCTTTTACAGTAGAAAAGCCAGTTATAGAACTAAAAGCTAGTACTATAATCAGCAACCTTAAAAATAATGTTTTTTTCATAAAAACACCCCCAAATGTAAATATTTTTAATTAATACTTTATGTTTACATTTTAACATTATATAGGTGTGTTGTAAATTTATAACAAAGATTATAAGGGGAATTTGTTGGATTTAAATTTTATTTTAAAGACTCTTCGTATAAACTTATAAAATACAAAGGATAATATTAAAACTAATCCTATATTAATAATAATTAATTTGCTATTAATAATCATATACAGTAGATTTTTGCTGAAAGATTCAACATTAATATTAAAGGTTTTACTTATAATTAAATTAAGAAGATAGAGTCTATCAGGATAAAGGAAATAAATGATATTAAGTATTAGACTTGTAAAGATTAAGATTATCTCAGTATTAGAGAGTTTGTATTTTTTAGTGTATATATTAGGTGTATTATATTTTGCATATAATATTATTACTGAGGATATAATTGAGTAAATTAATATATTTTTAAAGTCAAGCACATATAAATCCCGTATATTAATCTTTATAATTGGCCTTAATATACTATACATTTTTGATAATATTATTACACTTGCTTTTTCTATTATAAAGAATGATAAAGAAATAATTGATACATTTAAAGCTATATCTTTTTTAGATTGGAAGTTAATAGCTATATAATTATAGTTAATGATTAAAATAAAAGCTATGATTATAAAATATGCTATATTTGAATTTGGGTTTATCTTAAACAAAGTAACGTTAATAATCATTAATACTGAATATATAAAAAATAATAGTATATTAGCTTTAAAAATATAAGAAATGCTTATACCATTAATTTTTTTGTTTATGGCAAAGTTATTTATTTCTGCTAAAAAATCATTACTATTAAAACTTTCAATAGAACTATTTATGGCATCTTTTTCTGACAACCCTTTTTTCATATAATCATCTTTTACATTATTTAAATGCTCTATCATTTCATATTCTAACTCTTTCTTATCTAAAGAATTGAGTTTGGTTTTTTTTAATATTTTATTTATGTATATTTGAAATTCATTCATATACTATCTCCCGTCAATTTCTCTAAGAAAGCATTAAGGTTTTTTATTCCCGAAACCTTTTCTTGTAAGTGATTTCTTCCTAAGGGTGTTATGTTATAATACTTTCTAAATCTTTCTTCTTTCAGGTTCCAGAAGGATGTTATTAGGCCTTTATTTTCTAACCTTTTTAATGATGAATACAATGTCCCTTCTGCTATTTCATAAGAATTATTGCTTTCTTCTTTAATTAGTTTGCTAATTTCATATCCATAGGATGTTCTAGAATCTAAGGTACATAATATAATCACATCTATTGAACCTTTGAAAATCTCTATATCCATAAATTTACTCCTTTTCTATTTATAGTATCACTATATACATACCATTGCAATGTATTACGTTATTGCTATGTATTACTAATTATATGAGTGTTTAAATATAAGGATATGCTTTAATATAATGTTGAGATAATATACTAATAAACGGGTGAAATATATATTTCACCCGTTTAGACCTTTCGTAAAAAAAGACACAGCAAATTAGAAATTATTCAATTAATGATTTTTTTACTTTCGTGTATTTTTAAGAAATTAAATAGGCTCTGCCTAGGGCAGGGTTATTTAAGAATTACAGGATGTTTATTCGTATAAATTATTGTTGTTATATTAAAAAGTAATAAGCCTATGCGTAATAGGAAACCTTTTAATGATTAACTGACTTCCAGGTAAGTGCCTTAAAACAAAGGGCAGAGCTTAAGGTGAAAACTATAAGTTCTGCATATCCGTTTATGGTGTTATTCTCACTAATGATAAAAATACCACCAATGATTGATAATACAATGGCAAAAACAATAATCTTTAATCCTTTCAAAATATCCCTCCTATATATGTTTCAATATTAAAGTCTGCATAAGACAGAGCCCTTATTTATTATTATAAATCAATCATTTCTTTGTTACAATAATTAGAATAAATGTAATAGATTGTATGAGAGTAAAGCGATTTATTGCCCTTGGTCCATAAAGATATATATTGAATATTTCAAAGATTAAGTATATAATTAAGTGGATTGAAATTATTTACAGAAGGAGGATAGAGATGGATTATATAGTTGGTACATTCACGTTTAATACAATTAAACAATGGAAATACAGCAGCTCCGTTACAAAAAGTGCAATTTTATGCCCTTACGGGAGAAGTGCGTCCATTTTTAGAATAAGTACTGACTTTAGTGTAAATCCATGATTCTCATCTTCAATTAATCATTATTATAGACGAAGATTTTAGGACTCGGGTTTATCTTTGAGTTCTTTTATAATGTACTAATTTTAATATAGGCACATCTCTCATAAGCCATATTTGTTTGTTTACTTTCCTTTATTTAAGGGGCAGGAGACACATAGGGCTTATTTTTATTTTCTTAAATAAAAAAGAGTAATTAGAATTGGAGATGTTAAAAATGATAGAATTAGCTTTAAATAAATTACAAAAATACTATGGAGCCACCATGATTTTGGAGGATATAACCTTTGAGGTAATGACAAAGGACAGGATTGGAATAGTAGGAGATAATGGCTGCGGAAAAACCACTTTATTTAAAATAATCATGGGGATAGAAGGTTATGAAAAGGGAATGCTCACGGTGAGAAAGGGAGCCACCCTGGGCTATTTGGAACAAGTGCCTAATTATCCTGAAGGGTATAAGGTAAATGATGTATTAAAGGAAGCTTTTAAAAGACTAGAGGAGCTTGAGAGCTCTATGAAGATATTAGAAAAGGAATTGGCTGGAGCTTCAGCAGAGGAAGCTGAGAGGATGCTAGATAGATATTCAGAGATTCAGCTAATATTTGAAGGTCTAGGTGGCTATGAGAGGGAAGAGAAGCTAAGTAGGGTATGCATAGGCCTTAAATTTAATAAGGAATTTTTAGAGCAATCCTTTGATAAACTCAGTGGAGGAGAGAAGACCACTGTAATTTTGGGAAAGATTCTATTAGAGAGTCCAGATATACTACTATTAGATGAGCCCTCTAATCATTTGGATTTAGAAGCCATGGAATGGCTGGAGGGTTATCTTAGGGAGTATAGGGGAGTTGTTATATTTGTTTCTCATGACAGGTATTTTTTAGATAGAGTAGCTAGTAAGATAGTAGAAATAGAGGATATGGTAGCTACTTCCTATCAGGGGAACTACACAGCTTATGTAAAAGAAAAGGATAGACAGCTTCAGCTTCAACTGGATGCCTTTGAGGATCAACAAAAGAAGATAAAGGCTATGGAAAAGTCTATAGCTCAGCTTAGGGAGTGGGGGCAAAGAGGAGATAATCCAAAGTTCTTTAGAAAGGCTGCCAGCATGCAAAAGATGCTAGATAGAATGCAAAGGGTCCAAAAACCTGTATTTGATAGAAGGAGCATATCCATCAATGTGAGTTCTGGTGGAAGGTCTGGAAAGGAGGTTGTGATAGTTGAAGGCTTAAGTAAAAGCTATGCTCAAAAAAACATCCTTTGTTGTGCAGACCTTTTGAT
>JAEXZL010000062.1 GCA_023451395.1 Bacillota bacterium | reverse complement strand
GGGTAAGGTTCTTTTAGAGAAGGTTATGAGAACTAGATTAGCCGTTGACAATTTCTCTTATGAAGATACTATAAGGGAGATCTCAAGCTTTTTTAAAAAATATGATTATAGATTCATGGCTCATGAGATACCCTGCTATATAGATTATCAGCTTTTTTCTCCTATGCCGGAGCTTTCCGGAGTGGAGTACATCAATGAATATTTATCAAGGCTTTTATGGGAAAATGAATTTTGCCGTTATTTTTACCCAAAGGACATTATAAGGCTATTAATGAGCTATTGTAGAGATTATAGGGAGGAGCTAATTAATATTTTTGATCCTGTATTTACAAATGCCTTAGGATTAAAATTAATAAAGAAGGATATAAGGTTTTTAAATATAAGTGATTTTGAAAGAAAAATGCTATATGACCTTATTAGCTCATGGGAGGATAATGAAATAAAAAATAATATTTTTAAAGCTATCCAGGATATTTTAATAGAAGCAGGAATAGATGATGAATCTGCAGTAATGTATTTTAATGAGGGGGCTAAGGATATTATTAGCAGGCTAATGCTTCAAAAGGACAGGGGTCTTAAAAATATATTTATAAGCTTTAAGGAGCCAGAAGCTTCAGAGGGCAATGTAAAATATTATGATGGTGAACAGATGGATGATGAAGAGCTTAGAAAAATAATTGATGAGCTTTCTGCATGTCGCTTCTTATCCGATAAAATAGCTATGATTAAGCGCCATATTCACAGCATCAATGACCTAGTTGAGGTGTTAAATACCTGCTTTTGGGAGGAAGATTCTATTGAGGTATTTAAGCTTCTTAGCGAACCAGAATTAGCACTACTTTTTAGACATATAGATGAAAGAAAAGAAAATTACAGTGATTCATTAGAGCTTGAATATCCTTGGGAAGGGTTTTTTATGAAATATATAGAATCTTTAGAGGAGAAGAAGCTTAAGTTAATATACAAAATGTATCACAGTATAAATAAGGAGGGTATGTAGCTTTGGATAAGTTAATTACAGAGAGACTTATATTAAGACCCTGGGAAATAACTGATAGTAAGGATTTATATGAATATGCTAAAAGTGATCTAGTAGGTCCAAGAGCAGGATGGAAGCCTCATAAAAGTGAGGAGGAAAGTAAAGATATCATAAAAATGTTTATAGAAGATAATGATACCTTAGCAATAGTTTTAAAGTCTGAGAATAAGGTTATTGGGGGCATAGGTCTTCATAAGAGAAAGCCTGATGAGAGCTTAGCTCATTTAAGTCAAAGGGAGGTTGGCTATGTTTTAAATCCTAAGTATTGGGGAAATGGATATGTTCCTGAAGCGGTACATTCCATAATTGACTATGGATTTAATAAGCTTAAGCTAGATTTAATATGGTGTGCCCATTATGATTTTAACAATAATTCCAGAAGAGTAAATGAAAAATGCCGATTTAATTTTAGATTTGAAAGAAAAGAGGTAATAAAGGCTCTGGATGATTTAGAGGTAACAACCTTATATTACTGCAAATTTAGAGAGGAGTTTATCTCATAGGTGTTAGTTAAATCCTTGGATTATTAGAACAACAAAGATAAGAATACTAGCACTATAAGAATTAGAAGGCTTATAGTGTTGCTTTACAGTAAAATAACCCAAGATGCAAATTTGAGTTCCATGTGCATCCTGGGTTTTATGTTTATAGCTTTTTATATTAAGTTTACCACTGTCCGTAGTGGTCTTCCGCCCAGCCTAGAAGATCAGTTATCTTTATGACCTCACCTTTAGCGGTTTTAATGATTCCATAAAAATAGCCAATCATCTGGTGAACCTCAGATTTAATCACTGCTAGATTAGTTTTGGCTATTCTTTCATAGAAGGGAATGAAGTTTAAATTAACTCTGTCTGTTGCTGCAGTTTTAATAACCCAGGGATTCATGAAATCCTTTTTGTCATAGATAAATTCCATGTCCTCACTGAGCTTTGTAAGCTTTCCATCTACAACTAAGGCATTTTCAGTCATTCCAGTACCATCTGTCCACTGGCCTCCTATATTTAAGCCAATAGTTTTCCCACTTTGGATTCCTGAAGCACTGGCCCAGTTCCAGTTAACCTTATAAGGCCATACCCCTCTTCCATAGTCCAGGCAGCCAAAGGTGGTGGTAGAGCTTAAGTCATAGCTGTTGTTGCCAACGGTAATATTGCCCTTCACCGGAAGGCACTGATGCTTTGAGGTGAACTGGAAATGCTTTTCGTCCCAAGGAACTACCACATTTAATGTTTCATGACCAGGAGGAGATTCTACTATAAAATCAGCCTTCATCTCAAAGCCCTGAAAGTCCTTGCAGGAGGCGGTTATGTGGGTGCCATTTATATCTCTATTAAAGGCAATACTTAGCTTATCATTATCAAATACCACAGAACCACGAACAGAATCTGGCATATCACAACCTTTGCCAAAAGGGCTTATAACAGTTTTCTCTATAAAAAGCTTGGTCTTAAAATCTAGAAAGTAAGCAAAAATCATCCCTGCATAATCAATGTTGGAAATGGTTACAGAGAAAAGGCACCTTTCATTGGTTATGCACCAATAATTCCACTTTTTCTTTCTAAACATATGCCCTGACAGGTTGCAGTTTACTATAGGATTTCTAGACCACACTATGCTGTCCTTTAAAAGGTTACCATTACTATCGCAGAGATTTAACTCTTGGGTAGCCTCTTTTTCCTTTAATAATTCTCTACTAATCCCCATATTAGTAACTCTCCTTTTATTTTAGGTATAATTTCATTATAATGGTGACAGGCACCGGAGAAAAGAGATTTTACAAAATTTGTAAATAATGTTGTTTTAAAAAAGAGATGATTAGAGAAAGAGAATTAGCAAATAAGAAATATATATGGAGTAATCCATATATAAAGTAACAATTAATTAAAAAATAAAGAATATTTTTGTTATTTGTTTATAATTTTTGTAATTTAGAATTATTAAATCTTTTTTTGAGTCAAAAGGGTCTAATTAATATAAATAGACAAGATTTTTTAAGTTAACTGGGGGCTTTGCTATGAATGTAGAGAATTTAGTTATTAAAGCCAAAAAAGGTGATAATGAAGCTTTTTTTAAGCTTATGGCTTTACACAAAGAGCAGCTATATAGAACTATATATGGATATTTAAGAGATGAGGGAGACTCTCTAGAAGGAGTACAGGAGGTCACCTATAGGGCTTATATAAAGCTAAGGAAGCTAAGAGAAGATAAATTCTTCACCACTTGGCTGATGAAGATAGCCATTAATTATTCCTTAGATGAGCTTAAGAAGAAAAATAGAAGCACAGCTATAAATAACCTCTATGAGAATGAGCTAGAAAGAAGGGCTATTTCTAGCAGAGAGGAAAAGGTGGAAGCTGAGGTTCTAAATAAGGTAGTTATTGATGAGGCTTTAGAAAGGCTTAAGCCTGAGTATAAGGAAATAATAATTCTTAAGTACTTTGAGGATAAAACTTCAAGGGATATATCACAGAGGCTTAATATTCCTGAAGGAACTGTGAAAACAAGAATAAGGCGTGGATTAGAAGAGCTGAAGGTTTTGATGGAGGAAGGAGGGGAAAATAATGCATGAGGATTATGATAGGCTTATTAAGGATTTAACTGACTTGGAAAATAAAGAAGAGAAAATACAAATACCTGATAATATAGATGAGTATCTTCAAGGAGGAATGTCCAAAGGTAGAGCCCAGAAGAAAAAGGAGAAAAAAAGGCTTTTCTCATCACTTGCAGCCTGCCTTATCTTTGCTGCACTTATAATATCTATCAGAGTTTCACCGGTTGTTGCGGATACCTTAAGCAAAATCCCAGGACTTAGCTATCTAGTGGAGCTTATTTCCATGGATCAAGGTTTAAAGGATGCAGTGGAAAATGAATTTATAACTCCAATAAATCAATCAAAGGAACAGGGCGGTGTAAAGATAACCTTAAAGGATATGATTATAGATAGCTCTGGAGGAAGCATCTTCTACTCTATAGAAAACACTGGAGACCATAAATTCCTTGACGTTATGAGAATTGATGTATTAGATAAGAATGGAGAAGGTATTAAAGCTGCCTATACTTATGGAATGGGGAGTCAGGATTTCAGTGTTCATAGGATTATGGAGGAAAGCCTACAGATGAACTTTACAGAGGAAACCGTAATACCCGAAGAGTTTAAAATTGTTATTAAAATACGAGAAAGAGATACTGAATATGGTGAATGGGAAAGAAATGATAAGGATGTGCTTCCTTATACCTGGGAATTTATTGTGCCTATAGATAAAGAAAGCTTTAAGGATATGGAAAAGATCTATCCTGTAGAGGATACTATTTCGGTACAGGGTCAAAAAATTACCTTTGAGGAAATAAGGGTAATGCCTACCAGGATAGCTGTACAGGTGGCCTTTGATCCAGAAAATACTATGGATATCCTTGGCTTTGAGGATTTGGAGGTAGTGGACGAAAAGGGAAATGTAAGAGGCAGTATAATGAATGGTGTTACAGCTTCACATATAAGTGATACTCAATGGATTTTATACCTTCAAAGTAATTATTTTAAGGATTCTAAGGAGCTTTATATAAGGGGAAGCCGTTTAAGAGCTATTGAAAAAAACAAGAGATATATCGAAATTGATTTAGAAAATAAAAAAATGTTAAAGGCTCCGGATGACAGGGTAAAGCTAAATTCTATAGAGCAGGATAAGGATACACTTACAATAAATATATCCTATGGCAAGGATCCTATACTTGATAAGGAAAGGGTTTTTGAAGTTTTAGGAGATATAATAGATGGAGAAGAAAAGGCCTATAATTCAAAGGGTAGCAGTATGAGAACTATAGATGATGACACTAGCGAAAGTCAGATAACCTATACAATAGATGAAAACATTAAAAGCCCTATTAAGATTAAAATACAAGATTATCCTCAAAGAATAAAGGAAGAATTTAAAGTGAAAGTGAAATAAATATACAGTCTGGGAAAAATCCCAGGCTGTATATTTTTTTATAAGCCTAAAGTGTAAATGAATTAAATTATAGTTTAAAAAGCTTTTTTTCATGCAACAGATCCATAGATTAATAAGTCTAATAGGTAAAGAAAGGAAAATATCCCTACGAAAGATCAAGATGATAAATTATAATTAATTTGTATGAAACATGTATATAGTAATGTGATTTAAATATGATGAATAAACACGGAAACAGCTTAATAAGAGCATTTAATAGCTAGTAAGAAAATATCTACTGGGGGCAGTTTTTATGAGGATTGAGGAATTGGTTAGAGAGGCTAAGGAGGGCAATGATGAGGCTTTTTTTAAGCTCATAGCAATAAATAAAGAAAGACTTTATAAGGTTCTTTATAGATACTTTAATAATGAATTAGATACCTATGAGGGAATACAAGAGGTAACCTGCAGAGCTTATATTAGGCTTAAAACTCTTAAAGAGGACAAGTATTTTAATACCTGGCTTATGAAAATTGCTATGAACTATGCTGTAGATGAAAATAGGAAGAAAAAGAAGGTGCTGCTAGTTGATAGGGAAAAGATTGTGCAGGATGGTGTTCGAGAAGGGGGAAATAGAAAAGCTATAATTAATGAATCAGATGCTACATTAGATAAGATAATTATTGAGGAAGCTCTACAGAAAATAAAGCCTGAGTACAAAAGGATTATTGAGCTTAAATATTTCGAAGACATGACCTCTGCGGATATGGCTAGAGAGCTAAATATACCTGAAGGAACTATTAGGAGTCAGCTTAAAAGGGGACTTAAGGAACTTAGAGAAATAATAAAAGAAAGGAGTGCAGAACATGTCTAGGGATTATGAAGCTTTAATTGAAGACCTGTCCTTTAACATAGATGAAGATATAGATGTTGATATGAACATTCTTGAAAATATTGATGGTTATATCAGTCAAGGAATTAAAAATGCTAAAAAGATAAAAAGAAGAAAGAAGAGAAAGCTCATTGCTGCATTTTCTGCTGCTGTTTTCTGTATAGCATTTGTTTCTTTAATAAGGATATCTCCTGCTTTTGCTAAAGCCATAAGTAATATACCGGGCTTTTATAATATTGTATTTTTTATACAATCAGATATGGGGCTAGCAGACGCCATAAAAAATGATTTGGTACAGCCTATAAATCAAACTATAGAGCATGATGAGGTAGCTATCACTCTTAGGGAAATGATAATAGATGAGAAGGAAGGAATGCTGGTTTATACCATAGAAAATAAAGGAAGTCACAGGTTTATTAAGCTTTATGATATTAGATTAATGGACAATAAGGGCAAGGAAATAAAAATAGATACTGCATTCCCTTCTAATACAGGTGAGGATTTTCAAATTTATAAAAGAATAAATAGAAGTCTTAAATTCTCCTTCCCAGATGGAACAGAAATACCTGAGAATTTTACTATTAATATTGAATTGAAAGAGACAGAAAATGAGTCTTTAGGACCTTTTATAAAACTTCCTTATAAGTGGAGCTTTGATATTAATATTGATAAAAATAAATTTGATAATAAGATAAAAAACTATGATATTAATCAAGGAGTGGAGATTGAAGGGCAAAAAATTACATTTACATCAATTAGCATTACACCTATGAAATCAGAGCTCTATTTTGAATACAATCCTAATAATACTAAGAAAATTTTGTCCCTTAATGATATAGTTATTTCTGATGAAGAGGGTAATATTAGGAAAAGTACTTCCTTTATTGGAATGCCAACAGAAATAGGAGATAATAGATATGTTATGTATTTTGAAAGCAGTTACTTTTTTGAATCTAAGGAACTTTATATAAAAGGTAGTGAGTTAAATGCCGTTGATAAGGAAAAGGAACTGATTGTATTTGATATAGATAAAAAGAAAATAATCCAAGCTCCAGATGATAGGCTACAACTTCTAGGAATAAGTAGTGATCTGGATAAGGTGGAAATTACCTTCAAGCTAGTTGGTATCACTAAAGCAGATATGAGCGGTGAGTATATTCCTTTTATGGGAGTTTGGCAGGATAACAAAGGTAGAGATTTAAACTTGCTGGTTAGAGATGGTGGGGGGATTAATATAAGAGATAGAAATGTAATAGAAATCAGTGACAATATAGAATATCCAATAAGCTTTAAACTAATTAATTATCCTCAAAGAATTAAGGAAGAATTTAAAGTGAAAGTGAAATAAAAACTAGAAGTTACCCTAGGGAATCATATCAAGAATAATAAGAATCTCGCCCTTCTAAGTATGCAGTCGGGCGAGATTTTGCTTGTTAAAGCTAATAATTATTAACTCAATATGAAGTATCCTAATTATAATTTGCTGTTTATATCTTTATTTAGCCAACTTATAAATTAGCTCATCATATTCTATCCTTCCAGTGCTCTCAAATCCGAAGGATTCATATATATGCCTTCCTCGGGAGTTTTCAGGACTTGTGGATAGGTAAATGTCCTTGCCTTCAGCTGACTTTTTTAGCTCTTCAACAATAACCTTTAGAGCAGCTTTCCCATAACCCTTCCCCTGGTACTGTCTATCTATCATAAAACGGCAGATTTCATATAGGTCTTCCTCAGAATCATAGCCGTACATGGTAAAGCCTATAAGAGTATCATCCTCTAGTGCTATTCCTTTTATAATCCAGTTCTCTTCAAAAAATGACTGTACCATAGAATAAGCATTAGAGGCAACGTATTTCTCCCCTAAGGTAAGCTTTCCATCTTCGTTTGTTGTAAGGCGTATTATTTTCCCCCAATTAGAACTGTTAATATCAACTAATTTAATCACAGTGGTTTTCCTCCTTTATAAGTCCATATATATACATATCCTTGCATTCTCCAGTGATATAATGGCATTCATATTGTTTAAGATAACCTTCCTCCGTAAAACCGCTTTTTAGAAGCAGTGATCTGGAGGGGTGATTTTCCGGAGAGGCAAAGGCTTGTACTCTTACTAGATTCAATCTATTAAAAGCAATAGATAAGATAAGATTCAAGGCTTCACTCATTATTCCTCTTCTCCAATACTCCTCCGACAGCTCATAGCCTACTTCAGCACGTTTACCTTCAAAGTTATTTAAAAATATCGTGCCTATGAGTTTATCCTCTTCTAGTGTGGCGATAGCAAGGCGAAGTATCCAGCCTTCTGAAAAACCCATTTTCCAGGAGAAAATTATTTCTTTCGCGTGCTCTTCATCCTTTGGACCATGCCAATCTAAGTATCTATAAACCTTTTCCTTTGAATAATATTTATAAAGCTCTAAAGCATCTTCTTCTCTTAATGCTCTTAATTGTATTTTTTCACCACAAATATGAGGGACTTCTCCCAACATTTCTTTTAAAACCATATTTAAATCTCCTGTAAAATATTTAAATATATATAAATAACTGTAATTGTAATTATATCATTTAAAATATGTTTCCTAATAGAGAAAAATCTATGACTTTTAAAATTTTTTCTTAAGCTATTGAGAATAATAGTATAAAATTAATATACAGTTAATATTACTGTGATAATTTATATTAATAGGAGGGCTATTATGGTAAAGAGGTTAATAAGCAGTACTTCTAAGGAAATGATGAGCTTAGACAAAAAGGGTCTGGTGGAAGCTATTGCAGCTAGCGAAGGAAGAGTTCTTGTGGCAGAAACTGTAGGTGCCATACCTTCAATGTTTTATCCTTACAGCAATGCTGAGGCTGTAGCTGCTTTTGGAGCCGACATGATAATTTTAAATGTTTTTGACGTTAACAATCCTGTAGTATATGGATATGAAAAAATAGATAAGAGTAATATAATAAAGGAAATTAAAAGGCTAACAGGAAGACCCATTGGTATTAATTTAGAGCCGGTGGATGCTGAGGAAGAAACTCTTGGAGAAATTACTTCTCTGTCCAGCGGAAGACTAGCAACAGTGGAAAATGCAGAAAAAGCAGCAGATATGGGAGTGGATTTTATAGTTTTAACAGGAAATCCTGGAACGGGAGTATCCAACAAAGCAATAAGCAAATCCCTAAGAAGTATTAATGAAGTCTTAGGTGATAGACTTATGCTCATTGCAGGAAAGATGCACGCTGCAGGCTCTCATAAGGAAGCTGCACAGAATATAATAACTAAGGAAGATATAGAGGCTTTTGTGAAGGCAGGAGCTGACGTTATACTATTACCTGCACCAGGTACAGTTCCTGGTATTACCTTAGAATATATAAGAAATTTAGTTGAATATGCCCACAGCCTTGGAGTATTAACACTTACTGCCATAGGAACCTCTCAGGAGGGGGCGGATGAAGGAACAATTAGAGATATTGCTTTAATGTGCAAGATGACAGGAACTGATATGCATCATTTAGGAGATGCAGGCTATCCTGGAATGGCAGTCCCAGAGAATATCATGGCCTATAGTATAACTATAAGAGGTAAGAGACATACCTATAATAGAATGGTAGCATCAATAAATAGATAGATTTCTATAAGCAAACTCTCTAAAATAAGTATTATAGGACCTTTTGATGTAAGATACTCTTATATAATATAATAATTGATTTATTAATGTAATTGAGGTGAAAATTTTGTGTGCGTATATTGAAATGCGGGATGTAAAGAAAACCTATAAGATGGGTGAAGTGGAAATAAAAGCTGTGGATGGAGTAAACTTCACCATTGATAAAGGAGAGTTTGTAGTAATTTTAGGAGCAAGTGGTGCTGGTAAGAGTACCATATTAAATATCCTAGGAGGAATGGATTCTACCACCAGTGGAAAAATCAATGTAGATGGAAGTGAAATAAGCGGCTTTAACGAGAGGAAGTTAACTACCTATAGAAGAGATGATATTGGTTTTGTCTTTCAGTTTTATAACCTTATTCAAAACCTTACTGCCCTTGAAAATGTTGAGCTTGCAGTTCAGATTTGTAAGGACTTTATAGATCCTTCTGAGGTTTTAGATAAAGTTGGGCTTAAAGACAGAAAGGATAATTTCCCTGCTCAATTATCCGGGGGGGAGCAGCAAAGAGTAGCTATAGCAAGAGCCCTTGCTAAGAAGCCAAAGCTTCTTCTTTGTGATGAGCCCACGGGAGCTTTAGATTATAACACCGGTAAGGCAATTTTGAAGCTTCTTCAGGATACTTGCAGAGATTATCATATGACAGTTGTTGTTATAACACATAATTCAGCTATTTCTCCTATGGCTGACAAGATAATAAAAATTAAAAATGGGCGGGTGGATAAAATTATAATAAATGATAATCCCCAGCC
>JAEXZL010000004.1 GCA_023451395.1 Bacillota bacterium | reverse complement strand
ATCAGTCTAAAGCATGTTGATTTTTATCAGGGAATGAGATAGGGAGAAGTGCCGAAAACATCTCAGCCAAGCCCTAATGAGTTTTATAATATCTTTAGTAAGATTGCTAGAGATAAAAAGGATATTTTATATATTGGTGTATCTTCAGGCTTTAGCGGCACTCATAACAGTGCTGACCTTGCAAAAAAAATGCTTTTAGAAGAAATACCTGAAGCAAGGATTGAAATTGTTGATGTACTTACTGCATCCTTAGGACAAGGTATGATGGTTAAAAAGGCAAAGGAAATGCAGGATAAAGGAGCTACTATTGAAGAGGTAGTGGATTATCTTGAGAATATAAAGTGGAATTTAAATACCTTTATTATGGTAGATGACCTTATTCATCTTAAAAGAGGTGGAAGAATTTCTTCTGCTGTGGCTTTCTTTGGAAGTATGCTTAGCTTAAAACCTCTTATTTCCATAAATAATGAAGGGAAGGTCGAGGTTATACATAAAGCAAGGGGTAGGAAGGCAGGACTTAAGGATCTGACTAAATACATAGTAGACAAGCTTGAAGACATAGAGGATAATATACTGGCTATAGGCCATTGCAATGCTTTAGAGGATGCAAAAAAGCTTAAGGATTTAATTCTTGAAAAGAGAAGCTTTAAGGAAATATCTATAGGAAATATTGGACCAGTGATAGGTGCTTATGGAGGACCAGGAGCTCTTGCGGTGTTCTTTGTTGGTAAACCAAGATTCACACTTGCTGGGGGAGCTGAGGAAGAGGCAGTTAATAGTTAAGAGCTAAGAAGCAAGAGATAAGAAAGAAGAGCTAAGAACTAGGAGTAATGAGGAAATAGTTTAGATCAAGTTGTTAATGATAGAGGGTATGGCTGTGGCTGTACCTTTTTTTCTTTTGGAAGTTATATAATCCAAAAACCATGGATATGTAGGATTTTAACGTTTTTTTAGAAATTCTCTGTTGTTAATCCTGAGGAATAAAAAATGAATTATAATTTTTTATTACGTTCCTTCAAATTGATAATGGCAACCATAACAGTCCTTAGTGTTAGTGTGCCATTATTGTAAATAAATTACACCTGGTGTATAATTAGCAGAATGGGTATTGAATTATTATCAAATTGTATTGATACAGGAGTTCTTATTTAATAGTGCAAATAAGGAGGAAGATTAATGATATATGTTGCTTTGTTGAGAGGTATAAATGTTGGAGGCAACAATAAAATACCTATGAAGCTTTTGAAGGAAACCTTTTTAAGGGCTGGTATGCAGGATGTAGTTACTTATATAAATTCAGGAAATGTAGTATTTAAGGCTTCAGATTATGATATTAAGGAGCTATCTGAGCTTTTGGAGAAAGCAATTTTTAATGATTTTGCCCTTGATATTAAGGTTTTGCTTAGGACACATGAGGACTTTCATAAGCTTCTAGCTCTTATTCCTGAAGCTTGGAGTAATGATGCAGCTACGAAATGTGACGTCCTCTTTCTCTGGGATGAAATAACTAGCCAGGAGCTTATATCCCAAGTAAATATAAAGCCTGATATAGAAACGGTGATATCCTCGGACTATGAGGTTATATGGTGTGTTTCAAAGGACAAGGTAACAAAAAGCAGCCTTGTAAAACTCATTGGTACGAAAGCTTATAAACTGATAACTGTAAGGAATATTAATACCACAAGAAAAATATACACATTAATGAATTCAATTAAGTGACACATTAATGAACTCCATTAAATGACACATTAATAATTCAATTAAGTGGTACATTAATGAATTCTAATGAAGTGATAGCATTATATAAACCTCAGACTACCACGTTGATATATTATTTTTAAAATTATTAATGAAATTAATTCTACAAGGGAGAGGATGTACTATTATGGAAATAAATATTGTTAAAGAAAATAATATTCAAATTGCTATTGTAAAAAGTAGTGAGCTTTTGATAACAGATGTTCAGTCAGCGTTAGACCTTATTGCTACCTTATGGTATCAAACTGAATGTAATCATATAATTGTAAATAAATTAGCTATATGTGAGGAGTTTTTTGATTTAAAAACAAAGCTTGCAGGAGAAATATTGCAAAAGTTTATCAACTATAATGTGAAGATAGCCATTATAGGAGACTTTTCTGTATATAGCAGCAAAAGCTTGAGAGATTTTATTTATGAGAGCAATAAAGGCAGAAATATATTTTTCTTATCCGATGAGAAAACTGCAATGGAAAAATTAAGTTCAGTATAAACTGGATGTTATGTTTAGGGGGAGATTATGGGTAAGTGTTTTTCAGAGATAAAGCTATTTCAGGTAAAACCTACAAAAGTAGACGAATTTGAAGAACTGATTAAAAGGATGCAGGATAAGCAAAGAGTTCAAAAGGGCTGCATCAATATAAAATACTTGAAACGATTTTTCATATTTGATACTATTGATAATCCACCAAGGGAAATAACAAGGATAGTTAAGTGTGTAAAGTACTATTCCTATTGGGAATTTGAAAGTAAAGAAGCATATCATGAGGCGACGCAATGGCTTTTTAGTACCTATGAAAAGGAAATTATGAAGCTATTAATTGCTCCTTTTGATATTAACTGTGGAGAAACCATAGACAATAATTAAATTTGCTGAAAGGGCTGCCTGGATTAGGTAGCTCTTTTTGTTATTGTCTGAGAGCATATGATGGTAAGAGGCTTAAGGGCATCCACAGATACATTAATAATAGAGGGTTTTATTAAATTATAAACATATTAATATAATGTTGACTTATAAGCAAACAAATTATAATATATAACTATAAAATAAACCTTATTAAGAGGTGATGGAATGAGTAATGTTGAGAAGTTCTTAGATAAAGAAGGAAGAATAAATAATTGGCCTACCAGGAAAGGGTACAAGAAGGAAGTACTAAACTACCTTGCGGGAAAGTTTGACTTTCATAGAAAATATAGTGAAAAGGAGATTAACGAAATAATTATTAAGTGGCATACCTTTGAGGACTATTTTCTTTTAAGAAGAGAACTTGTGGATAATAAGCTACTTCTAAGAACTAGAAGTGGCTCAGAATACTGGAAAGAAGAGATCTTAGAAAAGGAGAAGCAGGAGAATGAATGATAAGAAGGATGATAGCTTTTGGAATGCAAGCTTAGAGGAGATAAAGCAGGGTTATATCAAGGAGGCTGAGGAGTTTCAGTGCCTTATCTGCGGTGAAAGCTTTACTGAAGGAAGGATATATGAAATTGACGGTATGCTCTTTGATGCAAAAAAAGCTACAGAGATTCATATTAAAAAAAGCCATGGCTCTATGCTTAGCTATATATTAAATATGAATTCCTCCTTTCAGGCATTTCCTCTGTACAGAGAGAACTTATAGAGCTTTTTGCCCAGGATATATCCGATAAGGAAATCGCACAAAGCCTGGGGATAGCAGCTTCTACTGTGAGAAATCATCGCTATAAGCTTCGTGAGAGGGAGAGGCAGGCAAAGCTCTATTTGACGGTTATGACACTTCTGAGAGAAGGAGCAAACAAGGATATAAGACAGCTAGATGATGGAATTATATGTGATGCTCATAAAACTGCTACCACCTTAGATGATCGATTTAATATTACTGAGGAGGAGAAAGTTAAAGTTGTTTCTACTCATTTTGACGAGAATGGAGCTCTTAAAAGCTATCCAGCTAGGGAAAAGAAAAAGGTAATAGTCCTTGAGGCTATCACTAAAAGCTTTAATCCTAAGAAGAGATATACGGAAAAGGAAATTAACAGAGTTCTTAAAAGGATATTTGATGATTATGCAACCTTAAGAAGAGCCCTGGTAGAGTATGGCTTTATTGATAGAACTAATGACGGTTCAAGCTATTGGGTAAAGGAATAGGGATAAATGCTTTATCTCATGGAAGGAAAGAGTAACTTCTAAGGTGTCATAGGCTGCAAAATGTAAACTTTATAATAATAAAGCAAAGCTTCAATTAACAAAGGTGTAAAATTATATAAAAATATCTTTATTATGGTAAAATAATTTCACAATATAAAGGGAGGTGTGCTTTATGCATGCAAATATATTCGTGAATTTACCTGTGAAAAGTTTCAAAAAGACAAAGGAATTTTTTACACAGCTTGGATATTCCTTTAATGAGCAATTTAGTGATGAAACTACTGGGTGCTTAGTTCTAGGAGATAATATATATGCTATGCTCATAGAGGAAGCAAAGTTCAAGACCTTTACAAATAAAGATATTAGTGATGCTTCAAAGACAACAGAGGTTTTAACTGCCCTTAGCTGTGAAAGCATAGAAGAGGTAAATAAATTGGTAGATCTTGCTGTTAAGCTGGGTGGAAAGGAATACAAGGAGCCAAGTGATCTTGGCTTTATGTATACTAGAGTTTTTGAGGACCTAGATAACCAC
>JAEXZL010000147.1 GCA_023451395.1 Bacillota bacterium | reverse complement strand
GGGTATAGATTATGGGTCTTATTAAGAAAAGCTTTAGGGTTGAATTAGAGGAAAAACCCAAAACTAGTGAAGAAATTTCTATAGAAATATTAAAGCATTTTGAAGGCACCAAGCACAATATTGAATTTATATACAGAAAAAATCCTGTTTCCTTTTCCTTGGATGGAATTGTCTATAATGCAGAATTAAAAAGGATTCTTGGTAGAGGGGGAGAAGGATGGGCTTTAGATTGTAAAGAGGTATAAGATATAGCAGATTCTGTTAAGTATAAAAACTAATTAAACTGTCATAAGTATAGCCTACCAATAAGGGGAATTGGTAGGCTATCTGTGAGGAGAATTAATTTTTTTGTCGCAGTTTTATTGTAGGACATAAATATGATTTTTATGTGATGAAATATGGAATTATGGATGAATAGTTATGTTATAATTCTTAATTGGAGCATGAAATATTTAATTTGTCATAGGTCGTATTGAAGGCCAGAATAAGAATTGTACTAGGAGGTAGGAATTATGAGATACGATATAATTCTTTTTGATGTTGATGATACGCTTTTAGACTTTCAGAAGGCTGAAAGAGTTGCTTTAGAAGGAACCTTCAAGGCTTATGAGGTTAGCTGTGAGGAGGCTGTAATAAATAGATATATCAAAATAAACAATGAGCTTTGGAAGTCTTTTGAAAGAGGAGAAATTTCTAAGGAGCAGCTATTGAATACTAGATTTGCAAGATTCTTTAAGGAAATGAGACTGGAAAAGGATGGGGTAAAATGCAATGAGGACTACTTAAATGCCCTAAGTCAAGGTGCTTTTCTCATGCCGGGAGCTTTAGAGACTTGTAAGATGCTAAGTGAATATTGCAGCTTATACATTGTTACCAATGGAGTATCTAAGACACAGCATAGCAGAATAAGATTATCTGCAATAAAGGATTATTTTAAGGATATTTTCGTTTCTGAAGATGTGGGGTATCAAAAGCCGCTAAAAGAGTTTTTTGATTATGTGTTCGAAAAAATAAACCTTATAGATAAAAGCAGGGTGCTTATAGTAGGGGATTCCTTAACCTCTGATATACAGGGGGGCAACAATGCTGGTATAGATACCTGCTGGTACAATCCTAAGGGGATAGAGAATACTAAGAAAGTTAACTGTACATATGAAATTAACAATCTCCAGGATTTACTGAGTATTATTAAAAGCTAAAGAAAAAAAGCCTGTTTATCCAAAACAACGGAAAACAGGCTTTTTTAAGGGATTTTGGCATGAAAAGAATCGTCTTAAATTTATTATATTATGTATTTGTTAATGTTTTATTAACTTCAAAGCAATAATTTGTGAATAATTGCTATAAAATAACCAAAGTGCTGAAGACTATAACTCCTCCTCAAGAGAATTTATCAGCTCCAGAAGCTGATTTTCTATTTCAAGGGCTAGGCTTAAGGAATAAATCCTTTCCTCCAGAGTTGGATTATTTCCTCTAATAAACTGATAAAGACAGATCATTTGAGCATTAATTACCCTTATTCTCTCATGGTAGTTGTCCTTTAATATATTATCAAATTCTGCAAAGAGTTTTTTTCCGGTAGAATAGTTATTATTTAATTCTTGAGAATTGTAATAAATATATTGGGTAATAAATTCTGTACAGAGACTGTAATATTGTTTGCTAACATCGCCATAAAGGAGCTCGTCATCTAGTTTTGTCCAAAGTATAAGATTTGTTCTATACATTATGTATTGAAAGCAATGAAGCTCCACGAGGTTCTGATTTGCTTCTGCAAAGCCTAGATTTATAAGTGTTTCTTTATCTTTAACTAGACTTAATGTTAAGTTCCTTGTTAAATCATATAAATTTTCTGCATAATCTTCAGTGCTCATTTTTCTTTTGAAAATACTAATCATCGGAAGCACCCCCTATCAAGATAATCATTGTGATAATTATTCTACCTTTTAATACAATATTCCTTTATATTAAATAAAAAATTCTAAAAATAAATTCTATATCACAAGAATTAATCGATATTTTTCAGCAAAAAAATAATTAATTGCATATAAAAAATAAAATCAGAACTTTTATAAATACAAGTCGTAGATATATTGTAAGGGTAAAATAGAAATAAATGACGTAGAATATATTAACAAATAATAAACTTTTGTTGCACCCTTTCCATAGAGAGCATATACTATATATTGATGATAGCTTTAGAAGCTAAAAAATAGCATTAAAGATAATCAATTATAGTGTTATTACCAAGGGGTACTTGGTTCTTAATATAAGAATATTTTGATTTAATTAAGTTAAGAAATTAACTAGAAATATGATTTAGACTAGAAAAACATAGCAAAAAAGGGATGGTAATATGTCAAGAAAATTAGATTTCTCCAGAAAAAGAAAAAGCTTAAGAAATAAAAGAATTCTCATGGGTGTGCTTTCTTTAGTGGTTTTATTTGTCATAGGATTTGGCGCTACGGTTTTAATATCAGAAATGAATAAGGACAACCCTTCTGGAGGATTATTTACCACTATTAAAAATAAGATATTTTTAAGTGATAATAGCTCTAATCAAAATCTCCAAGGGGACAAGCAGCAGGAAGAAGAACAGAAGGAGCCGGAACCACCAAAGCCTTTACCAACGGATTTAGTGGAAGGTAGTAATACCTCTATAGAAGGGTCTGAATATGTTTTTAGCGGTTTTGATGCACAGCTTGCCACAAAATATAAGCTAGAACAGGATGGGAAAAAAATAGCTTTTTTGACCTTTGATGATGGTCCTTCAGAGAATACTCCTGAAATATTGGACATACTTAAAGAAAAGGATGTTAAAGCTACCTTCTTTGTTTGGGCAAAAACCCTGTATGGTAAAGAAGAGATAAGAGAATATCTTAAGCGTGAGCTGAAAGAGGGACATGCTATAGGAAATCATAGTTATTCCCATGACTATAATCTTCTTTATCCAGGTAGAAAAGCTAACCTTCAGAATATTTTAGAGGATTTTGATAAGGCAAATAATAAGTTTAAAGAGGTATTAGGAGAAGATTTTGAAACAAGGGTTATAAGATTTCCTGGAGGAGCAATGTCTTGGAAGGAGATGGATGCTGCCAAGAAGGCTTTTGAGGAGAAAGGTATAGCTTACGTGGATTGGAATATAGATTCTACAGATGCTAAGTCAAACAAAAGGACAAAGGAGCAGATTCTAAAGGCAATTACTGAGGAGCTTGAAAGCCTTGAAGCAAATAATGTAGAGAAAATAACCATTCTAATGCATGACGCAGCTACAAAGAAAAGTACAGTGGAAGCTTTGCCAGAAATAATTGATCTTTTAAAGAGCAAGGGTTATGAGTTTAGAACCTTATCCACAGATAAATAGAATATTTAGTTTGTATAGCAAATCATTATAAAAAATTACTCTATTAGTAGCATGTCTACTAATAGAGTTTTTTATTTTGCAACAAGAAGTGATATGTATATAAAAAGTAGCTCATTGCCTATTTTGATAAAAACTTAGACAAAAAGAGAATAATACATCCTAGGCTATGGAAAATAAATCATGAATAAACTAGAATGTACTTAATAACCATAGGTGGTGATAAGGTTGAAAACAAAGTTTACCGTAGGTGAAATGGCAAAAATACATAATGTATCTGCCCAAACCCTTAGATATTATGATAAAATAGGGCTTTTAAAACCGGAATATGTGGATAAGAATAATAGCTACAGATACTATGGTATAGATCAATTTGCTCTTTTAGATGCAGTAGTTTTTTTAAGAAGTCTAGGATTATCCATAAATGATATAAAGAGCTACATTAATGATAGAAAATTGAATTCTTTTTTGAATATCCTGGAGTTACAGAAAAAAACTATTTCCATGGAAATTAAAAGACTTAAAGTTTTAGAAAAGGGAATAGACATAAAGCTTGATAGTATTAAAGACAGTATGAATAAGGCATGGAATCCAAAGGTAGAGATACTACCTAAGGATGACAGATATATATTGTATGTAAATCTAGAAAAGCAATTAAATAACGTGGAATTTGAATACAGCCTTTTGGAGCTTGGAGAATTGATAAAGGATGAAAATCTTATGTTTCAAGGGGTTATAACCCTTGGAATGAAGAAAGAGGACTTTATAGAAGGGAAATATCAAAGCTTTAGTACCATGGCACTGCTTTTTGATAAAAACCTATTTCTTCAAAATAAGGTTTTAAAGATTCCCTCAGGACTTTTTGCTACCTTAACGTATTTTGGAAGCTATGAAATGGGAGAAGAGCATTTTAAACAGCTCCATGAGGAAATAGATAAAAAGGGGTATGTACCCTCAGGTGATATTCTAATATTAAACGTTGCTGAAGCAGCCTTCTCTGAAGTGAAAAAGGAGTTCATTACAGAGATTCAGATTCCAATAAAAAAGAAAAGTTAAAAAGCTATTGACCTTATAGTAACTATAACCTTTAAAATAGGAAAGGTGAATTAAGGAGTGATAGAATGAAAAAAAGACAGAATCTTTTAGAAGATAATATTAAGCTATTATTTAGAAATTATGTGCTAAGTAGTATTATGGGAATGATTACTGTATCCCTTTATGTATTATTTGACACAATTTTTATAGGAAGAGGTATAGGAAGTGAAGGTTTAACAGCTCTGAATATTGCTATACCCATTTATAACGTAATCTACGGAGTGGGAATGCTTATTGGAACTGGTGGAGGAGCTCTAATGTCTATTAGCAGGGGGCAGAAGGATGAGGAAGGTGTAAAAAGCTTCTTTAAAGCCTCCATAACCCTTGGGATAATTATGTCATTGGTTTTCTTTATCGGGGGAATTATATTTTTAGAGAATATAGCACTTATCCTTGGAGCATCAGAGGAAAGCCTTCCTTTAGTTAAGGAATATCTTCAGATAATCTTGCTTTTTAGCCCATTTTTCCTTATGGTTCAAGCCTTGAATTCCTTAGTAAGAAATGATAGAGGCTATAAGAGAGCCATGGTTGCCACCATAGCAGGAGGATTTACGAACTTAGTATTAGATTATATTTTCATTTTTCCCTTAAGCCTTGGGATGTTTGGTGCAGCCCTAGCTACTGGGATATCAGCGGTGGTGTCTGTATCGGTACTTCTTGGCCATTTTATAAACAATAGTAGATTAAAGCTTGCTGTTGAGGTGCCCAAAAAAGGTACTGTGCTGAGAGTGTTAAAAGTAGGTGCCCCAGCTTTTATAATAGAAATAAGCTCAGGAATTGCTATATATCTATTTAATTTAGAGCTTCTTAAGCTTTCTGGAGACTTGGGAGTGGCAGCTTACAGCATAATAGCTAACTGCGCAATAATGTTTGCTTCTGTTGCCACAGGTATAGGTCAGGGAATTCAGCCCCTTTTAAGCATAAATTACGGTGGTGGAAAGCTAGAGAGGGTAAAGATAGTAAGGAATATGGCTCTTTTTACAGGGGTAACTTTAGGAGTATTATCCTTAGCAGTAGGACTTGCTGCTCCGGAATTCATAGCTTCATTGTTTACTCATGACAGAGGGGAGATACTGCTTATGACAGTGGAAGGAATAAAGCTTTATTTTATAGCCTTTCCTTTAATGGGGGTTACAATAGTAATGTCTGCTTATTTTCAGTCTGTAGAGAAAAGTAGTTATTCTACAATAATATCCCTTTGCAGAGGTATTATATTTATTGCCTTATTTTTAAATCTTCTTCCTATATTTTTAGGCATTCAAGGAGTATGGCTTGCTATTCCAACAGCTGAAATAGCAACAATTGCTGTAATAGGAGCTATAACAGTTTATGAAAAAATAACAGTGTATAACAAGAAAAAAAGTCTATCCTCATTATAAGTTATGTGCTACCCCTATATAGGGGTAGCATATCATAAGAGGGTAGACTTTTTAAAATTTCTTATTAAAGAGCTACTAGAATTCTATATAATCCGGATCCATTCCTGATCCTTTACAGGAGGTTATGCTATCAATACGCTCCATATCCTTATGTGATATTTCAAAATCAAAGACAGCCCCATTACTCTTTATTCTTTCAGGAGTTATGGATTTTGGCAATGGAAGGATTCCCTTCTGCATAACCCAGCGAATAACAAGTTGAGCAACGGATTTATTATAGCCTTCTGCTATGGTCTTTAGCTCAGGAACCTTAAAAACCTCACCAGAGGCTAAGGGGCTCCAGGCCTCCACTAAGATATTATTATCTCTGCAGAAGTTAACAATATCCTCCTGAAGATTGCTTGGATGGAATTCAATCTGATCAACCATTGGTTTTATTTCAGCATTATTTATAAGATTTTCTAAATGGTGAACCTTAAAGTTACTAACACCAATAGCTTTAATTTTTCCTTCCTTATAGAGCTTTTCAAAGGCTTTCCAGGTTGCTAGTGTGGCCTCTTTCCAATCCTCTCTGTGGATTTTTGGTACAGGCCAGTGGATAAGATAAAGGTCAAGATACTCAAGGCCAAGTTTCTTCATTGTTTCCTCAAAGGCGTTTAATGTGCTTTCATAGCCATGCTCACTATTCCACAGCTTGCTGGTAATAAAGAGCTCCTCTCTGGGAATTCCTGCTTCCTTAATAGCTTTTCCAACGCTTACCTCATTACCATAAATCGCTGCAGTATCTATATGACGATAGCCTTGCTTAATAGCCTCTGTAACTGAGGAAACTGCAACCTCGCCATCAGGAGTTCTCCAGGTTCCAAAACCTATTATTGGGATTTTTACACCATTGGATAGGGTGTAGGTATCCTTTAAGCTTTTCATATTATCAATCCTTCCTATTAGAGCTTTATGTAAATATCATACCACTTAGGAATAAATTCTCATAGAAAGCTTACAAAATATTTACAATGTATCAGCTCTTTTAGAAATAACTATTTGTGTTTTTAATTAAATAGATAAAGGACTTCTGTTATAATAGCCTTAGGTAATAACTTAAATATTGCTATTAAACATTTTAAGGTATGAATTGTGCTAGAAAGGGAAGTAATTATAAAAATATAGACATAGGATTTCACCACAGTAGAAGATATTATGCTATTTGATAAAGGAGAATTGGAATATGGATAAAACATTAGTACTAGCAGAGAAGCCTTCTGTTGGAAGAGAACTAGCAAGAGTATTAAGGTGCTCAAAAAAAGGTAATGGATATATTGAGGGAGATAAATATATAGTAACCTGGGCCTTAGGACATTTAGTAACCCTAGCAGATCCAGAGGCTTATGACAATAAGTATAAGGAATGGAAGATGGAGGATTTACCTATGCTTCCAAAGCCGCTGAAGCTTGTGGTTATTAAGCAGAGTGGAAAGCAGTATAGGGCAGTGAAGGAACAGCTCTTAAGAAAGGATGTCAAGGATATAGTCATAGCAACTGATGCAGGCCGTGAAGGAGAGCTAGTGGCAAGATGGATACTTGATAAAGCTGGAGTTAGAAAGCCTTTAAAAAGATTATGGATATCCTCCCAAACTGACAAGGCTATATTAGATGGCTTTAAAAATTTAAAGCCAGGAAAAGAGTATGATAATTTATATAAAGCAGCTCAGTGCAGAGCAGAGGCTGACTGGGTAGTAGGCTTAAATGTCACAAGAGCCCTAACCTGTAAGTATAATGCTCAGTTAAGTGCAGGAAGAGTGCAATCCGCTGCTCTTGCAATGATTGTTAATAGAGAAGAGGAGATAAATAACTTTAAGCCAAAGCCCTATTATGTGATAAATGCTAAGGCAAAGGGCTTCACTTTAAGATGGAGAGACAAGAACAATAACAGCAATATATTTAATGAAGAACAAGCTGATAAGCTGCTGCAGAAGGTAAGAGGGAAGGATGCCATAGTTCAAGAAGTCCTTGAGAGCAATAAAAAGAAGTATGCCCCAGCCCTTTATGATTTAACAGAGCTTCAAAGGGATGGTAACAGGATTTTTGGATATTCTGCTAAGGAAACTTTATCTATAATGCAGAGACTATATGAAAATTATAAGGTGCTTACCTATCCAAGAACTGATTCTAGGTATATATCTGAGGATATTGTAGCTACCATTCCTGATAGGCTTAAGGCTGTAGCACAAGGAAGCTATAGAAACCTTGCTCAGGAGCTTCTACAGGGAAAGGTTAAAGCACATAAGGGCTTTGTTGATGGCAGTAAAGTAAGTGATCACCATGCTATTATTCCTACTGAGGAGAGGGTGAATCTTTCCTCCTTAAGCAGTGATGAGCGAAACATCTATGATTTAGTTGTAAAAAGATTCTTAGCAGTTATGCTGCCGCCTTACGAATATATTCAAAGCACCATAGTAGCAGATATAGGAGGAGAAAGCTTTTATGCCAAGGGAAATGTAACTAAATCTAAGGGCTGGAAGAGGATTTACGACAAAATGAATGATTTACAAGAGGAGGAAGAGGATAAGGATAATCAGGAGCTTCCTCAAGTTAAAAAGGGTGAGGCCATAAAAATTGCTTCCATAGAAAGCAACAAGCATATGACTACACCACCTCCACGATTTAATGAAGGGACCCTGCTATCTGCCATGGAAAATCCTCAGAAGTATGTGACCTTAGATAAGACCTCCGCTAAAACCTTAGGAGAAACAGGAGGCATTGGAACTGTAGCAACCAGAGCTGACATTATTGAAAAGCTATTTAATATGTTCTACCTAGAAAAGAGAGGCAAGGAAATAATACCTACCTCTAAGGGAAAACAGCTAATTGATTTAGTACCAGAGGATTTAAAATCTCCTTTATTAACGGCAAAGTGGGAAAGTGAGCTGGAGCTTATAAGTAAAGGAAAAAGAGATCCTAAGGATTTCATTGATAAAATGAGGGCCTACTCTGGTGAGCTTGTAGAGGATGTTAAAGAGAGCAAGGATAAATTTAGGCATGATAATCTAACAGGAAGTAAATGCCCTGAATGCGGGAAATATATGCTGGAGGTTAAGGGAAAGAATGGCATAATGCATGTATGTCAGGATAGGACCTGTGGCCACAGGGAATTTAAGAGCAAGTTTACTAATGTAAGATGCCCTGAATGTCATAAAAGGTTAGAGCTTAGAGGACAGGGTGAAGGAGCAATCTATGTCTGTGCTAATAAGAATTGTGGATTTAGAGAAAAGGCATCTTCCTTTAATAGAAGATTTAAGGAGCAGGAAGGAAAGCTTAATAAGAAGGATGTAGCCAAGTACATGAAGAAAATGAAGGAAGAAAATGAGGAGCCCATTAATTCTGCACTAGCAGAGGCTTTAGCAAAGCTTAAATTAGGAAAATAAAATAGGTTTGCTTATAAGGATGTTAAGAATATAAATAAAGCTAAAATTACACAGAAAATAATAAGATCAATAATAGCTAATTTATATTCTTTCTTTATAAGTGCTAATATAAGAGAGATTAAACTCCAGGCAATAGTAATACAGGCTAATATAATATTAGTAAATAGCCCACGAATAAATATAGTTTCTAATAAGTATAAGCCTGTAATAATAAACAGAATAACATGTGTTATTTTAGTTCCGCTACCTTTATTAGATAAAATATTCATAATGATATACTCCTCCTTTGGTTTATTTACTACTTTAATTACAGCGCTATTAATAAAACAATGGTTATATATAAATAAAATTTATGCAACAATTATTTGTTGTTTATATCATTGCACCTTATATTTGCTTTTATATGATTTATGTACCTACTATTTGCTGTTTAGATCATAGTAACATAGATTATAGGATCTATATGTTATATTTATCTAAACTAATCCTTTTAAAGAATATTATGTATGAAATGTAGTTAAAAAATGTATTAGTTAAGGAGATGGAAGCATGAAAAATCAAAGGATAGATTTTAGGAATGCAATAGAATCAGATGTTCCTCTTATTTTAGCTTTTATTAAGGAACTAGCAGCTTATGAAAAAATGCTGGGAGAGGTAGTTGCTACAGAAGAGCTATTAAAAAAGTGGATCTTTGTGGAGAAAAAAGCTGAGGTAATCTTTGCCCTTGAGGATAACAAAGAGGTAGGGTTTGCCTTGTTTTTTCATAATTTTTCAACTTTTGTAGGGAAGGCGGGTATTTATTTAGAAGACTTATTCGTACTTCCAAAATATCGTGGGAAGGGATATGGAAAGGCTCTTTTGCAGGAGCTTGCCAGAATTGCCATGGAACGGGAATGTGGAAGGTTGGAGTGGGCATGTCTTGATTGGAATAAGCCAAGTATTGATTTTTATCTATCTCTGGAAGCTCAGCCTATGGATGAATGGACAGTATATAGAATTTCAGGTGATACATTAAAGAAACTGGCATCAAATGATTAGAGCTAAGGATAGTAATTCTTACACCTTCTTTCAGAGTGAAATCTTTTTATTGTATACATATAATGTAAAAAATGTATAATATATATAAAGGATTAAGACTTAGGAGGGGAGTTATGGATTTAATTAAGCTTTTTGTAATGGCACTGCTTTGTGAAGCGATCTGGGAAACCTTAAAGCTTTTATGGGAAAATGGCAAGGCCTCCTTAGATCGTATAGGGGCACTAACTGTAGGGGTATTATTAGCTATAACAACCAAGTTGGACATACTTTCCCTCATAGGACTTCCTTCTGTTAATCCTCTAATAGGGATGCTTTGTGCTGGGATAATTATTTCTAGAGGGGCTAATTTTGTTCATGATTTTTTAAAGGTGATGAGTAGCGGTGGAAGATATAGGAGAAGCTAGTACTTTATTAATTGGAGGAGAAGGTAGTGTTTATATTGCCAATTTAAGTAAAAAGGGGTAATATTAGATTGAAAGCAGTAAAAGAAAATATTTTATAGCAGGTGATAAATTTGTTAGAGGTAAATTGTGATAGCTGCAGGCATAAGCTCTGTGCCTCCAAGGTACCTATATTCTCTTTTTTATCTTCAGAGGAGCTTAGAAAAATAGTGGACATGACTGGCCACAGAAGCTATAAAAAAGGTGAAATAGTCTGTTCTGAGGGAGATAACTCTGACAGCTTATTTATAATAAATGAAGGACAGGTTAAGCTTTCAAAGGTAACACTAGAGGGGAAGGAACAGATAGTTCATATTCTAACTTCAGGGGATTTTTTTGGAGAGCTTAATATCTTTGGAGATGGAGAAAAATATAACTTTAGTGCATATGCTATAAGCCCCTTGAGAATCTGTACCTTGAGCAAGGCATCTATGGATAAGATAATCTTAAGCAATCCAACCATTGCTATAAAGCTTCTTAAGGAGGTTGCCAGAAGGCTAGCAGAAACGGAGAATCTTGCTCAAAATTTAGCAACAAAGGATGCTGAGCTTAGGATAGCCTATGTTTTACTAGAGCTTAGTGAAAAGTATTCTAATAAAACCTCTAAGGGCTTAGAGATAAAGCTACCTATAAATCGTGAGGAGATGGCTAATTATGCAGGCCTTACCCGGGAAACAATGAGTAGAAAGCTCGCAACTCTTCAGGATATGGGGATAATAGACTTTTTAGGAAATAGGCTATTAATAATTAAGGATGAAGCTGCATTAAAAAGTATGTTGAGATAAAATTACAAAAGACTAAAAATTATTGAGTTCAACCAGATATTATGGTTGGACTTTTTTTATTGTCCTATTCAAAGAAACAAGCTTGAATCTTCCTTAAAAATAATTTTCAAAATGTGATTTGAATCATATTTAATTATCTCCTATGGACTTAAAATGAAATTGTAGTTAAGAGATGCACCAATTGATAGCTAGAAAAATTTATATATAAGGAGTGTTATATTATGGATAAAATCACTTTAGCAGAAAATATATTTTGGGTGGGAAAAGTAGATGATAGAGATGTGCCCTTTCATAGACTTGTACTGACAAAGGGAACAACCTACAACAGCTATCTTATTAAAGGTGAAAAGGTAGCGGTAATAGATACAGTGGATATTAGCTTTGGAAGGGAATTTACTGAGAATCTTAAAACACTTACTCCTTTGGAGGAAATAAGCTATATAATAATCAATCATACGGAGCCTGATCATTCTGGAGGTCTAGGAAGCTTGGCTGCAAAGGCAAAAAATGCAGTGATTGTATGTACTGCTCCAGCAGTTTCAGAACTTAAAGAAATGTATAAGCTCCACAATAGAGAGTTTTTAGTGGTTAAGGATGGAGATACCCTAGATTTAGGAGGTAAAACATTAAAGTTTATAGAAGCTCCCTATCTTCATACAGAAGAAACTATGGTTACCTATTGCATAGAGGATAAGATATTATTTCCCTGTGATATTTTTAGCACCCATGTAGCTAACTATGAATATTTCAATGATGAGGCTAAGGAAGACATAGATGAAGACTTCAAGGTATATTATAAGCTTATAATGCATCCTCATAGACGCTATGTACAGAGCTTTATCAATAAGATCAAGGATTTAGAAATAAATATGATAGCACCATCCCATGGATACATTTTAAGAGATAACCCAGAAAAGTATATAAACATTTATAAAAATATGAGTGAAAACACTCTTTTAGATAAAAGTGCAGGGATAATATATTCCTCAATGACAGGAAATACCAAAAAGATGGCAGAGCTTATTAAGAAGGAATTTGAAAACAATGATATTAATGCCAAGGTTATTGACGTGAATAAGACTTCAAAGGAAGAGGTCTTAAAGGTTATAGAAGAATCTGATGCTTTATTCTTTGGAACCTCTACAAGATATGCTGATATGATTGGCGGGTTAGAGGATATATTAAAAGAACTTAAGGGAAGAGAGCTCCAGGGAAAGGTGGCAGCAGCCTTTGGCTCTTATGGATGGAGTGGAGAAGCCATTGAAGTCGTACAGGACTATCTTAATGAAACAAGCTTTACTGTGTTAAATACCTCAGATATTATTAAGAGCACTGGTATGACTGATGTACAATTTCCTTTAAGGATAAGATTTTCTCTTAAGGAAGAGGATTTAAAGGGAATAGAGAGGGCTATCCTTTATACCTCAGAGCTTCTATTAAATGCTCTTTAAGATGAAGGAATATAGAATATAGATTATAAAAGTAGGGAAAGAAATTTAGAATAATGATAATAAATAAAAAATAGAGGAGGAAAGGTGAGGGCAGCGAAGGCTGATTAAAGCTCACCATAAAATAAAATGAATAAGCTTAAAGGAGATAAGGATAAGCTGTTAAAAGAAAGCTTAGGAAATATTGTATCCCAATTGCCTGGAGCGGAAAAAGTCTTCCACAGCTATAGCATTGATTACTGCTGCGGTGGAGATAGAATACTCCTTGAGGCCATTTTGGAACAGGGAATAAATAAGGATGAATTAATTGAAGAGCTTAATAAGGCTCTAGAGAAGTCTGTAGAAAATTTAGAGGTACACAAGGATTGGAGGAAGGAAGATCCAATAAAGCTCATGGACTATATACTAGAGGTGCATCACTCCTATGGAATGAAAGAGCTTAAGAGTATTGATGAGCTATTATCTAAGGTTTTAAAGGCTCATTACAGCACTCATGGCAGTGAGCTATTAGCTATAAAAAAGGTATTTAGCACCTTGAAGTCAGAATTGGAGGAGCACTTTATTAAGGAAGAGGAAGAGCTTTTCCCCCTTTTATATGAATATTTCTCAGGTAATAATGAAGAGGAAAAGAAAAAAATAATAATGGATACAATTAAAGATACAGAGGATGAGCATGAAGGGGCAGGAGAGCTTCTTTTAGAAATTCAAAAACTCACAAAAGGATATAAGGCACCGGAAGATGCCTGCAGAAGCTATGAACTATTATACAGTAAGCTTGAGGACATTACACAGGATCTTCACAGACATATTTATTTAGAAAACTCTGTGCTTTTTAAAAGAATATAATCCTACTGATAAAGTAAGGAGATCTTCATAGCAATGATTATGAAGGTCTCTATTTGTTTAATACTTATGAAATTTGCTTATGTGTATATAAAAAATAGTTGTTTTACAAAAATTACAAAATTCATATAATTATAAGAAAATACTCAAATCCTATTCATATAAATGGGGTATGCTCATCTTATCAGTTGTCACTGATTTCTTAAGTGAAAGTATTAATTATTGGGAATAAATATAGAAGGCGTTAGTGAATCAAATTTAAGGAGGTACTAAGGATGAAGAAAAAGATTTTAACTGTAGTAACTAATAGTGCTTTGCTCCCAGGTGATAGAAAAACGGGACTTTGGCTTAGTGAATTAGTAGATTTCTATGATTTTTTCAGAGAAAAGGATTTTGAAATTGATATAGCTAGTCCAAGGGGAGGTTATGTTCCTTTAGATAAGCTCAGTCTTACACCTATTACTCTCACAGGCGCTTCAAAGGACTATTATGAGGATGCTATCTTTATGGAAAAGCTAAATAATTCTATTCCTATAGCCGAGGTAAAGGGTGATGAATATGATTGTATTTACTTTGCCGGTGGACATGGTGCTATGATAGACTTTTTAGATAGTATAAAAATTAGGCAGCTAGTTAAAAATATCTTTGAGACTGGTGGAGTTGTAGCAGCAGTGTGTCATGGACCCGTAGCACTTTTAAATGTAACTCTTTCTGACGGTAAATACTTATTATATGGTCGAAAGGCTACAGGCTTTTCCAATGGAGAAGAGGTACTGGTGGCTGCTAAGGATAATATACCTTATTCTTTAGAAGATGAAATGAAAAATAGAGGAGCCCAATATGAAAAGTCACTAATTCCCATGACTGCTCATGTAGAGGTCTCAGGAAATTTGATAACAGGACAAAATCCTGCATCGGCAGATAAGGTCGCAGAAGAAGTGTATGAGCTATTAAAAAATATCCCTATAATATAATAATCTCAAGGAATTTTCAAGAATTAAATTAATTTATTGACAAGTTCCATAAAAGATGTAATATTATATTTATAAAGGGGAGTAGCATACGCTCACGCGTTAATCATTCGTCATTACGGTTTATCCCGGATGATTACTAAGATGCAAGACCTTTGTGCTGGTAAATTCAGTACAAAGGTTTTTTTTATTTGTATTGATTATTTATTTTTAGCACTCTTACACTTAATACCATTAAACCTTAAGCTTTAAAAGGAGGATAAAGTATGTATCATAACGAAGATGTGAGCAAGGCGCTTCAGGATCTTAATGTTAATCCTGAACAAGGTTTATCACAGGAAGAGGTGGCTTCCCGCCTAGAAAAGTACGGAAGAAATGAGCTAGCAGCTCAAAAACAGAAAACAATATTTCAAATGTTTTTAGCTCAATTAAATGACCCCCTTATCTATATTCTTATAATAGCTGCAATAATTTCTGCCTTTACTGGTGAGAGAAGCGAGGCAGTGATTATTACTATAGTTGTAGTATTAAATGCTGTTATTGGTGTAGCACAGGAGTCAAAGGCTGAGAAGGCTATGGAAGCTCTTCAAAAGATGTCTACCCCCAAAGCCTACGTAAGAAGAAATGGAGAAATAATAGAATTAGATTCAAAAGAAATAGTCCCTGGAGATATAGTTATATTAGATGCTGGAAGATATGTTCCTTGTGACATAAGAATTATAAGTTCAGCAAACTTAAAAGTAGAGGAATCTGCTTTAACAGGAGAATCTGTACCAGTAGAGAAGGATGCTTCATTAGTTATAAAAGACGAAGAGGTTGCCTTAGGGGACCAAAAGAATATGGCATTTATGTCAACCCTTATCACCTATGGAAGAGGAGAAGGTTTGGCTGTAGCAACAGGAATGAATACTCAGATTGGTAAGATAGCTAAGATGCTTGAGCAGAATGTAGATGACCAGACTCCGCTTCAGAAAAAGCTCGCAGAGATAGGAAAGCTTCTAGGTGTAGCTGCTCTTATCATATGTGTATTAATGTTTGCTATCGCAGTTTTCCAAAAGAGACCATTGTTTGAGATGTTCTTAACAGCTATCTCCTTAGCAGTAGCAGCAATTCCAGAAGGACTTCCTTCTATCGTAGCTATAGTGCTTGCTATAGGCGTTCAAAAGATGGTTAAGCACAATGCCATTGTTAGAAAGCTTCCTGCTGTAGAAACCTTAGGTGCTGTTAATGTAGTGTGCTCAGATAAAACTGGTACTCTCACTCAAAACAGAATGACTGTTACGAAGGTATATATAAACGGTAAGCTTAAAAATGCTAATGAGGTAAATTTAGAGGATGAGGGAGAGAAGCTATTCCTTGAGAATATGACTCTTTGTAATGATGCAACCACAGGAAAAGATTCTAAAACTGGAGACCCTACAGAAATTGCACTTTTAGATTTAGCTCTTAACTACAACATCACTAAAAATGATTTAAATAAAGCACATAATAGAGATAATGAGCTTCCCTTTGATTCCGATAGAAAGCTTATGAGTACCATAAATAATTATGGTGATAAGCATCTTGTAATGACCAAGGGAGCTATAGATAATATTCTTAATATAGCTGATAATATTCTTATTAATGGAGAGGTAAAACCTCTTACACAAATCCTTAAGGATGATATAATGGAAGCTTCCAATGCCATGTCAGAGGCAGCTTTAAGAGTTCTTGGCTTTGCCTATAAGGAAGTAAATGGCTCTAATATTGAACCAGAGGATATTGAAACACACCTTACTGTAATAGGTCTGGTAGGTATGATAGATCCTCCAAGAGAAGAGGTTAAGGATTCTATTAAGACCTGTAAGAAGGCCGGTATTACTACTGTTATGATTACTGGTGACCACAAGAAGACTGCTTTAGCTATAGCCAAAGAGCTGGGAATTGCAAAAAATGAAGAACAAAGTATTTCCGGGGTGGAATTAGATGCCCTATCTGACGAGCAGTTAGCTGAAAGAGTGCAGGATTTAAGAGTATTTGCCAGAGTTTCTCCTGAGCATAAGGTTAGAATAGTTCAAGCATTTAAGGCTAATGATAATATTGTTTCAATGACTGGAGACGGTGTTAATGATGCACCTTCCCTTAAAGCAGCAGATATCGGAGTTGCCATGGGTATAACTGGTACTGATGTTGCTAAGGGTGCTGCAGATATGATACTCACCGATGATAATTTCTCAACAATAATCAATGCTGTTGAGGAAGGAAGAAATATCTTTGCTAATATTAAAAAGTCTATCTTATTCCTTTTATCCTGTAATATTGGTGAGATAGTTGCATTATTCTTTGCAATACTTTTAGGCTGGGCTACACCTTTAGAGCCAATCCATATTTTATGGGTTAATCTTATTACCGATACCCTTCCTGCACTTTCCCTAGGAATGGATCCCGGTGACCCAGATGTTATGAACCAGCAGCCAAGAAGAGCAAAAGATAGCCTTTTCAAGGGAAGTCTTGCTTTCATGATATTAAATGGAGTTCTCATTGGAGTTCTTACCTTAGCTGCTTTCTATATCGGTGCTGTAGAGGAAACAGGTTTAACAGGATTAGCGGCTCTTGCACCAGATGTTTTAAATGGTGAGAAATTAATGCATGCACAGACTATGGCTTTCATAGTTCTTAGCGTATCACAGCTTATACATTCATTAAATCTTAGAAATCTTGATAAGAGCATATTCTCTATAGGATTATTCACTAACAAGTATCTAATTGGATCCATAATAGTTGGTATATTCCTTCAAGATGTTATAATCACAGTACCTTTCTTAGCTAATGTTTTTGATGTATTTGATCTAGCTATGAATGACTGGTTAATTGTATCAGCCTTGGCCATAGTGCCTCTAGTGCTTAATGAAATTGTTAAGCTCTTTAAACACTTTAAAACAAAAGCAGCATAATAATCAGAAGAAGGGGCTTCCTTTGGAAGCTATAGCAATTGTGGGCGGCTGAAGCAGTCGCCCATTAGCTTTATACAGGTTTGTAAGCATTGGACTGTAATACAGCAAAATCTATAACAATATAAGTCAAAGATGTCGGATATAGGCCAAACTATATATCAATATAAACCAACTATATATAGATATAAATAATATGGCATAAACGTAAAAAGATAAAAATTTTACGTTTATCATTAAAAAATAGTTTGTAATCGTATAATTTTCTGCTATAATAAAATAAAATACAAATATTGGGAGTGAATTATATGAGTTTGTCAAAGCTAAGATCCATTTCAAAGACATTTATGAGTATTACTATTATTGTAATAATTGCTTTTATTGTGCGGGGAGTGATGTCTTACGTGAATTTTACAGTGAACCCTTCTGCTGGCATAGCGGGGATAGTGTCAAGTGTACTATTGTCCATAATATGTCTGTTGATCATGTTCAATGTAACCCTAATGCTTCGAAGTGTTTCAGAAAAAACTTCACCCTTTACAATGGAGAATGTTCGTAGGCTTAGATGGATTGGTGTATTGCTTCTTACCTTTGAGCCGATACAGCTATTGGCACAGTTTCTTAACCCTTTTCAACCAAGTGAGGGTGTCTTGATAAGAACTTATATATCCCTTGGCGGAATGGTTTTTGTATGTGGTTTGGCAGTATTGGGATTAACTATGGTTTTTCGTTATGGTATTGAGTTACAAAGACAAGCTGACGAAACCCTATGAAAGGAGATATTTATGGCAATTATTTTGAGACTTGATCGTGTAATGGCTGATAGAAAAATCTCCTTAAATGAGCTATCAGCAAAAGTGGGAATTGCAAATGTAAATCTGTCCAAAATAAAAACAGGCAAAATTAGTGCAATACGTTTTTCTACTCTTGAAGCAATTTGTGATGTATTGGACTGTCAGCCAGGAGATATTTTGGAATATAAGCGTGAAGCAAAAGGAGAATAAACAATAATTAGGACCTCTTTGAAGGTCCTAATTTTCTTTACATAAGAAAACTCCATTGCTATTATTAATTATAATGAAAATACATAATAGATAGACTTTAAAATTAAATAGATAGAACTTAAACACTGGATAAATATACTTTAGAGAAAAGAGATAGAGGTGATAAACAATGGATAAAGGTATGAATTATAATAAAAATTTAGAAGAAAAATTAAATAAAACTATAGAAAAAGCTAAGGTAAATATGAAAGGAACCATCGTAGAGAACCTTTTGCCTAATTTAGTAAGCTGCGATTTTAATAAAAGGGTGGCAGAATTTTCTGTGGAAATCCTTCCTAATATGAAAAACGGAATGGGCATAACCCATGGAGGAGTGACAGCAACAATTTTTGATAATTGTATGGGACTTCTTTCAAGCAGTATAATAGAAGAAGGGTGGACTCCTACTGTTAATTTGCAGATTAATTATATAAAACCAGTAATGGTGAATTCCACATTACATATTACCGTTAGGATTACTTCCCTAGGAAAAACTCTTATAAATGTTATTGCTGAAGCTTGGGATGAAAATGATAGAGATAGAATATTAGCTACAGCTACTGCAGTATTTTTTGCTGCTAAGTAGTAATAGAGGGTTGTTAGGTATAGGAGGTACATAATGAGTTATATTGTGGGTATTGATATGGGAAGCAGTAATACAAAAGGGGTGCTTGTTAAGAATGGTAAGCTTATAGATGCTATAAATACTCCTTTTTCTAATAATCTTAATCTAATTAGCTATTGTAAAGAAGAGCTTATTAGGAGAAATAACATTAAAGAAGAGGAAATTAGGTCAGTGGCTCTTACAGGCTTGGGGGCTGTAAGCCTTAAGCTTAATCCAGAGGATAAGAAAACAGTGATAGTGCCTGAGCTTAAGTCAATTGGTTTAGGAGGCAAATATCTCTCAGGACTTGATAAAACAATTGTGGTAAATATAGGCACCGGGACTGCTCTCATTAAAATTTCTGGAGATGAAATCATTCACCTAGGAGGCAGTGGTGTTGGCGGGGGAACCTTGCTTGGATTGTCCAAGCTGCTTTTATCAAAAGACAGCATAGAAGAGATAGGGGAACTTATAGATAAAGGAGATATCAGTAAGATTGATTTAGCCATAGGTGATGTATGCAAAATTCCTTTGGAGGGATTACCTCTAGATACAACAGTTTCAAATTTTGGGCAGCTTTCCTCAGAAGCTAAAGAGGAGGATATAGCCAGAGGGATTATCAATATGATATTTCAAGTTATTGGGATGATGGCTGTTTTTTCTGCTAAAGCTGATAAAATTTCTAAGGTAGTTTTAACGGGAAGCCTTACAAAATTAAAATCAGGACTTTTTGTTTTCGAGGATGTGGGTAGGCTGCATAATATTGAATTTATAATCCCTGAGCAGGGGGAATATGCTACTGCTCTTGGGGCAGTAATTAGTATTATAGAGGAGTAATTTATAAAAAAGTTTCCAATAATAAATCAAGGCAGCTGCAAAGGCTGCCTTTTTGTTATATATAATTAATTCAGATTTTAAGATGCTTATAGCAGCTTAAGCTGTTCAAAAGATGATTTCTCTTCAAAGCTGTGCAAGTATTCAAAGCATTTTCTAGAATCAAAGACTATATTTTTTGCTTTGCAGATATCTTTAGTAAGATCCACAAGTTCTTTATTCCTTGGACTAATAATTTCATAGGAGTATCCATAGGTATTTATGTATTTTTCCTTTAGTCCTTTAAAATTTTTATCTAAATTATCATAAAAATATTCACGGTTTCCTTCTCTAAGGGTAAGTCCCATGCCGAAGGAGATAACTCCCCAAACCTTAGCTTCTATGCAATAGTTTAGGAGGCCTCGAATATTTTCCTCATTATCATTTATAAAGGGAAGAATGGGTGTTAGCCAAACTATAGTTGGTATACCATTATCTCTCATTACTTTTAAAATCTCAAAACGCTCCTTTGTAGTGCTTACATGAGGTTCAATAATTTTACATAAGCTCTCATCATAGGTGGTGAGAGTCATTTGAACAACTACTTTGGTCGTTTTATTTATTTTCTTGAGGAGGTCTAAATCGCGTAAGATTCTTGAGGATTTTGTGAGTATTGAAAGTCCAAAACCATATTCATTGATGATTTCAAGGCTTTTTCTGGTGTTTTTAATATTTTCCTCTATGTGAATGTAAGGGTCGGTCATAGCTCCTGTGCTGATCATACACTTCTTTCTTTTTCTTTTAAGTGCTGCCTCTAATAATTCCGGTGCATTTATTTTCACTTCTATATCTTCAAATTGATGGTTCATATTATAGCATTTACTCCTAGAATCGCAATATATGCAGCCATGAGTACAGCCTCTATATAGATTCATTCCATTTTTAGGGGAAAGTATTCCTTTTACCGTTACTATATGCATATAATTTTACCTCTTTTAACCTTATGATAGTTCTTAGATTATATTTTATATTATAAATTTATATTAAGAGCTAAACAAGGTTCTAGCTCTTATGGACATGAGAAAGATCAAGATTATATTAATATTATTTAAAATAAAAAGTGGATTTTTAAGAAGGAAAGCATTAATTTCTCTGTATCTTAATTTAAATTAATAAAATAATAAGGATTTCTCTATATTTTATTGGTATTTTTATAAAGAAATAAGAATTACAATGAATACAAGGTAACATCTTAATAGATTATTAAATCCCCCTAAGGTTTATTATAAGCTGGCAAAGAGGTAAAATAGAGCTTACATAATTGATACAAGTGCAGTTATCATAACTTTACCATAAGAGAAAAGCCTGATAATTTGGCAGGCTATGATGAACAGACTTAGGAGGTGTACTTATTGCTCAAGATAGGAGAAGTAATACGTAATAAGTATGTGGTTAGGGAGCTTTTAGGCAAGGGAGGAATGGGGACGGTATATCTTTGCTCTGAAAAGGGAACGGAATATCTCTTGGCTATAAAAGAAATAAAGAAAACAAAAAAATATTATAATTCAGAACCAAGTATATTAAAAAATTTAAATAATAAGGGAATTCCTAAGATTTATGAGGTCTTTGAGGATAAAAATTGCATATATATGTGTATTGACTACATAGAAGGAGAAACCTTAAAAAGCAGGGTTTTAAGAAAAAACATAGGAGAGCTGGAGTTTTTAAGAATTGCTTTAGACATTACATATATTTTGGAGTACCTTCACAGCTTAAAGCCAGGAATAATATACGGAGATTTGAAGCCTGATAATATAATATTAAAGCCTAATGGAGAGGTTGTCCTTATTGATTTTGGCATATCCAGAATATATAAACCTGAAGATCATGTTGAAGAGTTTTTTGAAGAGATGTACATGGGATCCATGGGTTATGCAGCACCGGAACAATTCGGACATGGAAGAATAAGTCCTGCTACAGATATATATGGACTGGGAGCTGTGCTTTATTATATGCTTCTAGGAAAAAGTCCTGAAAATGCCCTAGAGGCAATTAAAGATAACAGCTATCCTGAGAAACTGCCTGTGAAATTTAGATATATTCTTCGAAGAGCTATGCAGATTGACTATGAGGATAGATATTCCAGTATAAATGATTTTAGGAGGGACCTTTTATCCTCTAGAGATTTTTCAAAGGAATATAAACTCCTTAGCAAAGCAAATAGCATGGAAAAGGGAAAGACTATTGAATTTTTTAGGATTCCAGAGGAGTATAGTATCACAAATTCTAATACGCAGGTTGGCGTTAATAAAATAATTGATGAAAAAGATAATATAAATAAATGGAGGGATTGGATTATGAAGCATGGCAAGAAAATAGCACTTATGATAGTGATAACCACTTTAATAATTTCTGGAGCATCCCTAGGAGTAATATATAGTTTGAATAATAATGTAGTGGCGGATAAGCAAAGCCAGATTGTAAGAAAAGAGGAGGGTAAAATAGTAGCCCAAGAAGAGGTAGATAAAGCGGAAGAAGTGGTATCAGAGGAGTTTCAGGAGGAGAACCATCAGTCTGTTAATTATAGTGAAGAACAAAATACCGCTGAAGTGAATATCAAAAATGAAGATGTAGAAGAGGATGATCAGGATAATAATAAGTCAAATAATAAGAACAAAAAGAATAATAAGGGTAAGAACAATAAAAATAAGAACAATGATGATAACTGAAAAATATAAACATTAATAATAAAAGCGCCATACCTCTCTTATGAAGGGTATCGCGCTTTTATTTACTTAACAACATATTCTCTTTGAAAGTCTCCATCCGTAACGATAGTTGCAGTAACCCTATAAGTACCGGGAGAAAGTCCGGAAAAGACAAAAATTCCGTCCTTACTGGTAATTTGTACTTCACATAAGCGGGCTGAATCCCCATGGATTTTATATAGGAAGGTGGTGATATTATTTCGCGAGCTTTTATCAAGACCTAAGCTGCCGGAAATACTGCCAAGATTCAGTAGAATGGGATGTAGGGGAATATCTACGGAGATTATTTCCTTGTTAGAAACCTTGACATTAATAGGAGTAGAGATTTCATAGCCTTCTGTTTCTACCTGAAGCATATAATCTCCAGGAAGTATATTATAGATAATATACTCACCTCTGGTATTTGTCAAAGCATCAGAGGATTTTATACTTCTGCTCTTAAAGGTTAAATAAACCTTTGCATTTGCTATTGGTTCCTTAGTATCTGTATTAGAGACAACTCCATAGACAATGCCTTTATGAGCAGAGGTATCCTGTGATAGTTCAAAAAAAACCTTCAAAACTTTAGAATCTTCAACCACTATATTTTGAGCCTCTGAAGGGGTATAGCCTTTACAATAAGCTATAATCTTATAGCTACCTTTAGGAACGGTTTCTTTAAAGAGAAAAATACCATTAGTATCACAATATGCTTTATAAAGCTCTCGGAAATCCTTATCCATTACGATTACAATAGCATCAGAAAGAGGATTTAGTCCTTGAAGAACCCTGCCTACTATCATAGTGTTTTCTGTGGCTTTGCATTCTTTAAGGGATAGATTTATTTCCTTGCTCTTCCCTGCCCTTAGATTAAAGTTTTTACTACTTTTTAGGTAATGAATTCTTTTGAGAACCATTATGCATCATCCTTTCTAAAGGAGGTGGCCTTTACCACATAGACTGCTGGATTTATTAATGTAAAGGCATATTTTCCCTGCTGGTTGGTGTAAGTTGAGCTTATGAATATTTCTCTATTATTGGAAACAGAAAATAAGGCAACTAAGATGTTTTCTAAGGGAAGTCCTGTAGCCTCATCAGTGATAACACCATGAATATTACCCATAAGATTTCTAAGGTCATTTTTTAGGGAGAGGTTAATACCGATGTATTGATTCTCCATAACGGTTATTCTTGAGCTTTGATAGGGGAGATAGCCATCCTTGTAAACCTGGAGAGTGTAGCTTCCTGCCATTAAATCTGCAAATAAGTACTCACCCTTATCATTGCTTTGAGCCTCTTCTACAACGAGATACTTACCATTTGTGAGCATAAGTAGCTCTAGGGTGGCATCCTTAACTCCCATTCCTTTTTCATCGGTTACTCTGCCTGAAATATAAGAGGTAGCACCAGGAATTGTTACAATACTAGCTATATTAACCTTATTTTCTTTATTAACTTTATCATTTTTAATATCAGTATCAGCTGACCTAATCTCATTAACCTTTAAGGCATTATCCCCCTGATTTGCCACAGCCTTGGGCTTTTCCTCTTGAATATTCCTTTTTGCAGGCTTTTGAGAGAGGCTTTCTGGAGAAGCAGCTGCTATTTGGTTTTCCTTTGGTGATGCCTTTTTTGTATTAAGTACATATTCATCAAAGCTTGGCATTTTATCCTCTCCTTTCTTACTAATTTATAATATTCAGATGCTGTAAAAAGGGACATAAAAAATCTGAG
>JAEXZL010000138.1 GCA_023451395.1 Bacillota bacterium | reverse complement strand
CAGAGTAAATGTCTATGAATCTGAAGCCATGGCAGAAAAGTTTATTAGGGAAGGCTATGAGGTGGTGGATTTCTCAGAAGAAGCGGATGTATATGTTATAAATACTTGTACTGTTACCAACATGGGTGATAAAAAGTCCAGGCAGATTATAGGGCGAGCAAGGAGGGCGAATCCCGAGGCTATTGTAGCTGTAGTAGGCTGCTATTCTCAGATAGCGCCTAAAGAGGTTAGTGCTATTGAGGGAGTGGATGTTGTTTTAGGTACAAGAAATAAGGGTGAGATAGTCTATTGGGTAAATAGAGCTAAAGATGAAGCCTCTCAAATAATTAAAGTAGGGGAAGTGCTAAAGAACAAAAACTTTGAAGATCTCAATATTGAGAATTATCAAGACAAAACCAGAGCATTTCTTAAAATTCAAGATGGCTGTAATTGCTTTTGCTCCTATTGTCTCATTCCTTATGCCAGAGGAAGTGTTTGTTCTAAAACTAAGGAGAAGGTTATTAATGAAGTTAAGAAGCTTGCAGAGCATGGTTTTAAGGAAATTATACTTTCAGGGATACATATAGCTTCTTATGGGCTTGATCTAGAGGGAAATATTAGACTGATAGATATATTAGATGAGATTGAAAAAGTTCCAGGAATAGAAAGAGTAAGGATTGGTTCCATAGACCCGACCTTTTTTACCCCTGATATAGCAGAAAGATTAGCTAAGCTTAAAAAACTCTGCCCACACTTCCATCTATCCTTGCAAAGCGGTTGTACGGAAACTTTAAAAAGGATGAATAGAAGATACACTGCAGAGGAATATGAGTCAATAGTAATGCTTTTAAGGAAGACAATTAAAGATGTAAGTATAACTACGGATGTAATTGTAGGCTTTCCTGGTGAAACTGACGAAGAGTTTCAAAAAACCTATGATTTCTTAAAGAAAATTAGGATTTCTAAGGTGCATATATTTAAGTTTAGTGCAAGAAAGGGAACAAGAGCTGAGAAGATGAAAAATCAAGTGGAAGGTAGCATAAAAGATAAAAGAAGCAAGCTTCTCCACAATCTTAATGAAGAAAACGAAAGGGCTTTTGGTGAGAGCTTTGTTGGAAGTCAGTTTCCTGTTCTTATAGAACAGAAAGTTTCAAAAAGTGAAAATTTATATGAAGGATATACTCCAAATTACTTAAAAATAGTGGTAAAATATAATAATAATGATATTATCGGTAAAATAGTTCCAGTAAAAATAAATAAATGGTTTATTGAATCCGGTGAAGGTAACATTATTGAAGAATAAACTATATTATAGTAAGGAGGTATGCTCATGGATAGCTGTATCTTTTGCAAAATTATAAAGGGTGAAATTCCATGTAACAAGGTATATGAGGATGATAAAGTTCTTGTTTTTCATGATATTAAGCCCGAAGCTCCGGTTCATGTCCTAGTGATACCTAAGGAGCACATAGAAAGTGTAAATGAAATATCCAATGAGAATTCTGAGATTATTGCTCATATTTTTACAGTTATACAGAGGGTTTCGAAAGATTTAAACATCTCAAAGGATGGGTACAGAATTGTAAATAATTGCGGTGAAAATGGTCTTCAGACCGTTCCTCATCTTCATTTTCACCTTTTTGGAGGAAAGAAGTTTAGCTGGCCTCCAGTATAAAAGATATAAGTTTAAGGAATGAAATTCTTGACAGAAAATTATACTCTATTGTATAATTAAGCGTGTGCTATTTAACCCGAAGGCTGTTATATTGTTATATAATATGAGCTAGCGGAGGGAGGGATAATAGATGTCAGAAATCAAAGTTGGAGAAAACGAAACACTAGAGAGTGCGTTAAGAAGATTTAAGAGAAAATGCGCTAGAGCTGGAGTTCTTTCAGAAGTTAGGAAGAGAGAACATTATGAAAAGCCAAGCGTAAAGAGAAAGAAAAAATCAGAAGCTGCTAGAAAGAGAAAGTTTAAATAGAACTTTTTTTGAAAGAAGGTACCATAATGTCCATTAAAGAAAAACTTCAAGAGGACTGGAAGCAGGCCATGAAGGCCAGAGATAAATTTCGTGCCGAGACTATAAGTACTGCCAGATCCGCTATACTCTTTGTAGAAAAAACTCAGGGTATTCAACTTGAAGAGGCACAAGTTATTGAGATATTAGCCAAAGAAGTTAAGCAAAGAAACGAAGCTATACTTGAGTTTCAAAAGGGGAACAGGCAGGATCTTGTAGATAAGGCCATGGCTCAAAATGAGATTTTGTTAAGTTACCTTCCTCAGCAGTTAAGTGAGCAGGAAATTTATGAAATAATAGAACAGTCGGCAATATCAGCAGGTGCAAATAGCATTAAGGATATGGGTAAAGTTATGGCGCTTATAAGACCAAAAACCGTAGGCAGAGCCGATGGAAAACTTGTTAGTGCCCTAGTAAAAGATTACTTAAGTAAAAATAATCAATAGAACTCACATTTTGTGAGTTCTTTTTATTTATATAAAAGATACCTATCAGTTTGAAGTCGTAAGAAGTTACTTATTAAAGATAGCCCCCATTCATTATTTTAGACTTTAATGAATATTTATTATTAAAGAATAAATATGGGGTGGCAGTATGCAGGGAAAACTACAAAAAGCAAAGGAAGTAATGGCAGATAAATTAGATTTACCTAGAGATGTAGTATTGGATATACCAAAGATCACTATGGTTGGAGATAGGGAGTTGACTATTGAAAATCATAAGGGAATTGCAATTTTTGAAGAGGGACTTATTAAAATCAATTCCCGCTTAGGAAAAATTAGCATTACAGGAGATAAACTTGAAATAGTTTTCATTGGGGGAAATACACTGGCTTTAAGAGGCTCTTTTAATAATATTTGTTATGAGGAGAAAAATAATGAATATAAAGAGACTTAAAAAGGGGATAATCACTCTGGAAATTAAAAGCTTACGTCCGGAAAAATTAATAAATTCTCTCTGGTATCAAGGGATTGATATAAAATCACTTAATAGAAAAAATCTAACTACCTATAGTTTTGATATTTATATTCAGGATTATAAAAAGGTTTCTGCTACTTGTAGCAAGCAGGGGGGAAAGGTAAAGGTAGTTGGAAGAAAAGGGATAGCCTTTTATTATATGAGGTTAAAGGATAATCTAATTTTAGGGAGTGGAACACTGATCTTTGCTATTCTCTTATTTTACTTATCAACCTTTATATGGGCTGTGGAAATTAGCACTGGCAAATACCTATCCCCTTATGAAGTGAGAAAATTATTGTTTTCCATTGGTATAGCACCTGGGATCAAGAAGGGAAGTATAAATGTAAATGACATTGAGAATAGACTTCAGAAGGATCTAGATAATATAATGTGGGTTAGGGCAAGGATGGAGGGGTCGAGGCTTAGAATAAGAATCGAAGAAAAGACATCCCCTCCAGTTATTGAAAATTCTAAAGAAATAAAGGATATTGTAGCAAGTAGTGATGGAGAAATAATTAGACTTTATAGCAGTAAAGGAACAGCAGTAGTTA
>JAEXZL010000114.1 GCA_023451395.1 Bacillota bacterium | reverse complement strand
GGGATAGTTATTTTCCAAGGTAATAAATCAAGGAATAATGAGGAGTCTAAAAAGGTTGCTGCTGATTATAAAGACAAGGAAGAAATAACTCCTGCTGAAGAAGAACAGAAGGAAGAAGAAAAAGATGCAGATTTAACAGAGGAGCAGAAAGAGCAGGAGAATGAAGCTACTCCTACTGAAGCCGTACCACAGGAAAATACAACTCCTGAGGAAGAGCCAGCAAAACAGGAGAAGCCTAAGGAAACTGCAAATAACAGCAAGCCAAAGGAGACTAAGCCAGCTCAGGAGACTCCCAAACAGAATACAACTACTCCTACAGCACCAGTGAAAGAGGAAGTAAAGGAACCAGCTCCTGCACCTCAACCATCTCCCCCTGTAAAAGAAACTCCTCCACCAGAGAAGCAGGAAATCTATAACTGTGCTGAGGTTGTTCAGAAGTTAAAGGGTATGGGGTTAGGTTACAGGGAAAGCAATGGTGGGCTATTATGGTATTCTGGTGGAGATATGTATTCATCCATAGGACCGAATCCAGCAGGTACAAGTGATATAACATACCAGATTGTAAATAGTAGTCTTGAACACGATGAGGTAATAAAGAAGACTCTTGAAGTTATAATTCCAGGCTCAGGTTCAAGGCTTTACAGTATTTTGGATAATCCAAATCTAAAGAGTCAGACCTTGAATTTAGGCGGGAGAAAAGTTGTTATTTCTATGGAAGACTATGGGATAAAAGTCCTTTTCGGACCTATAATTAAATAGCATGAAACAACAAACTGTTGCATTGGACATTTGATGCAACAGCTTCTTTTATTTTCTATGAAAGCGATGCACAACCCATAGATAAATGAAGGAGATACTGCATATAACAGCTTATAAAGCAATTAAAGGTAGGAGCTCTAAGGTTGAAATTTTGTATAGTTCCTGAAAGTATCTATGTGAATATAATGGCTTAATTAAATATAGGAGTATAAAGAGAGAAAACTTATAGATGATTTTTAGTTTGATTTACTTATAGAAAAATGACTACTATATTGACTACCAAAAATAAAAATATATGAAGATATATTTGTTTATATGGATATATGATAAATTCTCTAAACCGTTGATTTATATCGGTTTATAAATGTTTTTATGTATAAGTAATTATATAAAGATATATGTCAAAATATAATCCTCCAAAATAAAATAAATTAATTAATAAAGGACACTCCTTCTTCCTCCAGCCATAAAGCTAAAGGAAAAAAAGAGTGTCCTTTTCTTATCCTATATCTATCACCGATGATTTCAGTGGCAGAGGATAAATTACCATGTACGAGAATTTAGCTGTCTAAACTGAGCAACTGTTGGAACATGAGAATTCAGGCCACCATCCACATTGATGATCTGTCCGGTTACATAGCTGCTTTCATCAGAGGCAAGATATACACACATATGTCCTATATCCTCTGGACATCCATATCTATTTACCATAATGTTATCCATAAAGATATCCTTTAATACCTGAGGTACATAGGCTTCATTCTCTGGTGTAACAATCAGACCAGGTCTTACACAGTTACAACGAATGTTCTGCTTTCCATACTGTAATGCAGTGGATAGTGTCAGCATATCTACACCTGCTTTGGCAGAGGCATATGCAGTAGAGCTTAAGTCTCCGCCACAGGAAGCCATAGATCCGATGTTGATGATAGAGCCTCCATTTTCATTTTTCTGCATATAAGGAAGCACGCACTTGGTAGCATAGAAAGTACCGCGCACATCACTTTGAAAAATATTATCCCACATTTCCAAACTCAGTTCATCCACACGGCCATCCTTCAGGCATACATTCGCCGCATTATTTACTAGAATATCAATTTTTCCATACTTTTTGACAGTATCTTCAAAAAGCTGTTCAATAGTTTCTGTAAGAGTGATATCCATAAAATGATAGGAAGCTTCACCACCCTCTTTTATAATACTATCTACGACAGCTTGCCCCTTTTCTTCTCTACGTCCGCAGATAACGACCTTCGCTCCCTCTGCAGCATATAATCTGGCGATACCAACGCCGATTCCACTGGTAGAACCAGTAACAATTGCTACTTTTCCTTCTAATCTGTTCATAAAAACTCCCCCTACATTTTCTGTTATTTGACAAAATATTAACAACTTTATCGAATTAATAATAGATCCTTAGGGAAAATAAATCAACTTTTTTTCATAAAATTGTGATATTTTATTGCCTAATGGAATTTGAAAACGTTTATTTTATTCTTTTAGATAAATTTTATGTAGCTGAATTCAGAGGTAAGGGTGTGGCATTATATATTATTGCAGTAAACAACTTCATAGTTCTTAAATATTATAGTACTATGTGACAACACATAAAGGCTTCTACATGCTAAAGCACTAAGAGTGTTCTTTGAGCTTCTCAGTTGCTCTGTATACTACGGTTTTAGCGTAAGCAACAGCTAATGTAAAATTCTTTAATATTATACATTCACAATACAATAAGTAAATTGTAGGTTATATTTACAAATAATTGTTGCATTTTTAACAAATGTATGTTATAAAAATATTGTAAGAATATAAAAAAACTGGATGATGATTGCGGAAGAGTTTGTAATACAACACCGAAGGAAGTAAACAAGTACCATCGCCATGGTGCTCTGTGATGATCTCAGGTAAAAGGACCGCATTCGGACAGGTCTCTGGAAAGCTTTAAGCACCGACGGGGCAATTTCGTTTTGAAAGAAACTCTCAGGTTAATAACAGAGCAAAAGGCGTTTTTTTGCCTTTTGCTTTTTTTATGCCTAATTATTTTACATCTTAGGAGAGATTTGTAGATGCTGATTATTACTAACAATAGCATGGTGAAAGAATATTATCAGGACAGATATGAGATTCTTTTTTTGCAAGAAAAATATCGTGATGTATTAACAAATGCAAGAGATAGAATCCATAATGGCCATAAGCTTTTAACTCATCCTCTATCAGGAAGCATTAAGCCTGGTGAAACTCCCTATAAATCCTTGGTTATATCAAAGGAAGCGGGGAAAACCCTGGACTTAAATTCCCTGGAAATGATAGAGTCAGCTATTGCTGTACATGACAAATTTATAACAAAATGCAGATGCAGAGATAGCTCAAGATATACAGAAAAGGTGCTGGAAGATTTCAGAGAAGTTGATTTTACACTATTACATAGTGCACTAAATTAAAGGAGGAGTTCTTTATGAAACTTGAATTAGGCTATATCCATATTGATGACATTCAATTTGGAAGTAAATCCAAAGTTGAGAACGGCACACTTTATGTTAATAAAGAAGAGCTGATATCTCTCCTTATGGAAGATGAAAATCTCAAGTCTGTAGACCTTGATATTGCAAGACCTGGAGAAAGCGTTAGGATAGCTCCAGTTAAGGATGTTATCGAGCCTAGAGTAAAGGTTTACGGAAAAGGTGGAGTTTTCCCAGGGATGATATCAAAGGTTGAAACTGTAGGATCAGGAAGAACTAACGTATTAAAGGGGGCTGCTGTTGTTACTACAGGAAAAATAGTTGGCTTCCAGGAAGGAATCATAGACATGTCAGGGGTAGGTGCTGAATATACACCCTTCTCAAAATTAAACAACTTGGTTATGGTATGTGAACCTATAGAAGGAATAAAACAGCATGCTCATGAAAAATCAGTAAGATTTGCTGGCCTTAAAGCTGCCACATATTTAGGAGAGCTTGCTAGAAATATAGAGGCTGAGGATGTTGAAGCTTTTGAAACCTATTCATTAAAAGAAGGTATAGAAAAGTTCCCTAATCTTCCAAGAGTTGCTTATGTTCTGATGCTTCAGAGCCAGGGGCTTCTTCATGACACCTATGTATATGGTGTTGATATGAAGCAGTCACTAACTACAATATTGAATCCTACTGAAATAATGGACGGGGCAATATTAAGCGGTAACTGTGTATCTGCCTGTGATAAAAATACAAGCTATCATCATTTGAATAATCCTGTTGTAGCGGAATTGTTCAAAAAGCACGGAAAAGAATTAAACTTTACCTGTGTAATTATAACCAATGAAAACGTCTACCTTGCAGATAAAGAACGTTCTTCCGATTGGACTGCAAAACTCGCAGAGCTTTTAGGGGTTGATGGGGTTATTATTTCTCAGGAAGGTTTTGGAAACCCAGATACAGACCTAATAATGAACTGTAAGAAGATATCAGAAAAAGGAATAAAAACTGTTATAATCACTGACGAATATGCTGGAAGAGACGGAGCTTCTCAGTCATTAGCTGATGCTGATGCCAGTGCTGATGCGGTGGTAACAGGGGGAAATGCTAACCAGGTAATTGAACTTGGACCTATGGATAAGGTAATAGGTCATATAAATGTGGCAGATATAATAGCCGGAGGTTTCGATGGCAGCTTACATGCGGATGGTTCTATTACTGCTGAGCTTCAGGTAATTACTGGGGCAACTAATGAGCTTGGCTTTAACAAGCTAAGTGCTAGATAGGAGGTAGATAAAGATGTCTAAGTTAAGAGTAGTTCAATATATAAATCAATTCTTTGCTAACATTGGTGGAGAAGAAAAAGCTGACTACCAGCCAGAACTTCGTAAAGGTATTGTAGGCCCAGGGCTTGCTTTCAAAGCTGCCTTCGGTGAAGAGGCTGAAATAGTAGCAACGGTTATCTGTGGAGATTCATATTTCAATGAAAACCTCGAGACAGCAAAGAAAACCGTTCTAGATATGATAAAAAGTGAAAGTCCTGATTTGGTTATCTGTGGACCTGCATTTAATGCTGGTAGATACGGTGTAGCCTGTGGTACTGTTGCTGCTGCTGTAAAAGAAGAGCTAGGAATTCCTGCATTAACTGGTATGTACAAAGAAAATCCTGGTGCGGACATGTTTAAAACTAAGGTACATGTTGTTTCAACAAAGGACAGTGCCGCAGGGATGAGATCTGCTGTTAAGGTTATGGCTCCTTTAGGATTAAAATTAGCTAAAGGTGAAATGATAGGTGCTTCTGCTGAGGAAGGATATTTACCTAACGGCATCAGAGTTAACTTTTTTGAAGAGAAAAGAGGGGCAGAAAGAGCTGTTGATATGCTTTTAAAGAAATTAAAGGGAGAAGAATTTACAACAGAATTCCCTATGCCTGATTTTGATAGAGTTACCCCTAACCCAGCGGTTAAAGATATGAGCAAGGCTAAAATTGCTTTGGTTACCTCTGGTGGTATAGTTCCAAAGGGAAACCCTGATCATATAGAATCCTCCAGTGCTTCTAAATTTGGTAAATATGATATAAAAGATGTAATGGATTTGACTGCAGAAACCTATGAAACTGCTCATGGCGGATACGATCCAGTATATGCTAATGGAGATTCAGATAGAGTATTGCCTGTGGATGTATTAAGGGAATTTGAAAAGGAAGGAAAGATAGGAAGCCTTCATCAGTATTTCTATACAACTGTTGGAAATGGTACAGCTGTTGCCAGTTCTAAAAAGTTTGCTGCTGAAATAGGTGCACAGCTTAGAAATGACGGAGTTGATGCAGTTATACTCACCTCCACATGAGGAACCTGTACACGTTGCGGTGCAACGATGGTTAAAGAAATAGAAAGAGCAGGAATACCTGTAGTTCATATTTGTACAGTTGTTCCAATATCCTTGACAGTTGGAGCAAATAGAATAGTTCCAGCTATAGCTATTCCTCATCCTCTTGGAAACCCAGCACTTTCAATGGAAGAGGAGAAGGAAATAAGAAGAAAAATGCTTACTAAGGCATTAGTTGCTCTCTGCAGTGAAGTTAGTGAACAGACTGTATTTGAGTAGAAGAAGGAGCATATAAAAATGAGTAAATTATATGATGTAATAATTATAGGTGCAGGTCCTGCTGGATTATCTGCTGGACTTTACGCTGGAAGAGATAAGCTATCAACCCTCATTATAGAAAAGGCTAAGGATGGGGGACAGATTGTTCAAACTGCTGAGATAGAAAACTATCCAGGCTCCCTTCTAGAAGAATCAGGCCCTACCCTCATAGATAGGATGTCTGCCCAGGCCAACAAGTTCGGTGTTGAAAAGGTAATTGACACTGTTACCCATATGGATCTTGAAGGCAGGATAAAAACTATTAAAGGTAAGAAGGAAACCTATGAAGCTAAGACAGTGATAATAGCTGCAGGAGCTTCTCCTGTGCTCATAGGGTGTCCTGGTGAAAAGGAGCTTACAGGTAAAGGAGTATCCTACTGTGCTACCTGTGATGCTGCTTTCTTTGAAGATTTCGAAGTATATGTAGTAGGTGGAGGAGATTCAGCTGTTGAAGAAGCCATGTACCTCACTAAATTTGCAAGAAAAGTAACGGTAATTCACAGAAGAGATCAGTTAAGGGCGGCTAAATCCATTCAGGAAAAAGCATTTAAAAACCCCAAGATGAATTTTATGTGGGATACAGTAGTAAGAGAGCTACGGGGTGACGGAATACTGGAATCTATGATTGTAGAAAATCTCAAGACCGGAGAAAGAACAGAAATAGCAGCAGATGAAAATGATGGTACCTTTGGAGTATTTGTATTTATAGGCTTTAAGCCTGCATCAGATATCTTCCAGGGTAAGGTTAATATGCAGGATGGCTATATTATAACTGATGATAATATGAATACCAATGTGAAGGGTGTTTTTGCTGCTGGAGATATAAGAGTTAAAAGTGTAAGACAAGTTGTTACTGCTGCTGCTGACGGTGCTATAGCTGCGGTACAGGCAGGAAGATATATTGAAGATAATGATTATTCATTTTCAAATATTTTAGTAGGAGGATTAATGGATGATACTTTGTGATAAAAATACCTTTGAGTCTGAGGTGTTAAAAGCTGAAGGCTATGTATTTGTTGACTTTTTTGGAGATGGATGTGCTCCCTGCGAAGCATTGATGCCTCATGTGGAAGCCTTTGCGAAAGAATATGGCGAAAATTTAAAGTTCTGCAAGCTTAATACTACACAAGCAAGACGACTTGCCATAAGCCAGAGGATACTTGGTCTTCCTGTAATGGCTATTTACAAGGATGGACAAAAGGTAGAAGAGCTAGTTAAGGATGATGCTACTTCTGAAGCCATTGAAGAAATGATAAAAAAATATATTTAATATAATTTTGCTAACCCTTTTAAAAGAGTTAAGAATAGATAAGCCTAATTGGCTATAAATTACAGAAAGAAGGAGGAGAAGTAGATGTCAATATTAAAAGACAAGAAAGTTGTAATTATTGGCGACAGAGATGGGATTCCAGGACCTGCTATTGCAGCCTGTGCTGAATCTGCAGGAGCTGAAGTTGTATTTTCCTCAACAGAATGCTTCGTCTGAACTGCCGCAGGTGCTATGGACCTTGAGAATCAAAAGAGAGTAAAGGATTTTGCAGAGCAATACGGAAAAGATAATTTAGTTGTATTGCTTGGTGCTGCTGAAGGTGAAGCAGCTGGCCTTGCTGCAGAAACTGTAACTCTTGGAGATCCTACATTTGCAGGTCCACTAGCCGGAGTCCAGTTAGGACTCAACGTATATCACGTATGTGAGCCAGAGGTAAAGGATGAAATCAATCCTGAGGTTTATGACGAGCAAGTAAGTATGATGGAAATGGTACTTGATGTTGATGATATAGTATCAGAGATGACAGCTATCAGAAACCAGTTATAAAAAACATAGAGAAAGGAGCAGCTGCTCCTTTCTCTATGTAAAAATAAAACTGTATATTGTAATCTAGTGATGTTAAATTGGCTATAAGAATTGTAATCATTAAAATGTGCACAATAGGGAAGCACAATCCAATGATTGAACTCATTTAAATATAGATTAAAGAAATAGAGTATGAAAGGAAGAAAAGAATGGGCGGATACGCAGTTATTAAAGGTTCGGCTTATACACTTGCAGCTGCACCTGATATGGTAATTCACAATGGTACAACTCAAACTACTGAAATGGTAGTAAATCCAGAATCAGAATACCTCAAGAAGCTTCCAAGTCATTTAAGAAGCTTTGAAGATGTGGTAAATTATATTCCCCATCAAGTGTATATAGGAAATCTTACTCCAGAGGTTTTAAGGGAGACTGAGTTCCCTTGGTATGATAAGAAATTAGAAAATGCTGCTCCCAAGGGGAAATTCGGAGAAATAATAGAGCAGGATGAGTTTTTAGGGCTTATTAGGATATGCGATGTTTTTGATCTGGTTAAATTAGAAAAAAACTTTGCTGAAGGGGTAAAAGCTAAATTAGCTGTCAATGAATTAATAGGAGCTGAAAGAGCTGCTATCCTTGATAAAAACACTGATGACATAGAAGCAATAAAAAAATTAGTTGAAGTGGAGCATGCAGAGGGCTTATATCATAACAATGCATTGGTTGGAGCTGTTAAAAGAGCACATGATGTGGATGTTAATCTGTCAGCTCATGTAATCTTAGAAAACCTAGTAACTAAAGCATCCAGTGTATTATCCCTACTGAACCTTGTAAAGGTTACGGGAATAAATCCTTTAGAGGTTGAATATGTAATAGATTGCTGCGAAGAGGCCTGTGGTGATATGAATCAAAGAGGCGGTGGAAACTTTGCTAAAGCTGCTGCTGAAACTGCTGGATTCCTAAATGCCAACGGCTCAGATGTAAGAGGCTTTTGTGCTGGACCAGCTCATGCTCTTTTAAGTGCTGCTTCCTTAGTAAAGGCAGGAACCTTTAAAAATGTTGTAGTAACAGGGGGAGGTTGTACCGCTAAATTAGGAATGAACGGCAAGGACCATGTTAAGAAAGGTCTTCCTATATTAGAAGATGTTATAGCTGGCTTCTCTGTTTTAATAACTGCTGATGACGGTGTAAGCCCTATAATTAGAAATGATATAACCGGAAGACATACCGTTGGAACAGGAGCTTCTCCTCAGGCGGTTATAACTTCATTAGTTACAGATCCACTAGATAGAGCAAAGCTTAAAATAACAGATGTAGACAAATATGCCGTGGAAATGCAGAATCCAGATATTACAAAACCTGCTGGCGCAGGAGACGTTCCAGAAGCTAACTACAAAATGATAGCTGCTCTCGGGGTTAAGAGAGGGGAAATAGAAAGAAGTAAATTAGCTGATTTTGTAAAATGTCATGGAATGGCTGGCTGGGCACCTACTCAAGGGCATATTCCTTCAGGAGTTCCTTATCTTGGCTTTGCTAGAGAAGATATACTCTCAGGAGAAATAAGTAGAGTAATGATAATTGGAAAAGGAAGCTTGTTCCTTGGAAGAATGACAAATCAGTTTGATGGGGTGTCCTTCTTAATAGAAGCTAATAATGGAAAAGGCAGTGAAGGGGAAGGCTTTGATGAAGGTCAGGTAAGAGGTCTTATAGGTGAAGCTATGAGAAAATTTGCAGAGGGGCTGCTGGCTGAATAATAGCTCTTAGAAAGGATGATAATATGTCAGATAAAAATATAAAAAAGCTCATAGCAGACACCTTTCTTGAAGTAGCAGATGCCCTTGAAACGGGAGAATTCGGTAAAAAACCTATAATAGGAATAGCCGCTCAGGGAAGCGAGCATGGCATGGATAATATATATGAAGCTATTTCCTTGGCTGAGAAAAAGGGCTATAAAGCAATAGCTATAGAAGGCGAAGATGTTCACAAAAAAATGGAGGACATGCTTCAAGCGGGTGAAATAGATGGTGCTGTGACAATGCATTATCCCTTCCCAATAGGTGTTTCTACCATTGGTAAAGTTGTAACTCCTGGAAAAGGTAAAGAAATGTATATAGCTGCAACTACAGGAACTTCTGATACGGACAGAACAATAGCTATGGTTAAAAATGCTATATATGGCATTATAGCTGCTAAGGCTTCTGGTATTTCAAAACCAACTGTAGGTATAGCTAATATAGATGGGGCTAGACAAGCTGAAAAAGCTCTATTGAAACTTAAAGAAAAGGGCTATGATATAAATTTTGCTGACTCAGCAAGAGCTGATGGCGGACTCGTAATGAGAGGAAATGACCTCTTATCAGCTTCCTCAGACATAATAGTTATGGATGCTTTAACAGGCAATCTTATGGTTAAAATATTCTCTGCCTATACTACTGGCGGTAGCTATGAGTCCTTGGGCTGGGGATATGGCCCTGGAATAGGTAAGGATTATGATAAAATAATAATGATTATTTCCAGAGCATCTGGTGCACCAGTAATAGCAGGAGCTATAGAGTATGCCACTGAATTAATCAAAAACAATTGCTTAAAAATAGCTACAGAGGAATTTGAGAAGGCTGAAAAAGCAGGATTAAAGGAAATACTTGAAGGATTAAAGGCTTCTAAAAAAGTTGAAGATACTGCAGAGGTAAAAGAACCACCTAAAGAAGTAGTTACTGCGCAAATATCAGGAATTGAAGTAATGGATCTTGAAGATGCTGTGACTGCTTTGTGGAAAGAAAATATATATGCTGAAAGCGGAATGGGATGTACCGGTCCTATAATAAGAATAAGCGAAGTCAATAAAGATAAGGCTATAGCTATTTTATCGGCAGCTGGATATATACAATAAATAATCAAAGCTACCATATCTTTATGGTGTGGTAGCTTTTTAATAATAAATTCCCCTAAAAAATTTGGAATATATTTTAACAATGAGTAGATAATGGTAGATTTTTTATAAATTATGTCATATAATTACAATGTATTGCAGTTATATAAATACTAAAATTACATTTGATGATGTATGTAAAACTCACAAGTTAACAGATATGGGGGTAGATGGGTGCTGGTGTGCCTTCTGGTCTTCAAAACCAGTTCGAGGAGTTAGGAGCTTCTTGGGTGGGTTCAATTCCCACATACTCCCGCCATTTTATCGATGACGGAGGGTTCAATATGAATAAGCAGGAACTTTTAAGAAAGCTTCCAAAAGTTGATGAGGTGCTGAAAGATCAGCGCTTATTTGTTTTTTATGGAGAAACTGCAAGAGAACTTATTGTAGAATCTGTCAGAGAAAGCATAAATAGATTAAGAACAGAAATATTAAATGAAGAAGAAAATTTATCTCATATAACAAATTATGATGATTTAATGGATAGTATAATATCACTAGTAGCTGAGAAAAGACAGAAAAGTTTAAGAAGGACAATCAATGCCACAGGGGTTACCCTACACACAAATTTGGGAAGAGCAAGGCTTTCAAAATCAGCCTGTGAAAGTGTAATGGATGTAGCAAGAAATTTTTCCACTCTTGAATATGATGTGAAGAAGGGAACCAGGGGCTCCAGACATGACCATGTGGAAAAACTTATTGCTAAAATTACAGGAGCAGAAAGTGCAATGGTTGTTAACAATAATGCTGCTGCCACAATGCTGTGCCTTTCCTCTATGGTCTTTGGCAGAGAAGTAATCGTTTCAAGAGGAGAACTTGTTGAGATAGGAGGTTCCTTCCGTATTCCTGAAATAATGGAGCAAAGCGGCGCTGTCCTTAGAGAAGTGGGTACCACAAATAAATCAAAAGTGGATGATTACAAAAAAGCAATAAACCCTGATATTACTGGAGCACTACTGAAGGTTCATACAAGTAATTATAGAATAGTTGGTTTTACACAAGAGGCCTCCTTAGAGGAGCTTGTAGATTTAGGCACAGAAGCAAATCTTCCTGTTATTTATGATATGGGCAGTGGGCTAATGATAAATCTACAAAAATACGGTGTGGATGAACCCACAGTTCTTGATGCTCTTAAAACTGGTATAGACATAATACTTTTTAGCGGTGATAAATTATTAGGAGGTCCTCAAGGGGGTATAATAGCTGGGAAGAAAAAATACATAGATGCAATGAAAAAGCATCCACTTGCCAGAATACTCAGGGTGGACAAGATGACCATAGCTGCTATGGAAGCTACCTTTAGAGAATATCTTGATTTAGATAAGGCCACAAAAGAAATACCGGTCATTGAAATGCTTACTAAATCGCCTGAGGAGCTTTTTCATAAAGCAAAGATAATGAAAGAGGCTATAACAGACAAAAGAGATTTCTACAGAGTTGATATCGCTGAGGTGGAAGAAAGAGTGGGGGGCGGTTCTGCACCTACATCAGTATTAAAAGGATATGCAATAGCTCTAGCCTCTGACAGTATATCCACAGAAAAGCTTGAAAGAGCTTTGAGAGGATACAGTACACCGATTATTACAAGGATATTTAAGGATAAAATATATATTGATATGAGAACCTTAACGGATGAAGAAAGCAGCATAATAGCAGCAGCTCTTCAAGAAATCAGTGATAAATACAATATGGAGAAAAAAGATGCGTAATGTTATAGTTGGAACAGCGGGACATGTAGATCATGGTAAAACTTGCTTAATAAAGGCACTTACAGGCACTGATACAGACAGACTAAAGGAAGAAAAAAAACGTGGAATAACAATAGAGCTTGGCTTTGCCAATATGCCTAATGATAAGGATTTAAATATAGGCATAATAGATGTACCAGGACACGAAAAGTTCGTTAAAAATATGCTTGCAGGCATTGGAGGTATTGATCTAGTACTTTTGGTAGTTGCTGCTGATGAAGGAATTATGCCTCAGACTATAGAGCATTTTGAAATTATTAAGATGCTTGGGATATCAAAGGGTATAGTGGTAATTACAAAAGTAGATACCGTAGATGAAGAATGGCTTGAAATGGTCCAGGAGGATGTAAAAAGTCATATTAGAGGCTCATTTCTTGAAAATGCTCCTATTGCTTTAGTTTCCTCTTATACGGGTCAAAACATTCCTGAGCTAAAGAGCTTAATATGTGATATGGTATCAAATGGCGGTGAGAGAAGAGAGGCACCATCTCTTTTGAGAATACCTGTAGATAGAGTGTTTACAATTGATGGTTTTGGTACTGTAATTACAGGAACTTTAATTGAAGGAGCCATATCCGTTTCTGATGAGGTTGAGATTTACCCCATAGGTAAAACTGCTAAAGTAAGAAGTGTACAAGTACATGGTAATATGGTAAAAACAGCTTATGCAGGACAACGTACAGCTGTTAACCTCACAAATATAAAAAAAGAAGAAATTGAAAGAGGCTTTGTTATAGCAGCAAAAGGAAGCCTTACTCCAACTATGATGGTTGATGTTAGAATAGATATGTTTAATGACAGCAAGAGAAGCTTGCAAAGTGGTACTAGGCTCCATCTTTATTACGGCTCTGCTGAAGTTTTATGTAAAGCGGTTCTTCTTAACAAAGAGTCTCTAGAAAGTGGTGAATCCGGATACGCGCAGCTTAGACTGGAAGGGAATGTTGCACTAAAAAGAGGCGACAAATTTATAGTAAGATTTTATTCCCCCCTGGAAACTATAGGTGGGGGAGTGGTACTGGATTCAAATCCTCCAAGAAGAAAAAGATTCAATGAGGAAGTACTTGCAGGAATCACAATTAAAGACAAGGGAATACCAGAAGAGGTACTTGAACAAATACTATTTGAGGAAAGCAGAATATTAGCGTCTATATCTGAAGTTGCAGGACGTATGGGAATTACTCTTACTGAAACAGAAGCTGAAATACAAAAAGTTTTAGATAAAGGAAATGCTGTTGAGCTGAGTAAAAATATAATTGTACATAAATCATATTTTGATTTTGCTGCGGCTTTAGCAAAGGAAATACTAAACATTTATCACAAACATAACCCCATTTCAATAGGCATGTTTAAAGAAGAGTTCAGAACAAGGTTAGGAGAAAAGCTTTACCTTAAAGATTCAAAAGCAATAGAACTTCTTATTAAAAAGCTAATAGAGCAAAAGATAATAAATGAAACAGGTAATTTTTCTTCAATATATGACTTTGAAATATGTTACACCGATGAACAGCTTAAATTGAAAAATAAAATAGCTGAAAAATATTTTAAGGCCTCCTATGAAATGCCCGATATTGAGGAAATATCTTCTGGGGAGAAGGATAAAGCCTTAGCAAAACAAATCGTTGAGGCACTGGCATCAGAAGGTATCCTTGAAAGAATAAACTATCAATATTATATCCATAGCACCCATTGGAAAAAAGCTTTAGAACTTCTACGAGAGCACATCAATAAAAAGGGAAGCATAACCCTTGGTGAATTTAGAGATTATTTGGGGACTTCTCGTAAATATACTGTAATTATTCTTGAAGCCTTAGATGAACGTAAAATAACACGGATGGAAAATGACGCTCGTGTTTTAATGAAATAGGAGAATATGTATATGGATTTTAAACAAATAGAAGCCTTTGCTACGGTTATTAAGTATAAAAGCTTCTCTAAGGCTGCGGATGTCTTGTTTTTGACTCAGCCTACCATCAGTGCTCACATCAATACCTTAGAAAGAGAGATTGGTATACCTCTCATAGATCGCTCCTGTCGAGAAGCTCTGCCTACTAAACAGGGAAAATTGCTTTATGAATATGCTTTAGATATGCTAAATACAAGAGAAAAAGCTATATATTCTATGAAAGAGTCCACCAGTGATATGGACTGTGTACTTGAGCTTCAAACCTCTAGTGTCCCTGGTGAATATATAGTTCCACCTTTGCTGGCTGCTTTTAGAAGAGAATATCCTCTTATTAGATTTTTTGTTGAACAATCTGATAGTGCTTCTGTAATTGCCAGTATAGCAGATAATAGAAGTGAAATAGGCTTTACTGGAAATAAGGTTGATGGCTCTCTATTTTACATGCCATTATTAAAGGATACCATGGTACTTATTACCCCTAAGACAGAGAAATTTCTTAATATAGGAAATGGATGCATAAAAGTAGAAGAATTTATTGATGAACCCTTTATATATAGAGAACAGGGCTCAGGTACTATGAAAGAGCTTGAGGAAAGCCTTGGAGAGCTTGGATACAATCAGAAAAGACTTAATGTAATAGCTAAAATGAACAGCATGCAGGCTATAAAACAGGCAGTTGCTTGCAATATGGGAGTTTCCATGATATCTAAGATATCAGCAGAGAAAGAAAAAACTGATAAAGACTTTTTGACCTTTGAGATAGAAAACCTGAAGATTCATCGGTATTTTTATCTTGTTCACAGTAAAAAGGTTACACTGTCACCGGTGGCAGAGGCTTTTAAGAAGTTTGTTTTAAATTATTTTAAGGAAGATATTTTGTAAGAGGGTCGTAAGATTTTCCTTTGTATACTTCAATGAAATAGTTTAAATAAGATATCTATAAGGATTCTTATTAACTATTCTTTATATATGTGTATATTACAAAAAGAAAAAAAGCTTTTGTAAATTAGCTCTTACAAAAGCTTTTTTATAATTTTACTCAACAATTATGCTATGCTCTCTATATTCTTCCACTGAGCCTACTATTTCAGCAACGGGTAGTATATCCTTTAAAGCTTCCGTTAGCTTTAATCCTTCCTTTTCAGGTATTGAAATTAATAGACCTCCTGAGGTTTGGGGGTCAAACATAATATCTGTTATTTCTAGAGGAACCCCTTCACTAATCTTAATTTTATCCTCAAGATATTTCCTGTTAGAATAGGCACCTGCGGGTATGATACCCATTCTAGCCATGTCCTTAGCTCTTGAAAGCATTGGTAGCTTTGATGAGTTAATTCTTATGGTGCAGCCACTGCCATAGGACATCTCAAAAGCATGTCCTAAAAATCCGAAGCCTGTAACATCAGTACAGCTATTAGATGAAAATTTACCCATAACCTCCGCAGCATATTTATTAAGCATAGACATTGAATCAATAAGCTCCTTGTATTCATGTGCTTCAAGCATATCAGCCGTAGAAGCGGTTGTAAGTATACCTGTACCCAGGGCTTTAGTTAAAATCAATATATCACCAGGTTTTGCACCCTTATTAGTCAATATTTCAGAAGGGTGTGCAAATCCTGTTACAGAAAGACCATATTTAGGCACAGGATCCTTTATTGTATGCCCACCTGTAATTATGGCCTCTGCTTCAGCAACCATTTCATAGCCTCCCTGCAAAATTGCCTGTACGGCATCTTTAGGTAAATCCTCAGGAAAGCAAAATATATTCATAGCTAGTTTAGGTTTGCCTCCCATAGCATAGACATCACTTAAGGAGTTTACCGCTGCAATACGGCCATATTCGTAGGGGTCATCAACTACCGGTGGGAAGATATCAACTGTCTGGATAAGTGCCGTATTATCATCGATTTTATACACGGAAGCATCATCGCTGGTATCAAATCCTACAATAAGGTTTGGATCTTGAAATTTAGGTAAATGGCACAGAACCTGCGCCAAGGCATCAGGGCCTATTTTGGCGGCTCAACCGCCGTGAGTTGTCATATTTGTAAGCTTAAGGTTGTCCATGGTAAAACCTCCTATGTATAAATAAAGCACAAATATTTATTTTAGCGGCTCCATTTATGTAAGCGGCCTTTTTATATATGCTTCTGCTTTATGATATCATTTTCAGCAGTAATTACAAGAGTTTTTGCATTCTTATTGAGCTATTCCGTATCTCTCACCTAAGCACTATGGGATGGAGGCACTATTTGTTCTTTCTTTACCTTAGGGTTACTAAAAATAAATATCATATAGCCTGGTAAAGTATACAGAACAGCTGCTGTAGCAATGACCGTCTGCACAAGCACAACATACTTCAGTGCTGGAATAGGCATACCCAATTTTGCCACAGCTGCCATGGTCTGCTTCGAGGCAAGGGCACTGATGACAAAGGGAAAGGTAAAGGATGCAAAGCTTGGATAGAAGGATAGCTTCAAATAACTAAGGAACTTCCCTAATGCAAACAAATAAATGATGCAGGCAGCAATATACATTGTGATCATTAAGGAAAAGGACTTAGGTGTAACCGATTGCAAATAGCCGACGATACAAAGGCTAAGGGGTGCGGCATAAATGCATATCAAAGGCTTTGCTGGGTCGGGAACATTGGGGTATTTTACATATCTAAAAGTAACAAGTATAAGTAGCGCAATAAAAGCTGCAAAGCCGAACCAGAAGGCTGCTGTGCCAATCCATAGCTTTTCATAAGCCGGTGCTGTAACGGAGGCAACCACAATTCCAACATAGACAATGTAGTAGCTGGCAAAGACCTTGGGTAATTGAAGCTTTACAATGAACCTTACTGTAAAATATACAATCAATGCAATATGCATAAAAATAGCTATAAGCCATATGTATAGGGAAACAACTCCAAGCCACGGCTTCACATAAACGCTGAGTAGCATCAATGCCATGGGAAATGTCCCAGAAACGCTTGCCATAATGGGATTATGCATATCTTCTTTGATTATTTCTGGGAATAAAATACACTTGAGCAAAAATAGGATCAGAAGAAGACCAGAAGCAACTCCACAAATATATCGAATAGCTTCCGAATAACTCTGCAGCAGATTACCAAGAGCAGCTAGACCAAGGATTAAGCCACACAAGGGAATTGGAACCTTCTTTATGATATTATTCATGGCAGCTCACTCCTGTTAAGACAGCCTGTTCATCCAGGTTAGTGAGATTAAGCTCACGGAGTATGATTTCAGCAACCTTGGCAGCACAGATACCAGTAAAGTAAATGCACTGTTCTTTATGCTCTCCCTTGCCCATATCTAGTCCTTTGGTAAGAATGCGGCAGCAGATAGCGTTTTTTCCGTTAGCCTCTTTGAACCAGTTGTGTAGTTCATTTGTCAATTCCATACACTTTATAACTTTTGGATCTTTCGGCCCATTTTGTTCTGTGCGGCCAAAAAACAGACCCAAAGCTAAAATGCCACCGTTCAGTGCACCGCATATGCAACCAGAGCGTCCAACTCCTACAGCCATTCCTGATGCCATTGCAATAACTTCCTTAGGAACATCCAGCTCAAAATTATCGCGGATTGCAGCCATTAACGCTTCGCAGCAAAAATATCCGCCGCGGAAGTTATTCTCTGCATCCTGTTGAACCTTCTTAATACTGATTTCTTCTTTAATGTTCATTTTTTCCTCCTTTTAAGCTCGTACTATTATTCAAGTTAAGGCTTCACAATTAAGCCAGCTTGAGTCATCTTTTCCACAATAATATACATGTTGGTAACTTCGCCAATCCTTAACTTATCTAATAAGCCATAATAATCTAGGCAGGCGCCACAAGTTAAGATTTCCACTCCTTGGGATTCCAGAGACTTCAAATCCTCTAGAGTGGAGGATTCTTCACAGGTCAGTGCAGCACCGCTGTTATAAAATAGGATAGTATTAGGAAGGGTCTCCTGATGGCTCAGTGCGTAGATGAAGCTCTTCATAAGGACCTTGCCAAGTTCATCGTTACCCTCGCCCATTTTGTCCGAGGAGATTACTACCACGATATTCTTCTCATCACTGCTACCTGAAGTGACAGGACAGCTCTCTTCCCCTTCTCCAATAGTAATGGTGACCTTGAACTGATTAGGAGAAAGCTTTTCCCACTTTACACCATGATGGTTATTGTTGGCCATCCTAGTGAGATTTTCTACTGCAATTTCATTGTCCACCAGAGTTTCCACAATGCCATTGCCCTTCAGCTCCTTGATGGCATTGATGGTTTTTACTACAGGAACGGGGCAGACTTCCCCTATTGCATTAATTTGAATCATTTCAATATCCTCCATTTATCATTCTGTTAAAAATATAACGTATACTTGTTTTTTTGTAAAATAGTATTTTTGGATAATTATTCTATATATATTGATTATTTCTATAGGTGTGACAACTAGCTTACATAATTTAGGCCAAGCTTCTTGATGTAGTATCCATTATTTATATAAAGTTAAATATTCTACAAAGTAATGTACAAACAGTGAATTTTGCAGTATAATTTCAAGGTATTTACATAAAAATTACATTACGGAGGAGTTATGGCGTATAAGGGTTTAAAGGATTATATAGATGTTTTAGAAAAGAATAATCAGCTGATTAGAATAAGCACACCTGTTTCTGCGGAACTGGAAATAACAGAGATAGCAGATAGAGTAAGTAAGGCTAATGGTCCTGCGCTGCTTTTTGAAAAGGTTGATGATACCAAATATCCTCTTTTGATAAATGCCTTTGGCAGCTATGAGAGGATGAGTCTTTCCTTAGGAGCGGATAGCCTTGACTCTATTGGTGAGGATATAAGGGAATACTTGAACATTACAAATTATACTTCCTTCAAGGGAATCATGGGCTTCATACCTCAGCTTTTCAGACTTTTAAGATGCTTTCCTATAAAAAAGCCCATTAAAATAAAGCGTCCTGCCTGCCAGCAGGTAGTTGAAAGAGATCCAGATTTATCTACTCTACCGGTTTTAAAATGCTGGCCCTTAGACGGAGGTCGCTTTTTCACACTGCCCCTGGTATTTACAAAGTATTATGGAAGCAAGAATCAGAATGTTGGTATGTACAGAATGCAGGTCATTGATAAAAACACTACAGCTATGCACTGGCACAAGCATAAAGATGGCAGAGGAATTTATGATGCCTATAGAAAAAACAAAAAGAAGATGCCTGTAGCTGTAGCCTTAGGCTGTGATCCCGCCATAACCTATGCCGCCACAGCACCTCTTCCTCCCAAGATAGATGAGATGTTTTTGGCAGGCTTTTTGAGAAAAAGGAATGTGCCTATGGTAAAATGTGTCACCTGTGATATTTATGTGCCAGAGAATGCGGAAATAGTTATCGAAGGCTATGTAGACCCAGAGGAAGAGCTGGTATGGGAAGGACCTTTTGGAGATCATACGGGATATTATTCCCTGGCTGACTGGTATCCTAAATTTCATGTTACCTGCATTACTCATAAAAAGGACGCCATCTATCCTGCTACCATAGTAGGTAAGCCTCCCATGGAGGACTGCTATATGGCCAAGGCTACAGAGAGAATATTCCTACCAATACTGCAGTTTCAGATGCCCGAACTAGTAAATATTAATCTTCCTCTAGAGGGTGTTTTTCATAACTGTGCTATAGTCTCAGTGAAAAATGCTTATCCTGGGGTTGCCAATACCATAATGAGTAGTATATGGGGTATGGGGCAGATGCGCTATACAAAGATGATTATAGCTGTAGATGAAGAGGTAGATCCCTATGATACAGGAAGGGTTATTCAGGAGATATTAAAGAATAGTGATTTTGAGAAGGATATAATCCTCTCAAAGGGACCCCTTGATGCTCTAGATCATTCATCGGATGAAGCCTTTTACGGAACTAGAATAGGCGTCAATGCCATGAGCAAGAAGAATTTTAAGGACTTAGATTCCAAATATAGGATCATTTCCGTAAATAAGGAGAAGTGCTGGGATGGTAAAAGAAAAGCTGAAGCTGCTTTAGAAGAGTATAGTGATAAGCTAATCATTGTCGTTGATGATTCTAATGATATAAGGGATATAAGCACAGTTATGTGGAGGGTATTCAATAATATTGATGGAAGCCGTGATCTTATTATAAAAGAGGGAAGGGCAGCCATAGATGCTACTAAAAAATTAATAGGAGAAGGACTAACAAGACCGTGGCCAGAAGATATAGTGATGACAGAAGAAATAAAGGACATGGTAGATAAAAAGTGGGAGTCCTATGGTATTAAATGAAGAAATTAGTTGAAGTTATAATAAAGAAAGTTAAGGATTACGGTACCCTGGTAATGTTCAGCCATACTATATTCTCCTTTTCCTTTGCAGCCATTGCTTTTTTAATTGCTTCACAGGGAAAGGTTAATTACAGGATTTTGTTCTGGGCATTGATTGCTCTTCTCTCGGCGAGAACTGGAGCTAATGCTTTAAACAGGGCCATTGATGCTAAGATTGATGCTAAAAACCCTCGTACAGCAGGAAGACAAATACCTAAGGGGGAAATCACCATAAGAGAAACTCTGATATTCACAGCAGTGTGCTTTGCACTGTTGATTTTAAGTGCCTATCAGCTTAATTTCTTATGCTTTATTCTTTCTCCCATTGCACTGTTAATGATGACTATATATTCCTATACAAAAAGGTTCACTTGGGCATGTCATTTAATATTAGGATTAACCTGCTCTATTGCTCCTGTAGGGGCATGGCTTGCAGTAACGGGTAAGTTCAGCTTTGTTCCAATATTGCTGGCAGCTATAAACTGTCTCTGGGTGGCTGGGTTTGATATCATCTATGGAACTCAGGATTATGATTTTGATAGAAAAAACCATATATATTCCATACCAAGCCGTTTTGGAATAAGAGGTGCTTTAATAATCAGCTCCTGTCTGCACCTTGGTGCAATAGCTCTTATATTTCTATTTAGGTATCTTTATTCCCCTCCAATGGGTTTGATTTTTACCTTAGGCTGCATAATTATAGCTGTACTGATGTTTATACAGCATAAAATTGTTACACCGGATAACTTGGCTAATGTAACTATAGCTTCTTATAGTATCAGCCAAATCACCAGCATAGTGTTACTAATAACCGGTGTTTCAGATATTTTTATATAAGAATTATGTGGATGAATAAACTTTATTTGTGGATGAATAATTTTTACTTGTGGATAAATAAATTTTAATTATGTATCAATAATTTTAATTGTGGAGGAAATTTCAAAATGAAGAAAAAGAATCTTATTATATTATCATTAGCATTAGTATTTATGATGTTAACAGCTATAGGCTGTAGCTCAAAGAAAGATGAATCAAAAGATAATGATGAAACTGTAAAAACTCTACGCATAGGGGTGATGCAGTCCTCAGACATTATTCCACTAGCTATGATAGATGAGCTTAAGCTAGATGAGAAGCATGGTTTTGACCTTAAAATGGAGGTTTTTAAATCTGCTGGAGATAGAGATGCTGCACTTCAGGCTGGGGAGCTAGATGGTGTGTTTACCGATTATATAGGTGTTTGCATTTATCAAAATGCAGGGCTTGATGTGAAAATTACCGGTGTTACTGATGGAGATTACGTTCTCATCGCTGGAGCAAATTCAGGGATAACAAGTCTCGAAGATATGAAGGGAAAGAGCATAGCTATATCTCAAAATACCTTAATTGAATATGCTTTGGATTATATTTTACAGGAGAAGGGTTACGGAAAGGATTATGTAGTTAAGGAAATTGTGGCAAGGATTCCTGATAGGTTAGAAATGCTTAGAGCAGGAAAGATTGATTTAGGACTGCTGCCAGATCCATTCTCCACTATAGCTCAGGATGCTGGCGGTGTAGTTCTTGGAAGTGCTAATTCCGTAGGGTTGTATCCTGCAGTATCTGCTTTTACAGGAAGTGCTCTAGAGAGCAATAAGGATGTAATCAAAAGCTATTACAATGCTTACAATGAAGCAGTAGAATATATAAATAAAACCCCTATTGAGAAGTATGAGGATGTAGTTATAAAGGCTGCAGGATTCCCAGAGGAGTTAAAGGGAAAAATCCAATTACCAACCTATAGAACTAATACACTACCTTCAAAAGAGGATCTTGAGAAAGCAATAAAATGGGCATCAGATAAAGGTTTGTGTGATAAAGCTTTAAGTGCTGATAAGCTTCTGTATGATTTAAATAAATAATATAAAGGATGATAAAATATGCTGGCTATATCGGATCTTACCCTGGGATATACCTCTGGTAAAGAAAAGAATATTGTTATTAAGGACTTTTCCTATGAGCTATCTAAGGGAAGTATTTTGGCCATTATAGGGCCTTCCGGTTGCGGTAAGACTACTCTTTTAAAAGGGTTGGCAGGACTGGTAGAAAAGCTTTCGGGAGAGATAACCTACCAGGGAAGAGGGCTATCACCTAAGTATACGACCATAGGCTATATTCCTCAAAGCTATGGTCTTTTACCCTGGAAAAATGTCAGGGATAACTGCTGTTTTTGTGCAGTAAAGGATAAGGTTAATGAAGAGGAATTTCTAGACTTATGCAGGGAATTAAAAATTGAGGCTCTATTAAAAAGGTATCCTAGGGAGCTTAGTGGAGGGCAAGCACAAAGGGTTGCCCTTGCCAGAGCCTTCATTATGAAGCCTGATTTGCTCCTTATGGATGAGCCTTACTCTGCTTTGGACATTGCTACCTCAGATTATTGCAGGGAGCTTACATACTCTCTATGCCAGGAGTACAAAACTACTGGAGTTATTGTAACTCATGGCATTGAGGATGCAATGTATTTAGCTGATAATATTGTTGTGGTGGGTAATAAAGGTAGGATTATCCATAGTCAGAAGAATCCCTGGCGGGGAATAAAAGAGAACCTTCCTTCGGAGTATTTTACTCTTCTGCAGGAGATGAAAAGGAAGATTCTTTTGGAGGCAGATAAGGAGCAGTTATGAAAGGATTTAAGAATATAATAATTGGCTTTGTTATAGTAAATATAATATGGTATATTGCTGCGCTCCTTCTAAATACTAATGTTCTTCCAGATCCTCTTGAGATATATAGAAATTTAGACAAGCTTCCTGGGGAGTTAGGGGTGCATATTTTATCCAGCTTAAAAAGGGTTGGAGGGGCTCTCTTAATAGCATTAGTTATAGGAGTGCCTATTGGTATTTTCATGGGAAGAAGCAAGCTTTTAAACAAGCTTCTTGACCCCATGATATACTTCTTATATCCTATTCCTAAAACAGCACTATTGCCTGTGGCCATGCTGCTTCTAGGGTTAGGAGACAGCTCTAAGATATTTCTCATGATCTTAACCATGATATTTCAAATAATTCTTGCTGTGAGAGATGCTTCTAAAAATATAAATCTAGCCTTCTATGATATAGCTGTTAGTTCAAACTTACCTAAGGCTTATGTATTTAAAAACATAACCCTACCAGCAATAATTCCTGAGCTATTTACAGCTATAAGAATTAGTACAGGAACAGCCATTGCCATTCTCTTTGTGGTAGAGGCCTATGGTACCCGTACTGGAATTGGTTATTATATCTTAGATGCATGGTCACGAATCAGCTATATAGAGATGTACGGTGGTATAGTTGTGGTCTCTCTAGTTGGCGCTTTGCTATTTCTTTTAATAGATATTTTGGAAAAGCTAATATCCCCATGGAATTAGCTTTGACCCCATCTTTTTCCCAGGCTGTGATCAATACTTAGGTGGTCTAGTATTCTTCCTACGAATTGATCTATGATATCCTGAATAGTTTCAGGCTTGTTATAAAAGCTTAGCATAGGAGGAATTATTCTTACTCCAAGACGGGAAAGCTTCAGGAGATTTTCAATATGTATGGCACTTAAAGGGCTTTCTCTAGGAACAAGGATTAGAGTTCTGCTTTCCTTAAGTGTCACATCTGCTGCCCTAGAGATTAAATCCTCACTGTAGCCATTGCTGATGGCTGCTAGGGTCTTCATGCTGCAGGGAATTACCACCATAGCATCATGTCTAAAGGAGCCACTGGAGATAGCAGCTCCAAGATTATTATTATCATAAACATAATCCGCCAGTGATTTTACATATTCTAAAGTATATTCAGTTTCTAACTGAATATTTTTTTTTGCCCATTCACTGATAACTAAATGCGTCTCTATATCAGGAAGGTTTCGAAGATTCTTCAATAGCTCAAGAGCCAGTACTGCACCTGTTGCACCTGAAATGGCTACTACAATTTTCAAATTACCATACCTCCAGAACTAAATATATTATGTGAGTATCTTTGTGCTGCGGGATATAATAATTATTCTACCACAAATTAATGGATTTTAATTTGACCTCTTTTTGAAATAATGTTTTTAAATTCTAAAATCTTCCTACCCTATTAGCGTTTTCTTGGCTGTAAAAATAGGAATCTCTCACATGCTCCTCAGCCAGTAAAGGAACTTGTCTAGATAGTTACTCACTATACAAACCTTTCAAGGATAGGAACTACAGAATGACGCATACTATAGAGGTAAACTTTATTTATCGGGAGGCAAGGTATGGATAATAATAAAAATAGAATTAAAGATAGGGAAAAAAGCAATCCAGAGCTCCGTAAGATGTATCCTAAGGATGGAGCAGATATTGGAATAATAAATGGAGAAAAAATAGGCAGACAAAAAAAGAGACCTAGTGATGAACCCACTTATTAATAGCAATATATAATGGCTCAAGCATAAGATGCTGAGCCATTTTTATATTTTTATTTTTTGTTTGAATATAAAACTATAGCCTGTCAATAATATATATGAGAATATTTTATTATAAAAAAAATTTTTTATAGTAACAAAAAAGCTATAAAGTTGCATACTATGTAATGTGTGTTTAATAATACAAGGTCTAAATTATAATTGTTATTAAAGAATTAACATTATTTACTAAACAAATTATAGTATAATAAAATTAATAAATAATAAATTTAAAAGTTTTATATATTAATTATTTACATTTAATGACAGTTATATTACAATAATTAGGTGTGTAATAATTATATATTTATTAAATTAGAATTCTAGTAAATTATATAGATACTAAATAGGCATATAGATGTCTATTCTAGAAAGCAATGAGGGATGTAGATGCCCGTAATTTAGTAGGGATGTAGATGCCCGAAAATGAAAGCACAAATGTATAATTTGTGCTTTTTTCATTCTAAAAATAAATATCTTCTTAAGGCAAAATGAACTGTAAATCTTTTAGTAAAGTCTATATTCTTGTCTCCATCTTTTCTATAAGCCCAGGAAGATTTGGGCTGATTTCCCTTTTTCCATGTGTTGCCTATGATGCTGTATTTATATAAGTTTTCAATAGCTGCTTTAATACTTGTTATTTTAGGATAATCCTCTTTGTTTTCAGTATAAAACTTTTCAATAGCGGTATAATCAAAGGATTTTTTTCTAAAATCCTTCAATAATCCTAAAATCTGATCTACATATTCATTATCTAGATGAATGTATAGCTCATTATATAGTTCGCTGCAAAATTTATCTGAATAATCCTTTTTACAGTAGGCAAGCATACTGCTAGTTATTTTAGACTCATTAGGAAATTCTCGTAGAACAATTTGCAGATATCGGATAAAGTCTCTTGGTCTTCCAAAGCTGTAATCTATTAAATAGCTTACCATATCCTTATTATCCACCTTTTGAGGAAATAAAGCCTTATATAGTTCTTCATTGCTTAAGTTAGATAAATTGCTGCAGGATACTTTTATTTTGTTTAAAATCATCTCCATTAGTACATGCTCATGGGGAAAATTATAGTGCTTATCAATCCAATAAAGATTAACTTCTTTATCATCTCTGATTTTACTTAGATTTGAGGAATGTTTATTTATTTCCTGCAATATATCAGATCTCATTAAAATAATACACTTTGAATTCTTTATATTATTTTCACTAAATAAGATATTCACTTCATTAACGGCTTCAATAAGTCTTAGGAGGAATTTAGCACTGGAGCTGGATTGGTCTAGTTTTAGTTCCATCTCATCTAAATCGTCTAAAATGATAATAACGTTTAGAAAAGATAGGCAAGTTAATATCCAAGTTTGAACTTCTAATAAGCATTCGTAGTATTTTTTAGAGTCATATTTCTTTACTTTGTTCTTTAGGGCATTGAGGCTGGCCTTATAGCTTGAGATTGCGCTTTCTATACTCCCGCTGCCATAAACCTGATTCTCTGTAGTATAAGAATCGTATTTATAATTGCCTTTTTGATATCTTACATTAAAAAAGGATTTAAGGCTTCTAAGACTAAATCTATATTTCAGTAGATTATTTAATTTTTTAAACAGGCTTCTTTCTTTTCTCTCGAACAGATTTATATCCTTACATATAATACATTTACTTATTTCTCTATATATGACCCATTTAAAGAATGAAATATATTCGTCCTGTTCTAAATGATTAGGTCCTAATTCAATTAACTTTTGAAAGGTAAGAATGCTTTTGTTTATAATAATACATATACTGTTTTCTTGAGAGTTTGCTTCACTTTGTATATATCTGCCCAAAATAGTTTTACCACTGCCTTTTTGGCCGGATACTATAAATTTCAGGCTATCATTTAATAACTCATCGTATTTTTCATTATCCTTATAAAATAACTCTTTAAAGTTACTGTGATTAGCTTCGTCATCACCGTTGGTGTTACCTATATAAATATCCTTTAGTGTAATATTCATAATAACTCCTTTCCTTATAAATGCAGGGGAATCCCTGGTATATAAATGGAGAATTTATTTTTTATAATATGTACTAAGGGCATAAGATAATGAAAGTGGTTATGTTAAAGGTATAATATAGATAAAATTCCTTGAATTAAGGATGACATATTAAAGGGTAAGGGAATAAGGACAAATCTAGAAAAGGTTTTAGGAATACATACACAAATAGTACTGAATGATAAATATAATAACACAGTAAAAAGTAACAATATTTTATTTAAAAGTTAACTTTCGAATAAAGAATAATTTAATTATAAATCATATTTAAACAAATTACAAATATTACTAAAATATTTTTTTATAATTTTAATATGAGGAAGAGATTCTTAAAAGTATTTTTATATGAATAATTATGGTTATTTAGCATAAAAAAAGAACCTCTATATTAAGAAGTTCTAATTCGTGGTTAAAAGCCATATAACTACTAACATTATTATGGAAGAAATTCTAGTCATAACAAGATAAAAGGTGCTTGGTTCAACATCCTTATATTTCCAACCCTCTGTTATCTTCCATGTAATTTTTGGATTGATAATCCCTATTACTAACAATATACTTATGATAATTTTAAGAAATACTATTTAAATCCCTCCTTATAAATTAACTCTCACATTTTATATACCCAATTTAATTATTATATGGACATTAAGGTAATTACATCATACTTAAATTATATAGCTAATTTAAGCTGTTGACAATTAATGTAAATAATTATATATACTTCAATGATTTAATCGCCTTTGAATATAAACAATGCTATAATATGAAATAAGCTTTTATAAAAATAGGAGGTATTATATGAATTGGTTATATAAGCTAGAAAGAAAATACAGCAAATATGCAATCAATAATCTAATGCAGTATATAATTATGTCAACAGTAACAATCTATATCCTTCAATATATTATGAAAATTAATTTATATCCTTATCTAGCATTTATTCCAAAGCTGGTAATGGAGGGACAAATTTGGAGAGTGATTACTTTCATCTTCCTTCCGCCTTATGCTTCTGTTTTTTCAATGATACTTATGTCTTATTTTTTTTATATGATTGGAAATACCCTAGAATATCAATGGGGTAGCTTTAAGTTTAATATCTATTATCTTTTTGGAATCATAGGAGCTATAATAGCAGCATTTATAACAGGCTATGGAACTAACACCTACCTTAATTTATCTTTATTCTTAGCCTTCGCCTATATGTTTCCTGATGTAGAGGTCAACCTGTTTTATCTGATTCCTATTAAAATCAAGTGGCTTGCATATTTAGATTGGTTTTATTTTGGTTACAGCCTAATCTTTGGAAGCTTTGGAGTAAAGGTAGCTACAGTTATGTCTTTAATTAACTTTTTCATTTTCTTTGGAAAGGACTTTATAAACTTCATAAAGAATCGAAAAAGATATGGTTCAGTACAGCGTAATTTTAGAAAAGAAATGAGAAAAGCAAATTCTAAAAAAAAGTATTAATGAAATTTATTCAGCTCTAAGCCTTTTATTTACTGGGATAAGAGCTGTTTTTTTGTTCCTGTATATTTATCCCTTAGTAAAGGTACTTATGGAAAAAAGGCAAAAAAAGACCAAAGGCTTTATTATAAATTGAAATGTAACTAAAAACTATATTAACAGCCTATAATTTATATATTTTTACTGTGATAGCTATATATTGTTGTATTATAATAAGAGTAATAGTTTTATTAGGAGGACGGATTTATGACAAGTAGAGAATATATATGGAAGGATAGAAAAAGGATATTAGGATTGCCTATTTCCTTTACCAAATATTCAATAACAACAGATAGGCTCTTCTGTCAGGAAGGGCTGTTTAGTACAAATTATGATGAGGTTTTGCTTTATAGAGTAACGGATATAAGCTTAAAAAGAACCTTTGGACAGAAATTATTCGGAGTTGGGACAATCACTGTTCAATCCTCTGATAAGAGCACTCCTACACTACTTCTTAAGAATATTAAAAATGCCTACAGGGTAAAGGAACTTCTTCATAATCAGGTAGAGGAAATGAAGATTAAAAGAAGGGTCCGCATTGGGGAATTAATGGGTAGTCATGGGAATGATGGTGAGGACAGCGAATATAATTTAGATGATGATATGTAATAAAAACTCTGGACAGCCTAGGCTACGAAGCTTAGACTTCCCAGAGTTTTTTTTGAAATCTTTTGCTGATAATTAATAGCGATTATATACTCATATCTAGAGTTTCTTCATTGCTTTCTATAACCTTCTTATACCAGTAGAAGCTCTTTTTTCTTAAACGGTTAAGAGTTCCTTTGCCATCATTATCCTTATCCACATAGATAAATCCATAGCGTTTCTTCATTTCTCCCGTGGAGGCACTTATTAAATCTATACAGCCCCAAGGAGTATATCCCATAAGCTCAACCCCATCAATAAGTACGGCTTTTTTCATTTCCTCAATGTGCTGCCTTAGGTAGTCAATTCTGTAATTATCCTCTATAGAGCCATCAGGCAAAACCTCATCCTCAGCACCTAGACCATTTTCTACTATAAACAGGGGTTTTTGATATCTGTCATAAAGATTGTTTAGGGATATTCTAAGTCCTACAGGATCAATTTGCCAGCCCCAATCACTAGCCTTAAGATATGGATTTTTTACGCCACCTAACATGTTTCCTGCAGCTAACTTTTTCTTTTCAGGGTCAGTGCTTGCTACCACTGACATGTAGTAGCTGAAACCAATATAATCCACAGTACCTTTTTTAAGTATCTCCTCGTCACCTGGAAGTATATTAAGTTTTATATTATTTTTTTCAAAGAAGCTCTTAGCTTTATTAGTATAATAACCTCTAACCTGAACATCAGAAAATATATAGTGAAGATCCATAGCTTCCATGGCTGCCACTGAATCTAGAGGGTTACAGCTGTCAGGATAAATAAGGGGATAAATCATCATCATACCTATTTTAAAGTTAGGGTTAATTTCATGACCTAGGGAAACTGCCTTAGCACTGGCTAAGAATTGGTGGTGGGCTCCTTGGAAGATAACCTCCTTTTTATTTTCTCCAGGCTTAACATTTATTCCTGCAGCCATAAGGGGATGAAGTGCAATACAGTTAATCTCATTAAAGGTCATCCAGTATTTTACCTTATCCTTATACCGTTTAAATATGGTTTCACAGTAATTTACATAAAAATCTATGACCCTCCTGTCTCTCCAGGAGCCATATTTTTTAACAAGCCCAAAGGGAGTTTCATAATGAGATATGGTTACCACAGGTTCAATTCCATATTTTAAGCATTCATCAAAGAGATCATCGTAAAATTTAAGACCCTGCTCATTAGGAGTGCCTTCATCCCCCTCTGGATATATGCGGGTCCAATTTATAGAGGTTCTGAAACATTTAAAGCCCATTTCTGCAAAAAGCTTAATATCCTCCTTGTATCTATGATAAAAATCTATGGCTTCGTGGCTTGGATAGTATCTTCCGTCAATAATACCATCGGTATATTCTCTTGCTTTGTTACGGGAACCTCCGGTAATAACATCTGCAGTGCTTGGACCTTTACCATCAACATTCCAAGCCCCCTCACACTGGTTAGCTGCTACAGCACCACCCCATAAAAAGTTTTCCGGTAGCTTATTCAATATAGATCCCTCCAGTCTATAATTTAGTTAACTATATTATAATACTAATGTATATTTAGTTCTTTACAAATTTATTTTAAATTTTCCTAAAACCGTCATATACTCATCACATTCCTTTACTATTATGAGCTTAGATGATTTTTTTATTATAATACCCTTACAAATTTAGGCCTTCAAGGATTAGCCAAATCCTTGAAGGTCATTTTTTTTGGAAAAAATTTATAAATGCTATTGACATTAAGCTTAAAGGATATTAAAATTAATTTAACGATAAAATAATTTTAACGTTAAATTAATTTTAATGAAAAAGGAGAATTAATATGAGAGACTTAAAACTCATTAAGCTATTAAGAAAAAAGGAATATTCCAAGCTGCTTTTAGCTAATAGCATATCCAGAATGGGAGATTCTATTGATGCCATAGCCTTTAGTTGGCTTGTATATATACTAACCGGATCAGAGCTTCTCTTAGGAGTAACCTTTGCAGTTAATGCACTACCAAATTTAATTTTTGGTGCTTTTACAGGAGTGCTGGCTGATAGATTCAATAAAAAGAGACTTATGGTTTTAAGCTTCTTAGGTAGAGGGATAGCGGTGCTGATTATTGCCATTATATATTCTATAGGTTATTTAAGAATATGGCATATACTTCTATTCACAGCCTTTAATTCTACCTTGGAAATATTAATGTCACCTGCAGCCTTTTCTATAATGCCAAAGCTTATAGAGGAAGAAAACTATGCAGAAGCCTCAGGGTTATCTAGCTCTATTTATAGATTTGCTGAGCTCTTAGGCACAGGTGTTGCAGGAGTGATAATAGCCAAGTTTAGTATCACAGGAGCACTGCTTGTTGATGTAGCAACCTTTTTAGCAGCCTCCTTTATAGTACAGCTTATAAAATATAAGGAGGAGCAGGAGGAAAAGAGCCAGATCACCATAAAGAGTACACTGATAGATGTAAAGGAAGGGTTTAATTACCTAAAGCTTAATAAGATAATAATGCTTATTATAGGACTATTTGCTCTTATTAATTTCTGTATATCTCCTATAAATGTACTTCTTCCAGTATTCTCTCAAAAGACCTTAAAGGGAGGGCCAGAAATAATAAGTATTTTAGGCATGAGCTTATCCCTTGGAACAATTTTAGGAGGTGTAATAACCGCCTCAGTGGCAGAAAAATTTAAGGGAAACAAGCTTCTAAACATTGGAGCCCTAGGCTTTGGTCTTTCTTATACCATTCTTGTGCTTCCTGGCTATATTCAAGGAAGAAGTATACTATCATTAATAATTGCAGCTTTAGGATTCTTCTTAATGGGCTTCATGATACCACCTATGACCGCTTCCTTGACTGCTCATATTATGAGCAAAACAGACAAAAAGCTTCTAGGGAGGGTTAGTGGTATAGTGTCCTTAGTTTGCACAGGAATGATTCCTTTGGGAGCAGCATTAACAGGGGTTATGGCAAACTACCTTTCCACCTCGTTGATTTTCTTAATTATGGGTGCTATAATTATTCTAGTTTCCATGTACCTTTGGATTAGTGGAAGCTTAGAAACTGCGTAAGGATGATAGGTTTTGGAAGAATCTAAGGTTTTAAGAACAACTGAAGAAATAAAAGCTATTTCTGACCCTTATAGGCTTAAAATATTAAATATACTTTCTAAATTCCCAGAGGGTGCTACAGCAACAATGATAGCTGAAAAAATGAATGAGGTGCCTTCTAAGGTGCATTATCACATTAAAAAGCTTGAAAAGGCTGGGATTATTGAATTAACTAATACTGAGGTTATAAACGGAATTATAGCAAAGTATTATATGAAGACTGCAGAGTATTTTACTATTGAAGGAGAGGATTCTGATAATCCCATTATCCTAAATGAAACCTTTAAGGTAATAAAGAATATATATGATGAAAGTCTTTCCTACATGAAAGAGGCTATAAATAATAAGAAAAGCGGAGCAGATCCAACGGTGACTTCTGCCTCAGAGGTATATTTAACTAAGGAAGAGGTAGAAGAGCTTTTAGAATATATAAAGACCATAAATAATAAGAAAACCGTCAGAGAAGGGGCTCATAAGGCTCATGTATTATTCTCCATTGTGCGAAGACAGGAATGAAAAGATATACCCAGCTAGGAATTAATCCTTAGTTAATAAGGAGAAATTCCTAGCTTTATTTATCATGAAAACTTTGCCATTGATACAATTTCAGAAAAATAAATTAAATTTAGTCATATCTATGGTATAATTAATTATCAATATAATAAAATAAAAAACATAATGTATAATAGGAGTGTGGTTTTGTTGGAACCTAGTAGTACGTGGGAGATCGTAACGCTAATTATTTTACTTGGCTTTTCAGCCTTTTTCTCTATGTCTGAGACAGCCCTTATGGCCCTTAGCAAGATAAGAATCAGACATATGGTAGAGGAGGAGGTTAAAAATGCAAAGCTGGTAGAAAAATTAGTAGAGAACCCACAAAGGCTTTTAGGAAGTATTCTTGTAGGTAATAATGTTGTTAATATAGGAGCATCAGCTATGGCAACTTCAATAGCCTATAAAGCCTTCCCTAGTTCAGGTGTAGCTATCGCTACAGGAGTTATGACTTTATTAATACTTATCTTTGGTGAAATAACCCCCAAATCCTTAGCAGCACAGTATTCTGAGGGCATTTCCTTAAGGGTAAGTAAGCCAATTGCTTTTTTTGTTTTCATTCTTAGGCCCTTTGTTGCTATATTTACTTTTATATCCTCCTTGTTTATAAAGCTTATGGGAGGAAATCCAAATTCTACTCAACCCTTCATAACTCAAGAAGAGCTTAGAACTATGGTGGAAGTAAGTGAAGAGGAAGGTGTTCTTGAAACTGGAGAAAAACAGATGATTTATAACGTTTTTGAGTTTGGAGACCTCCAGGTTAAGGATGTAATGGTCCAAAGAGTGGATATAATTGCTGTAGATACGGAAGCTACCTATGAAGAGGTTCTTCAGGTAATTAAGGAGGAGCAGTTCTCCAGAATACCTGTATATGAAGAGACCATTGATGATATTTGTGGGATTATATATGCTAAGGATCTTTTGGTTTCCGATATGGATGAAACTAACTTTGATATTACAAAGCTTATGAGAGAGCCTTTCTATACCTTTGAGTTTAAAAAGATCGCAGATCTTTTTACTGAAATGAAAAAGAGTAGAAATCATTTATCCGTTGTTTTAGATGAGTATGGAGGCACAGTAGGCTTAATTACTATTGAAGATTTAGTTGAAGAAATCGTTGGTGATATTGAAGATGAATATGATGACGATGAAGAAAAAGAAATAGAGGTTATTAAAGAAGATGAATATATAGTATCTGGAAGCACGAGAATTCCGGATCTTAATGATATGATAGGTATCAACATTGAATCTGAGGAGTTTGACTCAGTAGGAGGCTTTGTCATTGGACAGCTAGGGCGTTTTCCTGAGCAGGCTGAAGAGATTCAATATCAGCATATTAAATTCATTATTGAAGATATAGATAAAAACAGAATTAAAAAGGTAAGAATATTTACCTAAAATAATTATAGCTGCATATTGTTGCAGCTATAATTTTCTTAAAAATAAAATTAAAGGTGATAATATGGACTTTATGGAAGAAGCCCTAAAGGAGGCAAAAAAAGCCTTAGATTTAGAGGAAGTTCCTGTAGGGGCAGTAATAGTTAAGGATGGAATAATAGTAGGAAGAGGTTATAATCTAAGAGAAAGTCTCAATTCTCCTCTTGCCCATGCAGAAATAATGGCCATTAATGAGGCATCAAAAAAACTTAACAGCTGGAGACTTAATGACTGCATCATGTACGTAACCCTAGAGCCCTGTGTAATGTGTGCAGGAGCCATAACCCAAGCAAGAATACCAGAGCTGTATATTGGTGCTATAGACCCATCTGCAGGTGCCTGTGGCTCTATATTAAACATACCTCAAAACGATAGTCTGCACCTATATACCAAAATAAACTGGACTCTAAGAGAGGATTGCAGCGATATTTTAAAAAAGTTCTTTCTAAGGAGAAGAAAATAGTATTCATTTTTCAAGGTAGTCTGATATAATAGAATAGTAATATGCAGGGGTGGCGGAACGGCATACGCGCTAGTTTCAGGCACTAGTTTTTGAGGGTTCAAATCCCTTCTCCTGCACCAGAAAAAAGCTCATGCTCAAGCATGAGCTTTTTTCAACTAAATCAACCCTTGCGGGTAGGTGAAATCTGCTGATGCAGATGAAATCCTAGCTAATGCTCGGATGAAACCTCTACGGCCATAGGTGAATTTAATTGCAGCAGAGACGTAAGGCTTCGATTTCATCAGGTGGAGCACCGGAGGAATTCACAGTGAGCATAAGCGAAAGATTTTATTTCACATTGCGAAGCAATATTTGACTTAAAGATATAAGTTCCTTTTGAATTCATTTGTGGTTCTAACATTTAGCAAGGATTGTCGAGAATTCCTTTCCTTAAGGTTCTATAATTATAGTATCAGGAGGTGAAAAAATGCAGGAACACATTGAAGCCGTTCAAAGAATGCAGGAATACATTAAGACTCATTTGGGGGAAAATATATCCCTTGCCAGCTTATCGGAAATATCCTTGTTTTCTCCCTGGTACTCTGCCCGGTTATTTAAAGAATTGACAGGTGTTACACCAGCAGATTATATTCGTAGGCTTAAGCTTTCTAAATCTGCTTTGCGTATCAGGGACGATAGCTGCAGGATAATAGATGTAGCTTTTGATATGGGATTTGGTAGTGTTGACGGATATCAGTGTGCTTTTTATAGGGAATTCGGCTGCAATCCCCGGGAGTATGCAAAGCACCCTATTCCCTCTGTATTTATTCACACCTTATGGAGTTAAATACAAAATACCTACAAAGGAGCGAATATCAATGGAAAATATCAAGAATGTTTTTATTCAGGTTATTGACAAACCATCCCGAAAGGTTTTAATTAAACGTGGCCTTAAGGCAAAGGATTATTTTTCTTATTGTGAAGAGGTAGGCTGTGATGTTTGGGGGTTACTCACTAGCATAAAGTCAATTAGTGGAGAACCAGTATGCCTTTGGTTACCAGAAAAATATATAAGGTCAGGTACTTCCCAGTATGTTCAGGGCGTAGAGGTGGCTATAGATTACCATGGTACCATTCCGGAAGGATTTGATGTCATTGAACTTCCCGCAGCAAAATATCTTATGTTCCAGGGAGAACCTTTTCAGGAAATAAATTATTGCCAAGCAATTGAAGAGGTACAGTGTTCTATGAAAAAGTATGATCCATCGGTTATTGGTTATTCTTATGATTCAGATAATCCTCGAATTCAGCTAGAACCTATTGGAAAAAGAGGATATATTGAGATGATGGCAATCAAGTAATTTTTTACTGAGATAAATTGAAATTTTGAGATGTTAAATTATAATAATTATATGGTATATAAGCATTTACTAGGAGGAAAATACAATGAATGAGAAAACATATGAATTTGATGCCATAATTAAAAAGGTTCCAGATAAGGACGGAGCTTATGTGGAAATCCCCTTTGATGTGAAGGAAGAGTTTAATAAAGGTCGCGTGAAAGTACTGGCAACCTTTGATGGTGTTAAATATGAGGGCAGTGTTGTGAGAATGGGTACTCCTTGCCATATAATAGGGATTAGAAAGGATATAAGAAAAGAAATAAATAAGCAGCCTGGTGATATGATTCATGTTACCATAAAGGAAAGGGAATAAAAAATTCAGGATATCAATAAAGCTAAAGCCTTAAAGATATCCTGTTTTTGCTTATGATTTAATTTTACCAGCCCATTTTATTTAGGTCTTCTTTAAGTTGAGCCCTAAAATTAGGATGAGCAATTGAAATTAAGGCCTCTGCCCTTTGTCTTAAAGATTTATACTTTAAGTCTGCAATTCCATACTCAGTTACTACATATTGTATATCATTTCTAGTTGTAGTTACTGGTGTGCCTGGTGCAAGGGTTGCAACTATTTTAGATATTTCATTATTTTTTCCTGCAGTGGAAGGTAAAGCCAAAATAGCTCTTCCTCCCTTGGAGGCTGAAGCACCTCTTATAAAGTCTATCTGACCACCAACTCCACTGTATTGCTTTGTGCCAATAGATTCAGAGGCAGCTTGTCCCATTAAATCAATTTCAACAGAAGAGTTTACACTTACCATATTATCATTTCTCATAATCACAAAGGGATCATTGGTGTAATTGCAAGGCATAACCCATACTGAAGGATTATCATCTACAAAATCATAGAGCCTTCTAGTTCCCATTAAAAAGGTTGTAACCATCTTTCCTGGATGAAGGGTCTTCCTAGAGTTATCTATGGCACCAGCCTCATAAAGGTCCACTACTCCATCAGAGAACATTTCAGTATGTATCCCCAATCCTCTTTTATCCTTTAAGGAGTTAAGTACAGCATCTGGAATAGCACCAATACCAAGCTGAAGACAATCTCCATCCTTAATAAGACTTGCTACATACTCTCCGATATTTTTTTCTACCTCAGTAATTTTAGGGCGAGGAATTTCTAATATTTCATGGTTATTCTCTATAAAATAGTCTATTTTTGATACATGAATAAAAGAATCTCCATGAGTTCTAGGCATTCTTTCATTTACTTCAGCAATAACAAGCTTTGCATATTCTGCAGAGCTTTTATTATGATCCACTGAGGTTCCGAGACTGCAATAGCCATGCTTATCTGGAGGTGAAACCTGAATAAGTGATACATTAGGATTGAAGACTTCAGAATACATGATGGGATAATCCTTTAAGAAGGATGGGGCAAATTGTCCGTCACCATTAGCTACATGATTTCTAGTTACAGCACCAACATAGGATGTAATAAACCTAACCTTATGAGCTATCTCTGGAGATAAATAAGGAATATCATTAGTTATGGGAAGAATCTGTGCTATATTAATATATTCCAGATCCTTAATTCTTCTAGCTAAGGCATCTAAGGTTGCTTTAGGCTGGCCAGCGGCAAAGGGTACTATAACTCTATCGCCAGTTTCAACATTTTTAAGGGCTGTATCTGCATCAACAACCCTGGATTGATATATTTCTTTCCAATTCATTAATATCCACCTTTCTGTGTTGTGTAATCTGCAAATATTTTTGCAATATAAGTAAAATTTAACGACTATAATTTTTGAAAATAATTCTTTGAAGTAGTTTTAAGATTAATTTAGTTAAAAGCTGTATGTAAAAAAGATATATTGAGAGAGAATTTTGTAAAAATTCAGAACATAGGTGATAAGGATAGCGTAGCATATAATGTATAGGTATACAATATAATGTCGTTAAGGGAATATTAAGTTATTGTAAATGTATTGTTAACTAAATTTCTGAAGGCCTCAAAGGACCAAGGGTCTAGTAAAGAAAGTTGTTTTTTTCTTTTAATGAGATATAAAGAATTGCACTGCCTAAGATTGGAAGAATAAGTGCAAGTAGAAGCATTGAAGAAACATCATATCTATCTAAAATCCAGCCTCCCAGAACGCTGCCAATTACTCCGCTGGCACTCATAATGGCCCCTAAGTAAGCTTGTCCTTTAATTCTGTCTCTTTCCTCCATAGCCTCATTTGCGTAATATACGGAGGCAGGAAGAAAAATAGCATAGGCTAAAAACTGGAGAAGCTGAGCCGTATATATGGTGCTCATGGATGAGGCCATTAAAGTAACCAATGATTTTCCAATAAAGGCGATAGTAGAAATAAGAAGGAGCGTATTGATTTTTATTTTCTTAATCATAAAGGAAAAGCTAAACATAGCAGGAAGTTCTATAATTGCTGCTAAAGCAATGGCCTTCCCAAGATCTGCAGTTCCTCCGCCAATGTTTTCCACCACCTTTATCATATAGGTGTTTAAAAGGGAATGAGAGGTAAAGATCATAACCATGCCTAAAAGAGATATAGAAAAGCTTTTATATTTACTGAAAAACTGCCAAAGAGTCATTTTATAGCTATAATTATCCGAGGAAGAAGCGGTGTTAGTTTCTTCTTCAGAAGTAATTTTATCTTGCTTTGAACTACTGCCCTCAAAGAATATGAAAGCAAGGATAAAGAATATAGAGAAGATTATATAAGTAGGTATAATCACCTCGGAGGTAAATATATCCATTAAGCTTCCCATTATATAGGATACGGCTCCATAAGATACAGATCCTATACCCCTAGCAAGGCCAAAATTTATGGAGATTCCTTTATTGATATAAGCTAAGGCTAGAGAATTTATTAATGGCTGTAGAGTAAGTAGAATTGCTGCAATACCTATAAATAAGAGAGCGGTTATAAAAAAGGAGTTCGGTATAATAAATAATAATATGGCAAGAAGCATAGAAAGCAGCATTAGTAGCTGACAAATTTTCTTTATAGAGATACTTTTTCTTTTATCTGCAAAAGAGGCTAATATAGGCTGTGTAAAAATCGAAGCAACATTAGCTAAGGCTACTATTACCCCTATACTTTCATTGCTATAGCCCTTAGAGGATAGAAATACCACTGCAAAGTTTATCACAGTACAAAAGGACATCCAATATAGCCCTTGAATAAGAGCATATTTCAAGGTTAAACTCTTGTTTTTATCCATAGCTCTATGCATAATACCTCCATAAGAAATATATATTATCTCCTAAATAATACCATAAAGTGCTTAGTGTGTCGATGTTATATACTTTATAATGAATATGTAATAATCATTGAAAAACCATGATATTTTATATATAATTACAAGGTAACCAAATACATGGAGGCGTACCGAAGTGGTCATAACGGAAACGACTCGAAATCGTTCGGTCGGCTTGAAACCGGCTCGTGAGTTCGAATCTCACCGCCTCCGCCATGAAAAAACCTCGTTCTTTGAACGAGGTTTTTTCAGTTAAGTGTGCCTAAAGGCACGAGAAGTGTACTTCGTGGGTGAAGTTTGCCGTTGGCAAGTGAAGTTCCTGCGGGAGAGAAAAGGCACACTTTACTTCACTTTTGCGAAGCAAATACTTCACAACGAGTGAAGGGAGTTACTTCACATCTCGTGTCAGCGAGATACTTCACTAAAAGTGAATCTCACCGTCTCCACCAGAAAAAAGCTCATTGCATTTGCAATGAGCTTTTTTCAATTAAATCCGTCCTGACGGACGGGTGAAATCCTGCTTCGCAGGGTGAAATCACTTCGTGATGAAATCTGCTGAGGCACATGTGGATGAATCTCATTTCACCGAAACCTCAGGTTTCGATTTCACTTTTGCCGTAAGGCTAAAATTTCACCATGAGCGGCAGCGAAGGATTTCACATTTTGCGAAAGCAAAATATTTCACCCGAGGCTTTAGCCGAGGATTTCATCGTGAGCGGTAGCCAAGGATTGCATTATACAACGGGCAAATTGAATTTCGGCAATTTCTGTGATACAATACGGCCGACACTGTAAAGGTGGTTATTACGGAAGGGAAGTGGGGATAATGAGAATGAGAAAATTTGTTAAACCTACGATTATGCTGCCGATATTAATGGGAGTAGTCGTAGGTGTTGTGCTGTTTATGCTTGGAGATGCGGATGATGCACCGGGTTTAAGCCTCATGGGGCTTGTTGCTGCGTTTCTGCTGATTATGTGGGGCGTTTATAACACAGGGGTGATTCGGAAAGGGTTTCTTACATCTATCATACTGCTCTGCTTTGGAGCGGGCGGGGTATTATTATCCGTTGTCCTGCTGCTCGACGGTGAATTTGAGGAATCGCCTGGTATTGCGCTTATAGGGGTAGCACTGGGAATTATCCTAATTGCCATTGGTGCTATACCACTGAGAAAAATAAGACAAAAGAGGTAAGGCTATTTAGAAATGTCCGAAATGGGAACTCGAGTTCCAAAACACACATGATTATGTTAGTATAAAACCATCCAAGAAAAGGTGAAAATATCTTTTTTATAGCCCTTTCACAAGATAAAAAGACCTGACATTATACCTAAAAAGTATATGTCAGGTTTTAATATAAATCCACGTTTTAGAATATTATTTGTATTTTACAGATTATGCTAAATTATCGAGATAAAGAGAGTATATATTATGTAAGTACTTTTCATCTCTAAACAATTCATAACTTGAACCTGATAAAATAAATCCAAGGTTTTCTACAAGATTAATTGACCTTTGATTATCAAGATAAATACATGCATTTATCTCTTTTATATGCATCTTATCTATGGCGAATTGAATAATTTCCTTCATTGCCTCATGCATATAGCCATTTCTCCAAAAGCTTTCTTTTAGGTCATAACCCACATCAACTGTACTCTCTGTCTGATTCCAGCAATGAAACCCACAGGTTCCCATTCTAATTCCATCTGATTTTCGTATGATAATCCAACGGTGTTGCAGTCGTGGTTCAGGCTGTATATAAAAATTAATTATTTCATCTGCGTCTTCTATTTTAGCTAATGGTTCTGCGTCAAATAAATACCTATTTACTACATCATCTGAAAATTGATTAAATATGAAATTCCTATCATCAATGGATATGTTTTTTAGAAATAATCTCTCGGTTTCTATGGCGTTAAATAACATGTTTACCATCACCCTTATATAAATATTTTCTGGCATAAACACAAATGTGAGTAATATCAAAATCCCTTTATTTGTTAATTATATCATTAGATTCAATATAATGTATATAATTAACAAATAACATTAAAGTATATTATTACCAGAAGATAATTTATACAAGCCATATTATAATAGAATTTAGATTCCACATAGATCCTAGATATCCCATTCTATGCAATAGCCATAAAACTCTTGGTTTTATTTGTAGCTACTGAATCCTTGATGGGACCTGAATATATAAGAGAAAGCTCGGACATTTTTGAAAAGTCATTGGGGCGTATCCTAGAGGGAGATTGTCCAATATTTACTGCACCGGTACGTATTAAGGTATCTGCTACAAATTCCGAACAAAAGTAACTATATGGCTTACTGTACTCTTTATGAAAGAAGTTCAGGAAAACACCGGTGATATTGTAGTGATAACAGTTTTGCTCTTGAAGCATTTCTTCAATACGCTGCTCTATTTTAGCATATACCTGCGCATCAACAGTTAGCTTATATATTGCACAAGGCATATGTGAGTTCCAGTAATATACACCATTATGTATATCTTCTTGAATAAGCCCAGCAAGGAAAGGAACCTGAGGGATTTTTCGGCCAAAACTGTACATTCGAGTTAAATTACGATCGAGACTAATGGCTGCATGGGTATATGATGAGTCCGTTGCTGCATGAATTGCCCTTGATAGAAGGGTATTAGTACGGGTTAAAAATATATATACTGATTTCATGATTTGCATTACCTCCCATTATGCCTCATAGTACACATTTGCTTATAAAATAATAATCCAATACTGCTCATTACTAGTGTGATGGCAAATACTATGAATGCAAATTGATAATTTTGTAATCCCAGGGCATCACCGCTTATGGTAGAAGTAACTATAGAAGGAATTCGAGCTATAGTGGATATTAGCATCCAGGTGTGAAGCTTCATTTTTGTAAGCCCGATAAAATAGGTCATTATATCCTTAGGTGTACCTGGTATTAAAAATAGTATGAAAACTAGCAGATTTAATTTTTTATGATCTTCCAAGAAGGATAGCTTTTTTATTTCTTTTTTATGAAAAAATACTTCTGCAGCTTTTACTCCAAAATGGCGTACAAAGAGAAATACTAAAAGGCTTCCCAGTGCAGCACCGACCATGCATAGGAGAGTGCCTATCCAGGGACCAAAAGCATATCCAGCAACTATTTCTAAGGGCTCCCCAGGTAATAATGCTATTACTACCTGAAATGCTATTAAGGCTATAAAAGTAAAATAACCCCCAACACCCTTGGATGATATCCATTGGCGAAACTTGTTAGCATCAGATACAAGCCCTAGCAATGGCTTACCAGTGTAAGTTAAGATTATTAATGTTATAAATAAAAATATAGCTATCAATAATAAAATTTTGAATTTTTTACCCTTTTTATTTGAAGAGAGGGTCATAGGATTCAATGCCATAAAAAATCTCCTTACTGCTGTTCTAATAAGAAGATTATATATCCTAAATTTCAAGATTTTACTTGCATTTATCAAAAGATTTTCTTAACATTCCTTAAGATTTACTTAACTAGAGATATATTTTAAGATTTATGAATCATATCCAAATAATGGGTTATGTTTAAAAACAGCATTTATATTATACAACATAATATTAAAGTGGTATATGTAAATCCTATGATATAATATTAACGTAAAAAACAAACTTTACACTATTAGCGGAGGAAGATGATATATATGATGAACACTAAAGAAACTAACTTAGGTAGCGGTAGTGTTGGTAAACTGCTTTTTCAATTAGCTATGCCTGCTATTACAGCACAAATAATTAATGTACTCTATAATATGGTTGATCGTATGTATATAGGACATATTCCTATAATTGGTGCCCAAGCTCTTACAGGGGTAGGAGTTACCATGCCTGTTATAATGGCTATATCAGCTTTTGCAGCATTGGTTAGTATGGGAGGAGCACCTAGAGCCTCTATTATGATGGGAAGAGGTAAGAATGAAAAGGCAGAAGCAATATTAGGAAATTGTGCCTTGATGCTTGTGTTAATTTCCATAGCATTAACTTTTATATTCTTGATCTTTGGTGAAAGGATCCTCATGATCTTTGGGGCTAGTGAAAATACCATTGGATATGCTCTTGATTATATGAAGATTTATGTTATTGGCACTATTTTTGTACAACTATCCTTAGGTCTTAATGCTTTTATTACTACTCAGGGCTATGCAAAGGTAAGTATGTATACTGTAATGATAGGAGCATTGTTCAACATAATTTTAGACCCAATATTTATTTTTGGATTTAATATGGGCGTTAAGGGAGCAGCTCTTGCTACTATCATAGCCCAAGCTGTATCCTGCATATGGGTGCTTAGATTTTTGACCTCGGAAAAAAGTCTTTTAAGGATTAAACTATCCAACCTAAGATTAAATCCTGCTATTATATTTCCTTGTATAGCCTTAGGGGTAGCGCCCTTTATCATGCAGTTTACAGAAAGTGTAATTGCCGTTAGCTTTAACACCTCCTTATTAAAATACGGGGGAGATTTAGCTGTAGGAGCTATGACAATACTCAACAGCGTAATGCACTTTTTTATGCTACCTCTTAATGGACTTACACAGGGAGCACAGCCTATAATAAGCTTTAATTATGGAGCTATGAATGAAGATAGAGTAAGAAGAGCCTTTCGTCTGCTTTTGATATCTTGTGTTACATACTCCACTCTTTTATGGAGTATAGGAATGTTTATTCCTAATGTACTTATTTCTATTTTTACTAATGATAGTGAGCTCATAGCCTATAGTGTGTGGGCAATTCGAATTTTTATTGCATCATCTTTAATTTTTGGAGCACAAATTGCTTGTCAGCAGACCTTTATTGCCCTAGGTAATGCTAAGGCTGCAGTTTTTCTGGCTTTACTTAGAAAGGTATTTTTATTAATTCCACTTATTTTTATACTTCCGGAGTTTATATCTAATAAGGTAATGGCTGTTTTCCTGGCAGAACCCATTGCTGACTTTATAGCTGTATGTACAACGGTAATCTTATTTTCTATAACCTTTAAAAAGACCATGAAAAGTATATCTCATGGCAGAATAGCAGAAGCTAATAAATAGAAAATTTAATAACTAAAAATAAAATAAATGTAAATAGAAGGCCAATAGGGATATAAGAAAAGTTATTCTCTATTGACTTTTTTTTACAGTATTGCTATGATTTTGCCATGTAAATGATATTAATTATCACTAAGCAGAGGGGATGGTAATAATATGTCAAAGATTGCAGTGGTATATTGGAGTGGAACTGGAAATACTGAGGCTATGGCTCAAGCAGTAGCAGAGGGAATTAATTCTGCAGGAGCTAATGCAGAGCTTTACTTAGCAGGAGAGTTTTCTGAAGATAAGGCTAGTGCCTATGAGAAATTTGCTTTTGGTTGTCCCTCTATGGGAGCTGAACAGCTAGAAGAAAGTGAATTTGAGCCAATGTTTAATTCTATATTAGCTTCCTTAGGAGGTAAAAAAGTTGCCCTTTTTGGATCCTATGGCTGGGGAAGTGGAGAATGGATGCAAACCTGGGAAGAGCAAGTATCCTCAGAGGGAGCAGTCCTTATATCAGAGGGACTTATTGTTAACGAAGCACCGGATGAAGCAGCTCTAGAAGAGTGCAGAGCTTTAGGCGGTAATTTAGTTAATTATTAATTATATAAATAGAGGTATTAGTAGGACAATCTGTCTAAGGTACTCATATCTCTTTTTTTAGGCAAAAGTTTTCTAAAAATTTAAAAAAGTAATTAAATTGCTTTACAAAGAATAAGTATTTTTTTAAAATATACTATAAAACTATTATTTTTTTACAACATAAGAGTGTATAACAAATAATATTTGAAAATAAAAGTATGTAGAAATGAGGAGTAGTTATGTCTGTAGATGCAGTAAGAGATTATTTAGGTATTTGGAGTATGATGGATAGAGTTCAGGAGTTTGAAACATCCAGTGCCACAGTTGAATTGGCGGCGGAAGCCTTAGCTGTGATACCTGCTAGGATTGCCAAAAGTCTTTCTTTTTTAACCAAGGAAGGCTGCGTGCTTATTATTGCTGCTGGAGATGCTAAGATTGATAATGGAAAGTACAAGGCTTTCTTTGGAGAAAAAGCAAAAATGCTTCCTATAGAAGAGGTTGAGGAGTATACAGGGCATCCTGTAGGAGGAGTATGTCCTTTTGCTTTAAAGGAAGGAGTTAAGGTATATTTAGATGAATCATTAAAACGCTTTGAAACTGTATACCCAGCAGCAGGTAGCGCAAGCTCCGCAGTGGAGATGAGCTGTGACGAGCTGTTTCAGTGCTCAAGAGCTACAGCCTGGATAGATGTATGTAAGGGCTGGCAGGAATAATATCCGCCAGCCCTTGAGGGATTAATTAATTTATCTTAATTAATCATTGATTGTTTTTAGCTTTTTCATTTCTGTTCTGACCTTTAAGCTGTTCTCATTAAAGTCCACTACTATAGTACTATGAGGAGTTATGTTTCCTTCAATTATCAATCTTGCAATAAGAGTTTCCACATTGCTTTGGATGAAACGCTTTAAGGGCCTAGCACCATAGTATGGATCATAGCCTGCCTCAGCTATATAGGCTTTGGCAGCATCTGTAAGCTCTATATCCAGCTGTTGAGTTTTTAACCTTGCTTTTAAATCTTTAAGCAGGAGATCAGAAATATTGAATATTTCTTCTCTGGACAAAGGCTTGTAAAATACAATATCATCCAAGCGATTTAAAAATTCCGGTTTGAAGGATTGCTTTAAAAGCCTATCCACTTGAGCTTTAGCATCTTCAGTAATAGCGCCACTTTTATCTATGCCTTCTAGTATATAATTTGAGCCAAGGTTTGAGGTAAGAATAATTATGGTGTTTTTAAAGTCTACAGTCCTTCCTTGAGAATCTGTAATTCTTCCGTCATCTAGTACTTGTAGAAGTATGTTGAATACCTCTGGATGAGCCTTTTCTACCTCATCAAAAAGCACCACAGAGTAGGGCTTTCTTCGTACAGCCTCTGTAAGCTGACCGCCTTCTTCATAGCCTACATATCCTGGAGGAGCTCCAATAAGCCTTGATACTGAGAACTTTTCCATGTATTCTGTCATATCAATACGAACTATATTTTTTTCATCATCAAAAAGAGTTCTTGCAAGGGCCTTAGCTAATTGGGTTTTACCAACTCCTGTAGGACCTAAAAAGAGGAAGGAACCAATGGGTCTATTAGGATCCCCTATACCTGCACGGGAACGGAGAATTGCCTCTGTTACCTTTTCAATGGCCTCATCCTGCCCTATTACATATTCGTGAAGAAGACTTTCAAGGTTTAGAAGCTTTTCTCTCTCACCCTCCATAAGCTTTGATACAGGGATTCCTGTCCAACGAGCTACTATTTTAGCTATCTCATCTTCAGTAACCTTATCTCTAAGAAGGGTGTTGTGATTTTCTTTATTTTTGGCAGCAGCCTCCTCTTCAGCTAATTCCTTCTGAAGCTGAGGAAGCTTTCCATACTTAAGTTCAGCGGCTTTGTTTAGATCATATTCTCTTTGAGCCTTTTCAATAGCTGCATTAACTTTTTCGATTTCTTCGCGGATTTTCTGGCTCTTATTTATTGCTGTCTTTTCATTTTCCCATTTTGCCTTCATAGCATTAAAGGCTTCCCTGTGCTCTGAAAGCTCCTTTTGAATTTCTCTTAGATGCTCTTTAGACAGCTCATCACTTTCTTTTTTAAGAGCAGCCTCTTCAATTTCCAGTTGTATTATCTTTCTTGAAATCTCATCAAGTTCAATGGGCATTGAGTCCATTTCAGTCCTAATCATAGCACAGGCTTCATCTACAAGATCAATGGCCTTATCTGGAAGAAAACGATCGGTTATATATCTATTGGAAAGAGTAGCAGCAGATATTAATGCCTGATCCTGTATCTTTACACCATGAAAGACTTCATACCGTTCCTTAAGACCTCTAAGAATTGCTATTGTATCCTCTACGGTAGGTTCATCTACCATAACAGGTTGAAAACGCCTTTCTAAGGCAGGATCCTTTTCTATATATTGCCTGTATTCATCTAAGGTGGTAGCACCAATACAGTGAAGCTCACCGCGAGCAAGTAGAGGCTTTAAGAGGTTTCCTGCATCCATTGCACCCTCTGTTTTGCCGGCTCCAACTATGTTATGGAGCTCATCAATAAACATTATTATTTTACCTTCAGATTTTTTTATTTCATTTAAAACTGCTTTTAGTCTTTCTTCAAATTCTCCTCTATATTTAGCTCCAGCAACTAAAGCACCCATATCTAGGGCAAAGACTCGTCTGTCCTTAAGGGTGGTTGGTACATCACCTCTTACAATTCTTTGAGCAAGTCCCTCGGCAATGGCGGTTTTACCCACTCCAGGCTCACCTATGAGCACAGGATTATTTTTAGTTTTTCTAGATAATATTCTTATAACATTTCTAATTTCAGTATCTCTTCCTATAACTGGATCAAGCTTCTGTTCAGAGGCTCTTTTAACTAGATCATAGCCATATTTTTCTAAAACATCATAGGTGCCTTCGGGATTTTCACTGGTAACTCTCGTGTTTCCACGAACCTCCTTAAGAGCCTTTAAAAAGCTATCTTCAGTTAGATTATAGCTGTTGAAGACCTCTTTTAATGAGGATGAAGGAGATTTAAGTATGGCAAGAAAAATATGCTCTACGGAAATAAATTCATCCTTCATTTTATTAGCAGTGTTTTCTGCTAAATTAAGTGCTTCATCCACCTTAGAGGATATATAAATCTTACCGGCTTCTCTACCTGAGCCTGTAACCGCTGGGAGTCTTCTAATTTTATTCATTAATGAGGCAGCTAGGTCATCAGGATTTATCTTTAGCTTTTTTACCATTTCAGGAATGAAGCCATCCTGTTGGGTTGTTAGGGCATAGGCTAGATGCTCTAGTTCAATCTGCATATTGTTTTGTGAAAGAGCCAGAGATTGAGCCTCTTGCAATGCTTGTAAAGACTTTTGGGTAAACTTTTCAATATTCATAAGCATCTCTCCTTATTTGTTTTGTATCTTTAAAATTTATTTGAAAATATTTATACCCTTATGATTAAATTAAATTTACTCTTTAATTATACTCCTAAGAAAATGAAAATGAGAAATTTTATATGGTTATTTGCATTTTTAAATTAAATGAGTAGAACACTCCTTCCAATTAAGGAAAGAGTGCTCTATGATCCAAGAGTCTATTATGCTAGATAAGCCTTCATCATCCAAAGATTCTTGTGGAAATTAGCAGCATAGCCTGTAAATATATCAGCAGTTACTGCATCCTTTGCTTCTTCAGAAAGCTCAATTAGCTTTAATGAAGCTTCGTACATGTATTGGAAATCCTCTTTGAGTTCTTTTATAGACTCCTCTCCAGATATTCCAGTGCTTTCTCTTTCCTTTAAGGTAGTAAGGGCAAGATATTCCTTCATGGAAGCAGCGGGCTTTGATCCAATCATTAATATTCTTTCAGCAACTTCATCAAGAGCTTCAGCTATATGATCATATAAGCCTTCGTAGGTAGCATGAAGTTGGAAGAAGCCTCTTCCTTCAACATTCCAGTGATAGTTATGAAGCTTTACATACAATATATTTAAGTTAGAAAGGTAGATGTTTAATTCCTTTATTAATTTTTCATTATTCATTATATACACTCCTTTAAAATTATTTTAAGTTTGTATTGATTACAATTATATAATAATTCTTATTTAGTTATTTGTCAATATAATTATAAAAAAAAGATGTATATAATATATTAATATATTATATACATCTGACTAATTTATATTCTTTCATTTTGTTATTAACTCCAAGACGCACAGACTATTTTATGAATTATAAAAAACTATTTTTCTGAGCAATGAGGACATACTCCTATAAAATGAATATGCTGCTCATGCATGGTATATCCCTCTAACTCCTTTACATGCATTTTATTAAAGTTTATAGGGATATCGTAGAGGTTTTTACATATAATGCATTTAAAGTGACCGTGATCCTCTGGATTATATATATCATATCTTGCTTCATTTCCTTCTATAGTTATTACCTCTACTAACCTTTTGTCAATAAAAAGATTTAGAGTATTATAAACAGTAGTTTTAGATAGGGTAGGTATTTTTTCCGTTAGAGTTTCATATATTTGATTTACCGTTGGATGTATATGGTTATTTAAAATATATTCAAATATTTTGATTCTTTGATAGGAGGGATTAATACCATGATCCCTTAAATAACTATTGATATTATCTATTCTCATAGCTATCTTCCTTTCAATAATAGTTATACACTTATTGTGATTAAATTTTAAAATAATATTTAGTCTGGAAAGTAGAACTTTATTAACAATGATTTTGTTTTTATATAGAAATACATATTCAGGCTAATTGTAATTCTTACTATAAGTATATTGGTCTCATTATAATTTTGCAAGAGTTTTTATTTAATAGTAATTATTGACACGAAATGAAATCAATGTTAAGATTATAACATCAGGTTTAATATAATGTTATAATAATAACAATATTAGTATGTTTAGGGGG
>JAEXZL010000066.1 GCA_023451395.1 Bacillota bacterium | reverse complement strand
AGGTATATTTGTTCGTGTAAAAGGTGATCGTCGGGTAGTTGTTTCTATTCAGGGGGTTATGGCAGTAGCTACCACTTTTATTCATCCCTCTCTTATTGTTCCGATAACAGAAGAATAATTCATAATTTATAATTTTTAATTCATAGTTATATGAAGTCTCAAATCGATGCTTTGCGTCAACTTACGCATGAGCTTCTTTATCTTGGTATGGATGGTGAACCCATTTATGCAGATCGTTTTCGTCAACTGAATTCGGATGTTTATAATCTGGCAGAAACCTTGTATCGGAAGAAAGCCCGGAATGACGAAGAAGAGGTGATTCTTTGTACTACTCTCTTGAAAGCTTATAGTGCTACAATTTACAATCATGGGGATAAGGAAGATAAAGTTCAGATGCTACTTGATCGCAGTTGGGAAATATTGAATAAAATATCTGATTCGCTGTTGAAATGTCGATTATTGGTGGCCTGTTATAGAGAGACGTTAGAGGAAGAATTAGCAAAAGAAGCACATATAATTATAAATAGTTGGGATGGCTTGTTCACTAGTGAGCAACAAGAGCTCATCAATGAATTAGATAAAATTGAGTAAGTGTTCCAATTGGTGTATTGCTTTTGAAATTAGGTCTTCTTACCATATATGTTGCTAAAGGCACTTACATATTTGCTTTATAGTGGTATGTAAGAAATTAAGAATTTATAATGAAATTAGTCAAAGGATTTATAAATAGAATTCGTACGTCAGATTATACTAAGTCCTTATTAGTATTAACTGGAGGAACCTTTATAGCACAATTAATTCCAATTATATTTTATCCAATAATAGGACGGCTATTTACACCAGATCAAATAGGAACAGCAGCAATTTTTTCTCAAATAGCGGCAATATTAGCTATCTTAGTTACTGGTGGATATACTTATTCAATTTTTATTTCTAAAAGTAAGGAAGAGGCCTTTAATATTATTGTATTAGTATTGTCATTGTCGATATTTGTGTTAAGTGTTATATGCTTAACTTTTTATTTCCTAAGGGATGAAATTCATCTATTATTAAATGAACCTCTTTTTGTGAAATTGTTTTTTATCCCAATATTGATAGCATTGTTCATTGTTATTTATCAATGTTATAATGAATGGTGTGTTAAAAATAAATATTTCAAACAGTTGTCCGTAAATAAACTAGTAAATAGTTCATCATTATCTATTGCAGAAACACTGTTTGGGTGTATGAATTCATTGGTCTTAGGCAACGGGAAGATCTATGGCGAATTAATAGGCAGAGGTATCTCTGCATTCTCTTGTTTATTTTCTATGTTTGTGAAAGATAGAAATCTGTATAAAATCGTGTCATTATCTGTTGTTAAGGAATGTTTGACGAAATATATTAGATTTCCAAAATATGTAATGACTGGAAAATTGATTAATAGTGTATCGTGCGCTATACCTCTATTTTATTTAGGTGCGGTTTTTACTAAAGAGGAACTTGGCTTTTTTTCAATGTCGAATACGATAATAGCAGTTCCTATTTCCATTATAACAATAGCTGTGAGTGATGCATATCGGCAGAGGGCGAATGAAGATTATAACAATTATGGTTCATGCAGACATATACTCGTTAAAACAATAGTTCCTGTCTCTATCATTTCTTTAGTGGGTTTTTCTATTCTTTTCATAATTTCTCCATTTCTTTTTGAAATTATTTTAGGTTCACAGTGGATAAATGCTGGCATATATACTAGATATTTAATACCTATGGTTGCCATATCATTTGTTACAGAAGTTATTCGTCCTACTTTAATAATTGCAAGTAAACAGTCATATGATTTTATATGGCAACTTTTGTTTTTGTTTTCAATGTTACTTCTTATTTTTATATCTAATTTATATAGAGACATTTATGTTTTCTTGTTTTTTTTTAGTGGAATAAAGTCATTACTTTTTTTGTTGCAGTTTTATTGGTGCTATAGATATTCGGTAAAATGACATTATGAAAATATTTAAGCATCAACGGATATCACTTTTTTTATTTCTTGTATTATACCGTATAGCACAGGAAATGTATTATGTAAAATTCATTGTGCCTATATATAGCTATGCCGGTTATATTAATGATGCATCATTATCTAGATATATTATATCGTGGGCTTTTTTCATAGGCATGGCCTTATTGTTTATAAAGGCAATGTTTGGAAAAGATCGTTTTTGGAGCAATGTTTCATTTGTGCTTCTATTATTGAAATTCACTCCTTTGACTATTCTACTTGGCTATATTAGTTATGAGAAAGCATACATTGTCACAAATTTTATCTTTTGGTTTATGTTTGTGGTGTTATGTAATAATATGCCATCAATAAAAATTGTGAGTGATGATTGTATTGAAAAGCACAATAGATGTTTAAAGAACTTGTTTTATATTGTTATTGGTCTATTTGTTATATCAGTTTTATACATTTCTATAAGATATACTGGTTTTCATCTTCATACCTCGTTGTTTGATGTATATGATATTAGATTTGAACAAAGAGAAAATAGCTATCCTACGGTATTTAGGTATATTTTAGCGGCTTCAACACTATTATGCCCGTTAGTTATATGCTATTTTTTGGATAAAAAAAAATATTTTTTGGCATTTGTATTTGCAATAATTATCTATATAGATTTTTCTATTGTGGGATTAAAATCTATAGTTTTTGCAACTGTGATAGGAATTATAATAAGATTGTATTATAAGCAATACTATCTTAGGTATATTCCGTTATTAGCATCGATATTTATTATTTTAATCTCATTTGTAAAAAATACAACAATACAGTTAGGCGTTTCTTTTGTTTTTTGGAGAGTGTTTTATGTTCCATCTGGAATGGATTATGAATATTATACTTTTTTCAATCTGTTTGAACCGGATTATTATAGGAATAGCATTTTTAGCAGATTTGGCATGAATTCTCCCTATTCATCAACTAGTGTAGATATTGCTGTGGGGGAATACTTTTCACCAGAAGTGGAAGGCATAAGAGCTAATAATGGATTAATTAGTGAAGCGTATGCTAATTTTGGAAATGAAGGTTGTTTTATATTACCCTTTATATTAGTTGTTTACTTTAAAATTATAAGTTCATGTGCGAAAGGAGTGAATGAGTCATATATATTTTTTATAGCTGTGATATTTTCATATGCGATTATTTCAACTTTCATTCCCGCAACCTTTTTATCTAGTGGAGTTTGGGCTTTATTGATTATTCTTATATCATATAGAACTAACCCCCAAAAAACTTTATGAATATAAATGGTTTGTATGATTCTATTCGTTGGTATTAGTAAGAAGTGAAAAAATGAGAAACTTTAAGGATCTTAAAATTGCTGTAGCTGGAACAGGCTATGTGGGCTTGTCGTTGGCTACTTTGCTTGCACAACATCATCAAGTGATAGCTGTTGATGTGGTATCTGAAAAGGTCGAAAAAATCAATAGGCGAATCAGTCCTATTCAGGATGAAT
>JAEXZL010000214.1 GCA_023451395.1 Bacillota bacterium | reverse complement strand
TTAAAAACTTCTATAACCCCATATGGGAAGTGAGCACCTCTGACGGAGAGTATGTTGCCTGTACTGGCTTAATTCCTAAAAGCGGGCTCTGGAGCTTTCAAGCTTCAGCTAAGAATTATCTTCCCTTTGTAATGGGGAATCAGTTTAATGCCTTAGGCTATCCTACAAGAGCTTATCATAATCATAGCTATAAATATTATAGAAGAGACCTTTCACATCCCAATATGGGTTATGATTACAAAGGTCTTGGCAATGGTTTAAATGTTAAAAAAACCTGGCCTGAATCTGACCTAGAGATGATGGAGGTTACAATTCCCGAGTATATTAATGAGGAAAGATTCCATACCTATTATATGACAGTAAGTGGGCATATGAATTATACCTTTGAAGGAAATACCATGGCTAACAAGAATAAAAAGCTTGTGGAAGGCTTAGATCTATCAGAGCAAGCAAAGGCTTATATAGCCTGTAACATAGAGCTTGATAAAGCCTTAGAGTTTCTTTTAAAGAGCCTTGAGGAAGCAGGTATTGCAGATAAAACAGCTATTGTACTAAGTGCCGATCATTATCCATATGGTCTTCCTAAGGAGAATATAGATGAACTGGCTGGACATAATATAGAGGAAAATTTTGAGCTATATAAAAGCAATCTTATAATCTGGTCAGGAAGCATTAAGGAGCCTATAGTAGTGGATAAATACAGCTCCAGCTTAGACATCATACCAACCATATCTAATCTCTTTGGCTTAGAGTATGATTCAAGGCTTTTAATGGGTAGGGATATATTGTCTGACTCTCCTCCTTTGGTTATTTTTAATAATCGAAGCTTTATAACTGATAAGGTGATGTATAACAGTAGAACCGGGGAGGTTATAAATCTTACAGAGGAAGCAGTGGATGAAGAGTATTTATCAAATTACAATAAGATTATAAATAATAAATTTATCTATTCTGCCAAGGTTTTGGAAACAGATTACTATAGACATGTAGTAAAATAGATAGAGGGTCTGAGAGTAATTTCTAATATTGCTCCAGGCCTTTATTTATTTAATAATGCTTTATTTATTCATTAACAGTTCATAATAAATATATAAACTATAAAAATAAAAAAGCTTTGTGGAGGAAGGTATAATGAAGCAAAAAAAGAAACAGAAGAAGAGTTTAATTTTAGTTTTGATATTTATTTCATTGCTTACAGGATTATTAATATTAAAATTTGCTAATACAGGGGCCGCGGCATATGATGAAGAAGCAGCACAGGAGGGAGATATAAGCACTTATTACAGTTTTAGCGGAAATATTGAGTCTAAAAATAAACAGACTATTATTGCAGATGGTATGATGCAGATAAAAGATATACAGGTAGAAGAGGGAAAGCATGTTTCAGAGGATGAGGTTCTTTTTAAAAACTCTCAGGGGCAGAAGACTAAGTCCAAGATTTCTGGCGAAGTGTCAAAAATTTTTGTGGAGGAAAATCAGTCAGTTATGGCTGGGGGAGAAATTATGGAGATTACCGATTATAATAATCTCAAGGTAACCATAAAAATTGATGAATATGACATTGCTTCAGTTACAGAAGGAGAATCAGTTATTGTTAGAGTTAATGCCCTATCAAAGGAAGTTGATGGTATCATTTCTAAAATATCTAAGGAAGCTGTTAATACCAACGGTATTTCTTATTTTACTGCAGATATAGATTTAAAGGACAGTACGGGACTTTTGGTAGGTATGACTACAGAAATAAAGCTCCTTAATGAGAGCGTTCAAGGAGTAACCACCATATCTATGAAGTCTCTTCAGTTTAATAGTGATAATTCTCCTTTTGTTTACATCAAGGGGAATGATGGAAAACCAGTAAAGCAGCCAGTAACCCTAGGAATAAATGATGGAACCAGAGTTGAAATTAAGGGTGGCTTAAGCACTGGGGATACCATACTCATACCTAAGAGCTTCAATCAAATACCTATGGGTTTTGAAAGAAATAGAGAGGAGGATGGTGAAAGATAGAATGGCTAAGGAAATTCTAGTAATGAAGGACATAATAAAGAGCTATACCATGGGAGAAGAGGAACAGATAGTTTTAAAAAAGATTGATTTTACTGTAAGGGAAAATGAATTTGTATCAATTTTAGGACCCTCTGGTTCTGGTAAAAGCACTATGATGAATATAATTGGATGTCTTGATACACCTACAAAGGGTGAGTATATACTTTCAGATAAAAATATACTAGATTTAGATGAAGGGGAGCTTGCAAGAATAAGAAATAGTGAAATAGGATTTATATTTCAATCTTTCAATCTTCTTCCAAGGCTTAATGCTATAGAAAATGTTGAACTCCCTCTTGTATATTCTGGAATAAAGGCAAAGGAACGCAGAGAGAAGGCAAAGAGAATACTAGAAAAGGTTGGGCTCTCTGACAAGCTCTACAATAAACCCAATCAGCTCTCTGGAGGACAGCAGCAAAGGGTTGCCATAGCCAGAGCATTAGTTACTGAGCCAACTATACTTCTAGCAGATGAACCCACAGGTGCCTTGGATCAAAAAACAGGTTATCAGGTCATAGAGCTCTTTAAGGAGCTTCATGAAGAGGGAAGGACTATAATTATGATTACCCATGATGTGAGTATAGCAAAAAATGCTGGTAGAATAGTGCATATTCTTGATGGAAGGCTTAGTGAAGGAGAGATGCTATTATGATATTAGAAAGCATAAAGATGTCCTGGCAGAACATTATCAACAATAAAAAGCGCTCTTTTCTCACTATTTTAGGTATAGTTATAGGAGTAGCTGCTATAATCGCGCTAATTAATATAGTAGAAGGGGTAATTGATGAGGTTAACACTCAGTTCAATACTTTAGGAGCTAACAAGCTATCTATTCAGGCTGTAGGAACCCCATTAAAAACAGGGCTAAATGAAAAGGATCTTCAGAATATATCAGAGATATCCGGAGTTGAAGGTTTATCACCAACCCTAAGCTTCAGCATAGATATTATTCATAATAGAGTTTATAAGGAAAAGGTTGCTATTCAAGGTAAAAACCAAGTTTATTTTCAAAAGGATTCTGAAGCGATAAGTGAAGGAAGAGGAATTAATATACTTGACGTTGAAAACAAAAGTAGGGTATGTGTTATAAGCGCTGATCTAGCAGAGGAACTTTTTTTAGGAGAAAGTCCACTTGAAGAAGAGATAATTATAGATGGAGTAGCCTACAAGATAATAGGTATCATGGGAGAGTCTCAAGATGTAATGTCTAGTATTTCAGGAAGTGGAGACATAATACTGCCCTATAAAACTCTCATGAGTGTAAGCGGTATAGGCAATATAAGCTCTTTAGAGGTTTACACAGAGGCAGATGCCAATAAGGATGAAATAATAGAAAGCCTAGAGGGAGTTTTAAGCAGTGCCTTTAATTATAAGGATAACAGCTACTCAATAGTTAATATGGAAAGTCTTATAGACATGATAGAGAATATGCAGAGGATGATGCAGATTATGCTAGTGGGAATAGCCTCTATAGCACTTTTAGTAGGTGGCATAGGAATTATGAATATGATGCTTGTATCTGTAACTGAAAGGACAATGGAGATAGGACTAAGAAAAGCCTTAGGTGCAGAGCCTAAAAGCATTCAGTTTCAATTTTTAACAGAGGCGGTATTTTTATCACTCTTTGGTGGTGGTATTGGAGTAATATTGGGACTTATCATTTCCTATCTTGGAAGCATCGCTATTGGTACGGCTTTTAGCATTTCCTTATATGGAGTTGTCTTAGGAGTAAGCTTCTCAGCAGCTATAGGAATAGTCTTTGGCCTTGCCCCTGCGAGAAAGGCAAGCAGATTAAATCCTATCGATGCCTTAAGAACTATTTAGATTAACTATAAAAGGGTGATTAAAATCAACGAGAATATAATATAGTTTTAAGAGGGTGATACTGTGTTTAATATTTTAGTGGCAGAGGATGATAAAAATTTAAGAAGGCTCATGTGTGCATATTTAGATCAGGAGGGATATGAAATCCATACTGCTGAAAATGGACTGGAGGCTTTAGAGGTACTTGACAAGCAGCATATTGATCTTTTGATAAGCGATATTATGATGAGTGGAATGGATGGCTATGAGCTTGTTAAAGAGCTGAGAGAAGCTGGGTATACCCTGCCGATACTTATGGTTACCGCTAAAGAAACCTTTGAAGATAAAAAGAAAGGCTTTGACCTTGGCACTGACGATTATATGGTTAAACCCATTGATATGAATGAAATGCTTCTTAGAGTTTCCGCTCTTTTAAGAAGGGCGCAAATAAATAATGAGCATAGGCTCATCATAGGTGATGTAGTCTTAGATTATGATAGCTTAGTGGTTAGAACTAAGGACATGGTTTATGAACTTCCTAAAAAGGAGTTTTATTTACTCTTTAAACTTCTTAGCTACCCCAAAAAGATATTTACAAGGCAGCAGCTAATGGATGAAATCTGGGGTATTGATTCAGATGCTGATGAAAGAACGGTGGATGTACATATAAAGAGACTTAGAGAAAAATTTGACCATCTATCAGAGTTCAAGATAATAACCATAAGAGGCCTTGGCTATAAGGTGGAGAAATATTTATGATACGGCTTATAAAGGAATCTATTAGAGTAAGATTTGCTTTAATTTTTATAGGCATATTAGTTTTTTCCTGTGTTAGCTCCTTTGCCTTAGTATCTTATTTTGCCTATGCTATTGTGGAGGATAAGGTGGAGATGAAGCTCACAGGCATCACTGATTCAGTGAGAGAGCTTCAAGAAAACACTGATTTATCCCATCAGCAAATTAAAGGGATTATTGATACTGGAGCCTATGAGGTGAATTTTTATAATAAGGAGGAGCTTAGCAATATAAAGCTTACCTCTGAGGAAAAAGAGCTTATAAATGCAGGGAAATCAGTATTTATATTAGGTTATGATAGTAAGCATGTCTTTGCATCTGTAGCTATGGTAGACAATCTTTATACAGTGGTTACAGAAAATCTTGAAAATAATGATGCTTCCTTTTTTAAACTTACAGTATCCTTTGCCTTCACCCTTTGTGCTATAGTGGGGTCAATTTTGATGTTCTTTGCTATAAGGATGATAACAGGGCCAATTAAGCGGTTAACAGCAGCAACTCAGGAGGTAGCAAAGGGTAATTTTGAGGTTAATGTTGATTACGGATCTAAGGATGAGATAGGAGTTCTCACTAAGAACTTCAATGTAATGACTAAGGAACTAAGAAATATGGAATATCTCCGTAAGGATTTTATAAATAATGTGTCTCATGAATTTAAGACTCCTATTGCATCTATTCAGGGCTTTACTAAGCTCTTAAAGAATGCGGATCTTTCTAGGGAGCATTTTGATGACTATACGGATATAATCATTGAAGAAAGTCAGAGACTTACAAACCTATCCTCTAATATACTGAAGCTGTCTCAGCTTGAGAATCAAATTATTCCTTCCAAGGAAGAAAGCTTTTCTTTAGATGAGCAAATAAGAAAAACTATTTTATTATTTGAAAGTCAATGGATTGAAAAAGAGCTGGAGCTGGATATTGATCTTCCTAGAGTAAATTACATTGGAGATCAAGAGCTTATTAAACAAATATGGATAAACCTTATTAATAATGCCATTAAATTCTCTATAAAAGGTGGAAAAATTAGAATCTCCCTGGAAAAGCTCAATGATACAATAACTGTAATTATTGAGGATGAGGGTATTGGTATATCCTCAGAAAATAAGGAGAGGATTTTTGAAAAGTTTTATCAAGAGGATAGCTCTCACTCTTCAGCAGGAAATGGACTGGGGTTAGCCATTGTTAAGAGAGTTGTTGAGCTTAACAAGGGGACAATTTCCTTAGAAAGTGAAAAGGGAAGAGGGAGTAGATTTAAAATTGAGCTTCCTATAAAAGACTAAGGAGTTAGCAGAGGTTAAAGGTATACCTCTGCTTTTTCCATAGAGGATATTCTCAATTAATAATTTTATTAAGTGAAAATAGGAAATATATTGTATAATTATTAGTGAGAAACAGTGATTAATTAAAAACGTTATTAGTTGGTATATACAAAATAAATTAATTACTAAATAATCTTAAGGGGATGAGTTTTATGCAGTATCGAGATTTTGGGAGAACAGGACTTAAGGTATCAGCTTTGGGCTTTGGTGCTATGAGACTTCCTACAAAGGATAATGAACCAAGCAGCCCAAATATAATTGAAGAAGAAGCAATAAAATTAATAAGATATGCTATAGATAATGGAGTAAATTATGTAGATACAGCTTATCCATATCATGGAAAGCAAAGTGAAGTGGTAGTGGGAAAAGCGCTTAAGGATGGTTATAGAGAGAAGGTTTTTCTGGCAACTAAATCTCCTGTTCCTATGCTTAAGGAGGAAGGAGATTTTGATAGGATATTGGATGAACAGCTTAAGAAGCTTCAAACAGATCACATAGATTTTTATCTTCTTCATTCTTTAAGAAGGGACAAATGGAATGATGTTGTTTTAAAATTTGATATACTAAGTAAATTAGAGAAAGCTAAAGCCCAAGGAAAAATAAAATATATAGGTTTTTCCTTTCACGACAGCATAGAGCTTTTTAAAGAGATTGTAGATTATTATCCTAAGTGGGATTTTTGTCAGATTCAATTAAACTACATAGATATTAATCATCAGGCTGGTATGGAAGGACTTAAATATGCTGCTTCAAAGGGATTGGGCGTTATAATAATGGAGCCTCTACTAGGAGGTAAATTGGCCAATCCACCGGTGGAGGTAAACAAAATACTTCCAAAGGAAAAATCTCCTGTTCATAGTGCCTTTGATTTTCTTTGGGATAGGGAAGAGATAAGCCTTCTTTTAAGTGGTATGGGCTCTATGAAAATGGTTCAGGATAACATAAGCTATGCTGAGGAGTCAAGAATCAATAAACTGTCAGATGAAGAAAGAGAAATGTATAAGAGAGCTAAAATAGTTTATGATACTATGGCTTTAGTGCCCTGTACTAAGTGCTCCTATTGTATGCCTTGTCCTTTTGGCTTAGATATTCCTAAGATATATGAGGCATATAACAAAACAGCAGTAATTAAGCTGGAAGAGGCTAAGGCTTTTTATGATGAAATACTTATTAAGGCAGAAAGCTGCAAGAAGTGTAAAAAATGTGAAAAGGTATGTCCTCAAAACATAAAAAGTAGTGAGCTAATGCCAGTAATAGAAAAGGTATTTGCTAATTTTTCTGCTCCTAAGCGTTCTAATATGTGGGAAACCGTAAGAAGATAAATGTGAGAAATAATTATTAAAACAGAAAGCTGCAGAGTATAGAAGCTTAGTATTCTTACTTTGCGGCTTTTATTATATTGAGCGTGTAGGTCGTATAAATACTATTACAATCAAATATATATAAAATATTAATATTCGTTGTAACGTTTAGCTTTTAAAAGTGACTAATTATATGAAAGGAGGATTAAGGTGAAGAAAATAGAAAAGCTTTATAAAGAATATAGCCAAGAGGTATATGGGTATATCTTGCATCTTACACACAATCCTTCCCTTTCAGAGGATTTATTACAGGAGGTTTTCCTTAAAGCAATAGTCTCCATTGGGTCTTTTAAAGGGAAATCCACTATTAAAACCTGGCTCTTTGGAATAGCTAGAAATTTATGGCTTCAGGAGCTTAGGAGACATAAAAAGACAATAGAATATAATGACTTATTAGAAATATATGTGAAAGATGAGCTAGAGGCAGCGGTTATAAATAAAGAACTAATTAAAAAAATAGAAGTGCTTCTTGCAGACAAGGAGGAAAGAACCAGAAAGATAATGAAGCTCAGGATACAGGGGAAAAGCTATGGAGAAATTGCTCTAGAGCTTCAAATATCCGAGAGTTCTGCAAGAGTGATTGAATTTAGAACAAGAAAAGGAATTAGAGAAGTCTTAGTAAAGGAGGGATATATATAATGAAAATATCCTGTGATGTTATACTTGATTTAATACCTTTAGTGAAAGATGGGGTATCCAGCGATGATAGCAAAAAGCTTGTTCTTGAGCATATAGGAGAATGCACACAGTGCCAAGAGGCATATAATACCTTATCTAACCTTAATAATGAAGGGGAAAGAAGCCTTCAAGATGAAAAGGTAATTAAGGGGATAAAGAGAAGCTTGTTTATAGGTGCTTTTATGGTGCTTATAGTTGGTTCAATTATTGGAGTGGCATTATCTTATTCCTTCGGCATGTTTTATAATTTTATAATCATGCCATTAATGGGTGTTCTAGGATACTTGCTTTTGAAAAAGAAATGTTATTTAGTTTCTATAGGAATCTTCATATTAGGTTATATAGGTGTCTTTATGAAAGAGCTTGCAGAATCAGGTTTTTATAAGGAGATATTTATTTCAGCTTTGATGCTAGCGCTTATATATGCTGTTCTTTCTGTTATTGGAATTGCCATAGGAGCTTTATTTAAATTTGCTATCACTGGGGAGGGAATTACAAATGAAAGGAAGTAAAGCCTTTTTAAGAATATTAGCAGGAGCTGCGGGAATTATTTTAGTAGTTCTCATATTAACAATAACTAATTCTCTTATAGGAAACCCTATTTCTGCATGGAGAGCTAATAAAGATATAGAAGCATATGTGCAGAAAAACTATGATTTTTTAGATCTGGAAATTGATAAAGCTAAGTATAATTTTAAGTTTTCAGAGTACGGAGCTAAGGCTTATTCTAATAGCAATGTAGATATACATTTTAGCATCTATTGGAAAAATGGAAAGGTGCACTATGATACCTATAAAAGCTCTGTATTGGATAGATTTAATGTAATACAGAGAATGGAGGGGGAGTATTCAGCCTATGTAAAAGCTCTTCTCTCAGATTTGGAAGGCTTAGAAAATAATACCTCATTAGTTATGTTCTTAAAGGAGGGGGAAATGCCTGATAGGGAAAGCTTACCCTTAGGAATGACCTTTAATAAAGACTTACCCTTTGACACAAATATGACCCTTAGATACGATGTGAAAGATACTTCTATAGAGAATATTGCCAAGGATATTGAAAGAGCCTTTGAGACGCTGAAAAAGGATGGATGTATTTTTGATAGCTACGATGCTTATGCTAGTGAATCTGGTGGAAAGGGCAGTTATGTTATGATAACCGGTATGAAAGCAGAGCAAATTGAAGGAGGAGACCTTGAGGAGCTATTACAGGAGGCTTTAGTGAAGGAAGGGGTCAATGGAATAAATATTTTTATAAAGGAATCAGAATAAATAAGTAGAACTTTAATAGCGCAGATCCATAGAGGTATTATCTAGGGTCTGCTTTTTGTTTTAAAATTAGAAAAAGATAGTATGTATAAAAAATAACGAATATTGCAAGTTTTCTTTCCGTGCTATACAATTATCTAGAGCATTAATAATTTATTAATAATTAAGTAAGGGGTATGAAAAATGGATTGGATTCAAAATAATGTTCAAGGAATAGCTCTATTTATATTTGTAATAACTTATGGGCTGCTTATGCTTTTAGGAAAATATCGCGCATACATAGCAATGGTATCTGCTTTGATATTTATACTTTTAGGTATATTACCAGTTCAGGAGATTGTGAGTACCATAGATTGGAATGTAATAATGATGATAGCAGGAACTATGGGAACGGTTTATTTATTTACAGAATCAAAAATGCCGGCCCTCCTAGCAGATTTACTCATAGAGAGAATGCCTGATGTAAAGTGGTCAGTTGTTTCACTATCTTTATTTGCAGGTATTATTTCAGCCTTTGTAGACAATGTTGCTACGGTTCTGATGGTAGCACCAGTAGCTCTTACAATAGCAAAAAAGCTTAAGATATCACCAGTAGCCAGCATCATATGCATATCCATATCTTCAAATTTACAGGGTGCTGCAACTTTAGTGGGAGATACTACTTCCATTCTCCTAGGAAAGGCTGCAGGTCTTGATTTCTTTGACTTTTTCGCTATGGACGGGAAAATAGGAATGTTCTTTGTAGTACAAGCTGGTGCTTTAGCTGCCTCAGCTTTACTGATTTATATGTTTAGAAAAGAAAATACTAAAATAAATATGAAGGATAGAACTGAGGTAACAGATTATTTCCCTACTGTGCTATTACTGGGGACTGTAGTGTTACTTATAGCAGTTTCTTTTATCCCTTATAAGGACAACGCTGCACCTGGACAGTTTTATAAACCTGATATTACTAATGGACTTATTTGTATTGGAGTATTCTTAATAGGAGCAGTTAGAGAATTGTTTAAGAAGAATACAAGCCGTGTAATAGGAGCTTTTAAAGAAATAGATGTTACTACAATCCTCCTTTTAACAGGACTATTTCTTGTTATTGGTGGTGTAAAAAATGCAGGAATCATTGATAGCTTCAGCCAGCTCCTTGCAGGAATAAATGGTAGTGGAGGAGTTTTCCTGATTTATACAATAATTGTCTGGGCTTCAGTATTCTTTTCAGCCTTTATTGATAACATACCCTATGTGGCAACAATGCTTCCAGTGGTAGCTGGGATTGCAGGAGCCCTTGGAATAGAACCTAACCTTCTATATTTTGGACTTCTTACCGGTGCAACCCTAGGAGGAAACATGACGCCAATTGGAGCTTCAGCTAACATTGCAGGAATAGGAATACTCCGCAAGGAAGGCTATGAGGTAGAGGCTAAAACATTCATGAAATATGGAATTCCCTTTACCTTGGTAGCTGTTACGGTAGGTTATCTTTTGATATGGTTTATTTGGAGCTAATATTAGCCTGTGCTTTCTCTAGAAATAGGAAGAAGATATAATATAAAAAAACAGCTAATACCTTGGTATTAGCTGTTTTTATTTAAGTTTATAAAGGTAGTTCTATTTAGTATATTCAAAAATGGCATCTCTTAAGAATTCTGCGCCGCCTTCTTGAACCTTATCATAGTGTTCTTTAAATCGCTCATCGGCCACATACATTTCTGCAAGTCCTCTATGAGCTTCCTTAGAGTAGCTTGGCCAGGTGAAGGTGAGCCATTCCTTGTGCATTGCTGCAAGGGTCTGAGCTTCCTCAGAAGAAGGATCTTCTGTAGCGTAAGCCTCCTTTAACTTTTCAAGAATTTTTGCAGAAAGCTCCTCCATCTTATGATAGTCCTCTTCAGTAAGATTTAAGAACTTCTCATTATATTTCTTTACGTTTTCTTCACCGTATCTTTCTTTCATTTCTTTACCATAATTTTTTTCGTTTTTTTCAATAAGCTCCTTTTTGAAGCCTTGAAATTTTTCTTTATTAGACATTTTAGTCCTCCCTTCCTTTAAGGCAATACTTTTATCAACATTTTTTATTAAAAGTTCCAGCTGGGTTCTTTTGTCAAGAAGCTTTTGCT
>JAEXZL010000158.1 GCA_023451395.1 Bacillota bacterium | reverse complement strand
TTGTTGCAGCAGTTTTACTAGGGAAAAAGAGAGGGGCAGCGGCCGCAGCTATAGGAATGGCTATGTTTGATATTTTAAGCGGGTACGCTATCTGGGCGCCATTTACATTTATAATAAAAGGAATAATGGCATATATTGCAGGATATATAATTGAAAAGAGTAAAAGTGATAGCTTTAAGATTCAACTTGTAGCTTTTTTAGCAGGGAGCATTTTTATGGTACCAGCTTATTATTTAGCTCAAGTATTTATAGGAAGCCTTTTAACTGGAGAATTTGCCTCTGCTTCTGCAGCTTTTATTTATGCTTTAAAGGATGTACCTACTAATATATTTCAGGTAGGCTCCGGAGTGGTTATTGCTTTACCTTTATTAAAAGCTTTAGAAAAAACACCAGTTTTAAATAATAAATAAAAAAATAACCTGCTCTTGAAGCAGGTTATTTCGTTATTATCTTTCTCTTCTGGTATTCTTCTGAACTTTTCTTGCTTTTCTGCAACCAGGACATCTTACTGGTTCGTTTTCAAAGCCTTTTTCTTTGTAGAAAGTTTGCTCTCCAACTGTAAATAGGAACTCTTGACCGCAATCTTTACAAATTATTTTCTTGTCTTCCATGGATAAAATAACCTCCTTAAAATATAGGATAATTTTACCGTTCAGAGAATCTTCCTATATTTTTGAAGGAAGTACCATGACTATAAAATTACCAAATCATTAAATATAAACAATTTTGTTTATATTTTGATTATACCACAGGAACAATAGTTAGCAATATAAAAATACCGCAAATTGTTAATAATATGTATAAATACTAACAAATTAATTATTGTGCTTTTTAAGTAAAATAAGTGTGAAGGTTATAAAGGGTATAATTATGTAACCTATTAAAGATATATAGCTATATAAGGTAAGAAAATTTAAAAAAGCTATGTTGTTTTTACTGACAAAGTAGGCCCCAACAAAAATTATTATTGATATTATATAATAGAAATATTTATTTCTGTCGAAGAAGTTTTTATATAGAAGTATTATAGAATAAAAAGCTAAAATGTACTTTATTAGCAAATTAGAAACTATTTGCAGAATCATAAAAAGCTCTCCAAATTCGATAAAGCCTCCAAAATATATCCTTTGACTTTGAAGGAGCTTTGGATAAAAAATATTTCCTGCTCTATAGGGTCCAAAGATAGCTAAAAGACCTATGATGTTTACAATAGAAACCACTGCAACAATTATAACCCCCCAAAGAAAATGATGCTTAAGCTTTTTCTTATCCTTAATATCCTTTATATATGGAAAGATAATAAAAATAGATCCATAAAGGCCTAATATCTGTAGAGTAGACTTAAGAAGCTCAGGAGTAAAGCCCTTTGCAGCTATAGGAAGAAGATTGCTATAATGCTTATATTGTTCTGTCATAACAGCAATTATAGCCTCAGAAAAATACAAAAATATAACAGTTAGTATGGAGGCTATGAAGATTGCTATATAGCCTTTTTTTAATGGGTAAATAGCTGGAACAATAAAAAAGAGCAGAAGATACCATAAAGGGGTTTCCATAAAAATATTAGTTTTAATTGCGCTAGCTTCTACTGCAGCACTTTCTATAGAAGTTAACAATAACATGAGTGCATAAAGGAGCAGTAAAAAGCTCCCTAATTTTTTCCCGTAGGCTCTATAGTATATCTCTCTAAAATTATATATACCACTCCTTTTCATGGAGAAAACCATGAAAAAAGATAGAAGTGCAGCAATCACCGAGGCTATGACCATAGCTATCCAGGTATCCCTACCCCCGTACCTTATATAAAGAGAGGAATAGGTATTTAGGGAGGTTATGCCTATGCCTGATATTAAAAATATAAGATGTTTAGTGGATAATGTATTCATAATATCGACCGTCCTTCCGTATTACCTCTCTATTATTCTCAAAAAAATGAATATTAAACCTCTACGCCGTTGATAATATACTTGGGTGATAATATGAAGGAAACTGTAGAAATACTAAAGGAAACCTTTAAGAATAACTTTGATGTTAAGTATAGAGATATTAAAACCTCCATAGGAGATGTGACTCTAGTATTTATTGATACCTTATGTAGTACCGATTTTATTAGTGATTATATTATAAAGCCTTTAGAAAGAATGCCTCCATCAGTAAAGGATCTTCAGGAGGCTAGTGATAAGTATCTGATTATCAATATGGTGGAACGGGTATGGGAGCTTAAGGATGTTTACACCCATATTCTTTCCGGTGATGTCATGATAATAGCCCATAATGAAAAGCTAATGCTTTCCTGTGAGGTAAAGGGCTATGTACGAAGAGGAGTAGGAATACCTGTAACTGAGCAGGTGGTAAAGGGCCCAAGGGAGGGCTTTACGGAAGCCTTTGTGGACAATGTAACCCTCATAAGAAGAAAGGTAAAGAACAATGGCCTCAAGGTTGAAACAATGAGAGCTGGGGTAAAAAGTCAGACAGTTATTGCTCTAGTGTATTTGGAGGATTTGGTTCCTAAAAAACTTTTGGAGAGGGTGAAGGCAGCGGTTAATTCCATAGATTCACCTTTTGTTTTAGATACCAATTATGTGGAGGAGAAGCTAAAGAGTAAGTCCACCTCCTTTGACACTATGGGTTATACAGAAAAGCCAGATACAGCTGCTGCAAGGATAATGGAAGGAAGGGTTTGTATTATTGTAGATGGAACACCCTTTGTTGCAACGGCACCACATTTTTTTATGGAGAATTTTCAAACTGCCGATGATTATTACCTTAATAAATATTTCAGCAATTTTACAAGGATAATTCGATGGCTTGCATTTTTTATAGCTATATTTTTGCCGGGATTCTATCTTGCCATCAGTACCTATCATTTTTCCTTGATACCCTCACTTTTTATTTTTAGAATGGCGGTAAATAGGGCAGGAGTACCTTTCCCCACTATTGTAGAGGTACTTATTATGATGTTTTTTTTCCAGCTTATCAAGGAAGCGGGACTTAGATTACCTCAGCCTATAGGAACAGCAATGAGTATAGTGTCTGCTCTAATATTAGGAGATGCAGCGGTAGGTGCAGGAATTGCATCTAGAATAACCCTTGTGGTGGTATCCATTAGTATGGTCTCATATTTCTTAGTGCCAAAGCTGTATACTGCTACCTCCACCTGGTCTGTGGTGATAGTCCTATTTTCAGCATTCTTAGGACTTCCAGGATTTTATATAGGCTCAGTGATATTAATAGCTCATTTATCCTCCTTAGATAGCTGTGGCTATAACTTTGTATTCCCCGTAGGTACCTTAAGGAAATTCCGATATAGGGATATTTTCTTTAGGGGTGATCTTCAAAATATATCCTACTGTATTTTTGAAAAGGAGGATGAAAGAGATGAGGAAATATAAACCTTTAATCTTTATTGTCTTAATCTCCTATATCTTGCTTTTTACAGGATGCTATAGCTACAAGGATATTAACAGGGTTATCTTTGTTACAAGTCTTTTAATTGATTTAGATGATAATGAGAATATTGTAATTTACGCTGATACCTTAAAGCCCTATAGAGATACTAGTGAAAGCTCGGAAAAAGGGCAGAGATCTGTGTATAAAGGGGAAGGGAAATCCCTTTTAGAGGCTATTGATAATATGAACCTTTCTTCCAGCTTCCAATTGAATTTTTCTCAAAACAAGGCTGTGATCTTTACTCAAAAGGCAGCGGAAAAGGGCATAGATACATATATGGACTATTTGAACAGAGATCAAGAATTAAATGTTCGATCCTATCTTTTTGTTTATTATGGCGACATAGAAAAGCTTATGAACATAGCATCAAATAATGAAGAATACCTTGGAAGCTTTTTAAATGACATTGTTAATAAAGTAAGCTCTTCTCCCAAGGCTATTTTTTTAAATATGAATGACTACTTAACCCAAAAAAAATTAGGAAGTGGGATAACTATAATAACTGCCTTAGAGGTGGAGAAAGAGAAAGCAGAGGAAAAAATTCATCTTGTTGGTGGAGGAGTTATTAGGGAAGGAAAACTGGTGGATAAACTAGAGGCCAGTCAGACCCAAAGCTATAATCTTCTAACAAAGGGAATAAAGAACGGAACCATTGAGGTAGCAAATCCTGAGGATAAGGAAAAGCTTATTACACTTAAAATAATTAAAGGGAAGGCTAAAACAGAGCTTAGTTTATCTGGGGGGAAGCCTCAGCTCATTAAAAAGATTAAGCTTAGAACTATTATAGGTGAGGCTCAAGGAAGCTTAACTCTTTCAGAGGATAATATAGCAGCAATAAAAAGCAGTGCTCAGGAGGTCTTAAGAAATAGAACAGAAAGCTTTTTTTATGAATATAAAGGAAAAGAAATAGATATTTTAAATGTAGAAAGAGAAATAGAAATAAAATATCCACAATCTATAAATAGTATATCTCCTTATAGAGCAGAGTTATGGATATATCCAGAGGTTATTATTGAAGGCTCAAGTAATATTAAAAATACCAACTAAAGATACGGCAGAGGATAAAGCTGAGCTTTCATCTCTGCCTCTATTGTTTTCTTAAAGGGTGATAAAAGCAATAAGTAAAATAGAATTATTGAAATTAATAGGTAAATAGAATAAACTAAACATAGTACAATTTTTAAAAAATTCATAAGAGTATAGGAGGATTAGAATGGCAAGTACATATTCTTTTGATGTTGTGTCTCAGGTCAATATGCAGGAAATAGATAATGCTATAAATCAAGCAATGAAGGAAATTGAACAGCGCTACGACTTTAAAAACTCTAAATCTCAAATAGAACTTTTAAAGGATGCTGTTAAGATAGTTTCCGACGATGAATACAAGCTAAACACAGTTATTGAAATATTAAAAGGAAAGTTTGTTAAAAGGGGAATATCTCCTAAGGCATTGGACATAGGCAAAGTGGAAAAGGCTACTCTTGGTTCTGTAAGGGTTGAAGCAAAAATTGTAAATGGTATCTCTAAGGAAAAGGCTAAAGAGATAGTATCTGAAATCAAAGCTTCAAAGATAAAGGTTCAAACACAGATAATGGAGGATCAGCTTAGAATTACAGGAAAAAATAAGGATGATCTTCAAGAGGTTATAGGATTTTTAAAAGAAAAAGATTTTAATATTGCATTACAATTTACAAATTATAGGTAATAATAGTATAATTAGTATATTACAATATAACTCTATGATAATTTAGAGTTATATTCTTTTTACCGGTGAAATATACTATAAACGGGAGAATGGCATTATGGATGATTATAGAGAAGCATATTATAATCTTTTAAAGGAATTTGAAACTTATCAAAGCTTTGCAGAGAGCCAGATACAAATGCTCAACGAAAAAAATATTAAGATGGAAAAATCCCTGGATGCTTTTTTTAATATAATAGAAGTTAGCAAATATATTAATTCCTATTTGAGTAATGAAAATTTAATTCCTATGATTAATGACATGATTTTAGGAGTATTAGGAGCTACTTATTCTTCAATATATTTAAAAGAGGATGACATTCTTAATGTAAAAGCAAGCAACTGCATCTCAAGTAGACTGAATATTCTAGAAGATACTTTTTTAAGAGATATTCAAAATGAAAATCCTTTTGTGCTAAACTCTGTTAATCCTTTATTTGGCTTCCTTAAGGATAGAGCAAATATATGCTCATTAATAGGAGTTCCAATAAAGCTTCGAGAAAGGTTTATGGGATATATTATAGTAGAGCATACTCATTGTAATTTTTTTAACAACGATCACATAAAATTTATTGCCTCCATAGCAAATCAGATTGGTATAGCAATTGAAAATAGCATACTGTATAAAAAGATAACTGAAAGTGCTAAAAAAGATCCCTTCCTAAATATATATCACCGAAAATATATAATGGATTTTATTAGAAATAAGATAAATATGGATAAGAATAAATCCTTTGCAGTGGTTATGATTGATTTAGACGATTTTAAACAGCTTAATGATTCCTATGGTCATCCTTTTGGAGATATGGTCTTAGTTCAAACTGCAAGGCTCTTAGAAAGAAATATAGATAAAGAGGATATAGTAGCTAGGTATGGTGGAGAGGAACTTCTATTATATATTGATAATCCAATTTCCAAGGATGATATCTTTAGTAAGATCAACACCATAAGAGAGAAAATTTCCAAAAACAAAATTCACTATCGAAATATTACTAAAACTGTTACTGCAAGTTTTGGAATAAGCCTTTTCCCAGAGGACGGTAGTACTTTACAAGAACTCTTATACTTATCAGATGAGAATTTATACAAAGCTAAGGAACTAGGAAAAAATAAAGTTGAAATTAATTATATTTATAACTGAGGACTTAAATTCCCAAAAAGAATTTAAGTCCTTTTTAAAGATTAAGTAAGCTTTTGAGGTATATTAAAAGCTATTTAGAAAATAATAAAGAAAGAGAGTATTTCGAATAGTTGAAAAAATATTCTGACTATTATATAATTACCTTAATCATATAAATGCACCTAAAAAAAATAAAAGGGGTGGTCCTAATGATTCAAGTATTTTGTAACAAGAGAGGCTCAGGAAAAACAAAAAATCTAATCGATTTAGCAAACTCACAGTCAGAAACAATTAGTGGGCATATTGTGTATATCGATGATGACAGTAGACCAATGCATTCTTTAAACAGAAAAATTAGATTTATAACAACCAAGGACTTTGAGCTTAAAGAATTCGAAGGTCTATATGGTTATTTATGCGGCATTCTGTCCGGAGACTATGATATTGAACAAATCTATATTGATGGTTTGTCTAATATAGTTGATGGAGACCTTCCTGATGCTGCATTTTTATTTTCAAAATTAGATGACATAAGTGAAGAATTTAATGTAGACTTCTTTATAAACATCAATGAGGATAACTGTAGTGAAATACCTGATTTCATTAAAAAGTATGTAGCTTAAAAATTTGAAAACAATTAAATTTATATAAAAGAAACCTAAAGGCATATTGTGAGTTTGCTAAATAAGGCTGAGTAAGATGCAAATCTACCTCAGCCTTATTTCTATTTAGTATACTATTATTACTAAAAGATATTTTGCAGTTTCTAGAAATTTATTATAAAATGTATATGTTATTATGAGAATATATATTTTAATTAGAAAGCTAATTTATCCAAGGAGGTACCCTAATGTCAAGTATATATACAGATCTTATGGAAAGAGGATACATAAAACAATTAACTCATGAGGAAGAAATCAAAGAATTATTAGAAAAGGAAAAGGTGACCTTTTATATAGGCTTTGATCCAACTGCAGATAGCCTTCATGTGGGACACTTTATAGCATTAATGTTTATGGCTCATATGCAGAGAGCTGGGCATAGACCAATAGCACTATTAGGTGGAGGCACAGCTATGGTAGGTGACCCTTCTGGTAAAACAGATATGAGAAAGATGCTTACTAAGGAAGAAATCACTAAAAATATAAATGCCATAAAAAAGCAAATGGAACGCTTTATAGATTTTAGCGATGATAAGGCGCTTTTAGTAAATAATGGAGATTGGCTATTGGATTTAAACTATGTGGAATTTTTAAGAGATGTGGGAATTCATTTTTCTGTAAATAGAATGCTTACAGCAGAGTGCTTTAAGCAAAGATTAGAAAATGGCCTTTCCTTCTTAGAATTTAACTACATGCTAATGCAGGGATATGACTTTTACGTTCTTAACCAGAAGTATGGCTGCACTATGCAGCTAGGTGGAGATGATCAATGGTCTAATATGATAGCTGGTATGGAGCTTATAAGAAGAAAGGCACAAAAGCCAGCCTTTGCCATGACTTGTACCTTGTTAACTAACAGTGAAGGAAAAAAGATGGGAAAAACTGAAAAAGGTGCTCTTTGGTTAGATGCCAGCAAAACAAGTCCTTATGACTTTTATCAATATTGGAGAAATGTTGATGATAGTGATGTGTCAAAGTGTCTTTCCCTTCTGACCTTCCTACCAATGGATGAGGTTAGGAAGCTCTCATCCTTAGAAGGGGCAGAAATAAATGAGGCTAAAAAGGTTCTGGCTTATGAAGTTACAAAGCTAGTTCATGGAGAACAGGAGGCTTTAAAGGCGAAGGAAGCAACAGAAGCTCTCTTTGGAGGAGGTAGCAATTTAAATAATGTACCTACCGTAACTATATCAACAGACAAAGTTGGTGCACAGCTCTTAGAAATACTTGTGGAAACTAAGGTTATTCCTTCTAAGTCTGAGGGAAAAAGGCTTGTACAGCAAGGCGGACTTACCTTGAATGATGAAAAGGTAGTTGACTTTACCAGAGAGCTTAGAAATGAAGATATTATTGATGGAAGCTTTATGATAAAAAGAGGAAAGAAAAACTTCCATAGAATAGTAGTAGAATAAGAAGCTTTTAAAGTAATTTTAAAAATATAGCTATGAAATTAATTATGAAAAGTACATTTCTCAATGGAGGAATGTACTTTTTTATTTATTAGGAATTTATCCAGCATTATGTATTGTTCTTCTTTAAAACAAAAAACTCTTCAGTACATGAAGATATGTATTTTTACATCGATAAATAAGTAAAGAGTGAAAAGAGGTGGATTCATGCCAGCGCTGCATAATATAAATAGCACCAATATACCAATAAATAAAAAGACCTTAGGCAAGCTATCCTTTGATATAGGTGAAAGATTTAGCGGGAGGATAATTTCTGTAGATAATGGAGAGATTCTTATAAGATTGCCTGAAGGGTGGCAGTTTAAAGCTAAGTTAATGGCTGGTGAGGATGTTATTTTGGATAAGCACTGCTTATTTATGGTGGAGGACTTTAGTGAAGGAAGTCTAATATTAAAATACTTAAATATAGGGGGAGAAGGCCATAAGGAAAAGGAAGGCTTATTAAAGCAACTTAGCGAGCTTGGAATAGAACTGCCAGATAAGGAAATGGCCATGCTCCTTTTAAAACATAACCTTCCAATTACAAAGGAGAATATTAACTTCGTAAAGAATACCCTTAAGCTATGGCAGGAAGGCTCTAAAAATCCAAAATCCCTTGATGGCTTTATTGATAAATATATAAAAGTAAAAGGAGACTTCTTAGCTCCTTTAAATAGCAAAGAAGCAGCATCAATACTTAAATCAGCCTTTACAGAGCTATCTACTCTATCTCCTGAGGAGGTTTTAATCTTTTTAGAGAATGAAGTAAGTTTTTCTAAGGAGAATATTCAAAGCTATAAGAATCTTTTTAGAGAATATGGAAGCCTTTATGATAGCTTAACATCTATACAGGAGAAACTACAAATAAAAGGTGCTTATGATAAGTATGCTACAGAGGGAAGAAGATTTGTAGAAGGGAACCTTGGGACTGATCCTTACCCTAATGAGAAGTATGCTGCTCCTTTGGAGAATTTATCATTAGCTAATAGTGAACTGTTTACGGAAGGTCAATCAGAAGAAAAATTGGTGGAAGGGCTTTTAAACTCTGAGATAATCACTTTAGAGGAAGCAGCAAAAGAGGCTTCTTTGGATAATCAGGAAACTGCCAGTAAGAATTTGGAAAAAACCATTAGTGAAAAAGAAATAGTAGAAGAACCCTTTGGAAAAGGAGAGATAGAGGAGAAGGCAGTGACGGGTAATCCGAAGGAAGCTGCTACAGAAAATTCTCTAAGTGAGGATAGTTCCATAAGCTCTGAGGATTTTATGAAGCTTATAAGAAAAGCTAAGTCTGAATCTGCTATTAAAAGTAAAATAGAAATTGATAAAAATAGGAATTCTCTGGGAGAGGGAATAAAGGAAGAAATAGCCGTAGAAATTAGAGAAAGAGGAAGAGAACTTAAATTAATTATTAATTCTCTCCTAAAGGCTTTTGAAGGAGAGGAATCTTTAAAGTCAGGATTAGAAAAAGTCTTAGGCAGTAAATTTAATGATTTTAAGCTTATGAATCATATTTCAAAGGAATACTATTATATGGATATACCTCTCAAGCTAAAGGATAGAGAATATCCTCTAAAGCTAGTAGTTAAGGATAGCAGAGGTAAGGGCAAAACTATTGACTCTAAAAAAATAAAGCTTATTCTAACGGTAGCTACTGAAAAATTAGGACAGGTGGATGGTTATTTAGAGGTAGAGGGGGAAAGGCTTAATTTAGAAATAAAAGCTTATCCTCAAGGAGCTAAAGCGCTTAAAAAGAAATCTGAGAAGCTTTTAAGCTCATTAACTGCTTTAGGTTATATAGGGGAGATTGTGATAAATCCTAAGGAAGAAGAATTAGATTTTTCTTCTATGAGGAGCTTTTTTAATGATAATAGCAATGTATTGGTTGATGTTTTGGTTTAAGGGGTGTTAAAATGAAGCAAAGAAGAAAAGCAGCAGCCTTAAAATATGAGGATAATTTAAAAGCTCCCATGGTTACTGCCGCTGGCGCAGGCTTTATTGCAGATAAAATTATTAATGAGGCTAAGGAAGCTAAAGTTCCGGTGGTTTATAACAAGGAGCTTACGGAGCTCTTAACAAACGTAGATGTTGGAGAGTATATACCCACAGAGCTATACGAAGCTGTGGCCTACATTATAGCTTATGTAGTAGAGGTAGATAAACTAATGGATGAAAGGTGAGGTTATGAATGTCACTATATGCTATATCAGATTTGCATCTAGCCTTAAATGCCAATAAGCCTATGGATATCTTTGGACAGAACTGGTATAAGCACCATGAGAAGATTAAGGAAAATTGGCTTGAAAAAATCAATGAAGAGGATACGGTGCTTATTGGAGGTGATATCTCCTGGGCTATGAGTATTAATGATGGACTGGAGGATTTAGACTGGATAAGTGCCCTCCCTGGGAAAAAAATTATAATAAAGGGTAATCATGATTATTGGTGGTCTGGGATTTCTAAGCTTAACAGCCTATATGATAATATGCATTTTATTCAAAATAATTTTTTCACCTATGAAGATTACGGCATTTGCGGAAGCAGAGGTTGGATATGCCCTGGTAAGGGAGACTTTTCTTCTAAGGATGAAAAGATTTATCATAGAGAGCAGATACGGCTTAGGCTTTCTTTAGATGCAGCAAGAAGCAAGGGCTATGAAAATATAATTGCAATGATACATTATCCTCCTACTAGTGAAACTTTTGAGGATACAGCTTTTACCGATATATTCGAAGAGTATAAGGTGAAAAAGGTTATATACGGTCATCTTCATGGACCTTCCTTAAATAGAGTGCTTCAAGGGGAACGAAAAGGTGTGGAATACATCATGACATCCTGTGATTTTATTGATTTTAATCCAGTGAAAATCCTTTAAATGAATTAAATTAGGTCTTAAATTTCTAAGTTTAAAGAAATTTAAGACCTTTTCATTGACATTCTATATTCGTATATCGTAATATATAAATATAAGGAAATAGAATAAATAATAATTAAATAATAAAAAATAAAATATTAATAATTAAATAAAGAAAATTGTAACACTAAAGAATATGAGGTGAAGCATATGAATTTTAACTATAAAGAACTAGATGAAGCTGCAGAGCTTTTAAAAGTTTTGGCCCATCCTATAAGATTATGTATAGTAAAAGGCTTAATTGAAAATGGACCCCAAAATGTAAGCTGCATGCAAACCTGTCTAGAAGTACCTCAATCTACTGTATCACAGCACCTTCAAAAGCTAAAGGCAGCGGGAATAATCACTGGAGAAAGAAATGGTCTAGAGATTATTTATACTGTGAGCTCAGAGGTAGCTATAAGAACAGTTAAGGCCCTTTTAAAGAATTTTCAATTAATAGGAGGAGTAAAATAGTGAGTAAAAAGATTTTGATTGTAGGTGGTGTAGCAGGAGGAGCTTCTGCTGCAGCAAGACTTAGGAGATTAGATGAGAATGCAGAAATAGTAATTTTTGAGAGGGGAGAGCACATATCCTTTGCTAACTGTGGACTACCTTACTATATAGGGGAAACAATAAAGGATAGGGAAAAGCTTTTAGTTCAAACTCCAGAAGCAATGAAGGCAAGATTCAATATTGATGTCAGGGTAAACAGTGATGTAATTTCTGTAAACACCGACAATAAAAGTGTTACTGTAAGAAAGATTGATGGCAGCGTTTATAATGAAGACTATGATTACTTGGTACTATCACCAGGAGCAAAGCCTATAAAGCCACCGATACCAGGAATAGATAATGAAAGGCTTTATACTCTTAGAAATGTTAAGGATACGGACTATATTAAAGCTGTTGTAGATAAACAGGAAACAAAAGAGGCTGTGGTAATAGGGGGAGGCTTTATTGGTATAGAAATGGCTGAAAATCTTGCTGATAGAGGAGTTAAGGTAACTCTTGTGGAGGCAGCGCCCCATATACTAGCTCCCTTTGATTCAGATATGGTCACCATAGCTGAAGAGGTAATGGAAGAAAAGGGCATTACACTTATTCTTAAGGATGGGGTAAAGAGCTTTGAAGAAAAGGATGGAGCAGTGGAAATTCTCCTTGCCAGTGGTAAAAAGGTTAAGGGGGAAATAGGTATCCTTGCTATTGGTGTAGCACCGGATACTGCTTGGCTTAAGGATAGCGGTATTAAGCTAGGAGAAAGAGGACATATATTAGTAGATAGCTCCATGAAGACTTCAGCTGATGGTGTTTATGCTGCTGGTGATGCTATAGAGGTTGTTGATTATATAAGCGGTAACAAAACTGCCATACCTCTAGCTGGTCCCGCCAACAAGCAGGGGAGAATAGCTGCAGACAATATAGCTGGTATAAAATCTGTTTACAAAGGCACTATGGGAACTTCCATAATAAAGATCTTTGACTTAACTTCTGCTTCTACTGGAAACAATGAAAGACTTCTACAGAAGGCAGGCATTCCATACAAGGTTGTATTTGTTCATCCTATGAGCCATGCTTCCTATTACCCAGGAGCAACTCAGCTTCATATTAAGCTTATTTTCAATGAAGAGGGGAGAGTACTAGGTGCTCAAGCTATGGGCTATGAAGGTGTTGATAAGGTAATAGATGTTATTGCTACAGTAATCAAGTTTAAGGGCACAGTAGAAGATTTAGCTGAATTAGAACTGGCCTATGCACCTCCATATTTATCTGCTAAGTCACCAGCTAATATGGCAGGCTTTGTAGCAGAAAATGTTCTAGAGGGCCTTGTGGAGGTTGTGACTCCAGATTACATGAACAGCATGGATTTAGATAAAGAAATAATCTTAGATGTAAGAGATGATATAGAAGTACAGCAGGGAGCTGTAAAGGGATATATAAATATACCTGTAAATGATCTAAGAGCAAGGCTTAAGGAACTGGAGCCCCATAAGGATAAAAACATCGTGGTATACTGTGCTGTAGGACTAAGAGGATATATAGCATCAAGAATTCTTAAGGCACATGGATTTAAACCAAAGAATGTAACAGGCGGCTTTAAATCTTATTCTTTAAGCAGATTTACTCCTAAGGATGAATCTACAGGAGGATCGGGAACACCCTCAGAAGGTAAGAGTAATGACGACCCCAGTGAAAGAGAAGAGATAAGAAAAGAAGCAATTAAAGAGGTAGATGCCTGTGGATTATGCTGCCCTGGTCCTCTAATGACTACAAAGGTAGAGATAGATGGAATAAATGAGGGAGATATACTAAGAATTAAGGCTTCGGATCCAGGGTTTTATGAAGATATAAAGGCATGGACAAAAACTACCAAAAATGAACTTATGGAGCTGAAAAAGGATTGCGGTATTGTTTATGCAACTATTAAAAAAGGGCAGAACTCTATGGCAGAAGGAAATATCAATTTCATAGATCCTAAAGAAAATAAAGTGGTGGAAACTAAAGACGGAAAAACCATGATTGTTTTTAGTGGAGATTTAGATAAAGCAATTGCCTCCTTCATAATAGCTAATGGAGCTGCTGCTATGGGTAAGAATGTGACTATGTTCTTTACCTTCTGGGGATTAAACATTCTTAGAAAAGAAGAAAAGGTTTCTGTTAAGAAAAATATTATAGAAAAAGCCTTTGGAGCAATGATGCCAAGAGGATCTAAAAAGCTTGGTTTGTCTAGAATGAATATGGCAGGCATGGGAGCCAAGATGATTAGAGGAGTCATGAAGGATAAAAATATACAATCTCTTGAGGATTTAATCCAAGCTGCAATAAAAAATGGTGTAAATATCGTAGCCTGCACAATGTCCATGGACGTTATGGGGATAACTAAAGAGGAGCTCATTGATGGAGTTAATCTTGGTGGAGTAGGATATTATTTAGGTGAAGCAGAGGAAGCAAATGTAAATTTATTTATATAAATTATAAAGATTCCTTTAGGCACCTTTTGATAAAATGACAACATTATAGAAATAAAAAGGGCAAGTTTTTACTGTTTAATAAAGTAAAGGCTTGCCTTTGTTTATTTGTCAAATACAATAAGCGTCTCATTTAGCACTTAACTATTATAAAGTTAAAAAGCAAATAAAAAACATTATTTTTTTTAAAGAAAATAATGGTAAATTATGGAAGTATGAGATATAATAATATAAAAATGGAAAATAAAGTAAATCAAACTAAACTTTTTAGGAGTGAGCCAAATGAGTCGTTATGTTTTAAAACGCATTGGATACGGTTTACTAACCCTATTTCTTGTGTCTACTATCACCTTCTTTTTAATGTATTTAATACCTGGTGGCCCCTTTCTAGCTGAAAAAGCAAAAACTGAGGAAACCATGAGGGCCTTGGAGGAAAAGTATGGGTTAGATAAGCCTGTTCCTGTACAATATGTTAACTATATGAAAAAAATAGTCACCGGAGATTTGGGCTTATCCACAAAACAGAGGGGAAGAACTGTAAATGATATCATAGGAGAAAGTTTTCCAACCTCTGCGAAGATAGGAAGCATTGCCGTGGCAGTAGCAATAACTGTAGGAATACCTTTGGGCTGTATTGCTGCTCTAAATAGAGGAAAATGGCTGGATAATATTATTATTGTTTTCTCTACTACAGGGATAGCAATCCCAAGCTTTATTGCAGCAACTCTTCTGATGTATTTTGTAGGAGTTAAGCTAGGCTTGGCACCTACCTATGGACTTACAAGTCCTGGCCACTATGTTTTACCTGTAATATCACTATCCATTCATCCCTCTGCTTATATTTCAAGACTAATCCGTTCAAGTATATTGGATGTATTAGGACAGGATTATATGACAACGGCACGAGCTAAGGGTCTTAATCAATTTAAAACACTTTTTAAGCATGCCTTAAGAAATGCAGTGCTTCCACTAGTAGCCTATCTAGGATCACTTATTGCAGGTATTCTTTGCGGAAGTTTTGTAGTGGAAACAATATTTACGATACCTGGACTTGGAAGCTCCTTTGTTAGCTCTATTCTCAATAGAGATTATCCCTTGGTTATGGGTACAACAATTTTCTACGCAACATTAATTATTGTTATGAATGTTTTAGTAGATATTGCTTATAAAATTGTTGACCCAAGAATAAAGCTTAACTGATAGGAGGGGAAGATAGTTATGGAAACAAATACTAATAAAAAAATTGGTTTTCATCTAGAGGTATCAGATTTTCTTCCAGCAGAAGAAAGTGAAAAGCAGGCTCTTGTAATTATGAGAGAAAGCAGAAGCTTTTTTAAAGATGGTATTAATAGGTTGAAAAGAAATCCTGTGGCTATGGCATCCCTTACAGTAATTATTGCTGTTATGATTTTTGCTTTTATAATGCCAAGCTTTTGGCCTTATACTTATAAAGATCAAATCAGGGGTAGTGAGAATCTAGGACCTATGGAATATTCAAGCCAGGAGCAGTCTAGGATAGAAGCTGGAGAAAGTGTTTTTCCCCATATTTTAGGAACAGATATTCTAGGAAGGGATTATATGGTACGTACCATGATGGGAAGCCGTATTTCTCTTTTAGTTGGAATTATAGCCAGTATATTAATTTTGATAATTGGCTCAATATATGGAGCTAGTTCAGCATATTTTGGTGGCCGAGTGGATATGATTATGATGCGTATTGTAGATATTATATATACCATTCCGGATATTATGCTGATTATACTTTTATCAGAAACTCTTAAGACACCTATAAAGTCTGTGGCAGAAAGATTTCCCTTTTTCGAATGGATAAATATAGTTGGTGTTCCCCTAATTTGTATTTTTATTGTATTTTCACTACTTTACTGGGTAAGCATGGCAAGGATAGTTAGAAGTCAGGTACTATCCATCAAGGAGCAGGAGTATGTTACCGCTGCTAGAGCTATGGGAGCAAGCCATAAGAGGATTATTTTAAGGCACCTTTTGTCAAATTGCGTTGGAACTCTTATAGTTATGACTACACTGCAGATACCTGCCTCAATATTTACTGAGAGCTTTCTAAGCTTCATTGGTCTTGGAGTGTCTGCTCCTATGCCAAGCCTTGGGTCTATGGCTAAAGAAGCTTTATCAGGAGTTCGGTCATATCCTTTAAGGCTTATAGTACCATCAATACTCATTTCATTAATTATTCTTGCTTTTAATCTTATAGGTGATGGGCTTAGAGATGCCTTTGACCCTAAGCTTAAGCATTAGGAGGAGACAAATGGATGATACAAATATGTTATTAGATATAGAAAATCTTAAACTATCTTTTTTTACCCCAGCAGGGGAGGTAAAAGCTTTAAATGATGTGTCAATACATCTGAAAGAAGGAGAGGTTTTAGGAATTGTAGGTGAGTCAGGTAGTGGAAAGTCTGTAACGGCCTTTTCTCTTATGGGACTTACGCCACATCCAGGAAAGGTTATAAGCGGTAAAACCACTTTTAATGGAAAAGTTGTCACTGAGCTTTCAGAAAAGCAAATGAGATCTATTAGAGGAAAAGAGGTCAGCATAATATTTCAGGATCCAATGACCTCGCTAAACCCTGTGTACACCATTGGTAATCAAATTATGGAGGTTATTCTTCTTCATACCAAGGCTTCCAAGAAAGAAGCAGAAAAAAGAGCTATGGAGCTTTTATACCTTGTGGGTATTAACGAACCAGAGAAAAGGCTAAGACAATATCCCCATGAGCTATCCGGAGGAATGAGACAGAGAATAATGATAGCTATAGCACTGGCCTGCGAACCTAAGCTGCTTATTGCTGATGAGCCTACTACAGCCTTGGATGTTACCATACAAGCTCAGATATTGGAGTTGATGATGGAGCTTAAGGGAAAGCTAGGAATGTCTATTATAATGATAACTCATGATTTAGGAGTAGTAGCGCAGATGTGTGACCGTATTGCAGTAATGTATGGTGGAAAAATTGTTGAATATGGAAGAGCAGAGGATATTTTTTATAACCCTAAGCACAAATACACAGAAGGACTTCTAAATAGCATCCCTAAGCTTGGTTCAGAAGTTCAAGAAAAGCTTGTTCCCATTGAAGGAAGTCCCGTAGATATGCTTAATCCTCCAGCAGGATGCCCCTTTGCTCCCAGGTGTAATTGCTGCATGAAAATTTGTATTAAGGAAATGCCTGCGGCAACCTTTTTAGACGAAATTCATTATAGTTGCTGCTGGATGCTGCAGAAGGAAAGTTTTGAGGCGGAAAAGAAAGGGGAGCCGGTATGGATAGGCTAATTGAGGTTCAAGGGCTTAAGCAGCACTTTGCTGTTGCTGAAGGCTTTTTTAAAAAGAATTATGTAAGAGCGGTAGATGATGTTTCCTTTCATATAGATAGGGGTGAAACCCTTGGGTTGGTGGGTGAATCTGGTTGTGGAAAAAGTACCACAGGAAGAAGTCTCTTAAGGCTTTACGAGCCTACGGCAGGAAGGATTGTTTATAACGGTGAGGATATAACTAAGGTAAAAATGATGCCCTACAGAAGGAAGATGCAGATTGTCTTTCAAGACCCCTATGCTTCACTTAATCCAAGAATGACCATTAGCGATATTGTTGCAGAGCCAATAGATATTCATAAGCTAGCATCAAATAAGGCAGAAAGACGAGAAATGGTTATTGAAATCCTTAGAAAAGTAGGCTTGAACAGTGAGCATGCTAATAGATATCCTCATGAATTTTCCGGTGGGCAGAGGCAGCGTATAGGGATTGCAAGGGCCCTTGCAGTTAAACCAGAATTTTTGGTCTGTGATGAACCGGTATCTGCTCTTGATGTTTCTATTCAGGCTCAGGTGGTTAATATGTTTCAGGAGCTTCAGGAAGATTTAAAGTTAACCTATTTATTCATTGCCCATGATTTGTCTGTGGTTAAGCATATATCCAATAGGATAGGGGTTATGTATCTTGGTAAGCTTGTTGAGCTTGCTGATAGCAATGAAATTACCTTTCACAGCCTTCACCCCTATACAAAATCTCTAATATCTGCTATTCCTATACCAGATCCAAAGGAAAGCAGAGGAAAGAAGCGCATAGTATTAGAGGGGGATGTACCTAGCCCTATTAATCCTCCCAGTGGCTGTCGCTTCCGTACCAGATGCTCTTATGCTACAAAGGAATGTGCTGAACTTGAGCCGGAGTTTAAGGAGATTTATAAGGGACATTTTGTAGCCTGTCATAATTTAGATAAAGTTAATCAAATTTAGATTAAATATAAATTATAAATCATATTTATATAATATAAAATTAAGGGGGTATTTTTTATGAAAAGAAAGAAAGCTCTTTCCACTTTTTTATCTTTGGGATTGACCTTGGCTCTAGTTATTAGTGGCTGCGGAAAGCCTAAGACAGGTGAAGGTGGTAATAAGGGAGAAACAGGAGATAAGCCAACGGTACTTGCAGTAAATGTTGGACCAGAGCCAGATACCATTGATCCAGCATTAAACTCTGCAGTAGATGGGGCAACACTACTTCTCCATGGCTTTGAAGGCCTTATGACTCTGGATAAGGATGGTGTTCCTAAGGAGGGGCAGGCTGCTTCATACAAAATAAGTGATGATAAACTTACCTATACCTTTACTCTTAAAGATGGATTGAAATGGAGTGATGGAAAGCCTCTTACAGCAGAAGACTTTGTATATTCCTGGAATAGAGCTATAGCAAAAGAGACTGCTGCAGACTATGCTTATATGTTTGAGGTAATTAAGGGTTATGAAGATGGAAAGCTTGAGGTAAAAGCTTTAGATGCAAAGACTCTTGAGGTTAAGCTTATAGCAGTAACTCCATACTTCCTTGAGCTATGTGCTTTCCCAGTATACTTCCCAGTGCAGAAGGCAACAGTAGAGGCTAAAGGCGAGGCTTGGGCAACAGCTGCTGAATCCTATATAAGTAATGGACCATATACTTTAAAGGAATGGGTACATGATGCTTATATGGTATATGAAAAGAACCCTAATTATTGGGATGTAGCTTCCCTTGGACCAGACCAGATAAAATTTGTTCTTATGGAAGATGATAATGCAAGACTTGCAGCTTATGAGACAGGAGAAGTATTATTTATTGACAGTATGCCAACGGAAGAGTTAGATAGATTAGAAAAGCAAAAGGACTATTATAAGGAAGGTCAAATAGGAACCTATTATGTAAGCTTCAATACTGAAAATAAATATTTATCTAATCCTAAATTGCGTCAGGCTTTGTTATTATCAATAGACAGAGAATATATAGTAAAAAATATAGGTAAGGCTGGTCAGATTCCTGCTGGTGCTTTTGTACCTATAGGATTATCCGATTCAGATCCTAAAAAAGAGTTCCGTGATGTTGGCGGAAAATATTACGACCCTACTGCCCATGAGAGCAACCTAGAAAAGGCTAAAGCCCTTCTAGCTGAGGCTGGTTATCCCAATGGAGAAGGCTTACCTACCTTTGGATATTTATATAACGAAGGTACTGGACATAAGCTTATTGCCGAGGCTCTACAGGATATGTGGTCAAAGGTAGGAGTAAAAATTGAATTGCAATCACAGGAATGGGGAACCTTCTTAAATACCCGTAAAAATGGTGAATATGATATAGCTCGTAATGGATGGCTGGGCGACTATAATGATCCTATATCCTTCCTTGATATGTGGATTACTGATGGAGGCAATAATGATGCTCAATGGTCAAATAAAAAATATGATGAGCTTATTACAAAAATAAAATCCTCCTCTGATCCAGCTGAGCGTATGAAATTAATGCATGAAGCTGAAGATATAATCTTTAATGAATGGATGCTTGCACCTATATACTTCTATGTAGATATTTATATGCTAAGTGATAAGATAGAAGGCTTCTATAGCTCACCTTTAGGCTATAAGTATTTTATGTATACAAGCGTTAAGAAATAAAAAATAGGCAGATACCTTAAGGTGTCTGCCGTTTTTTGATAAAACTTATTTTTATATGGAAATAGAGGGCTCTTCTACTCTGAGCCTTTCTTTAAGAGTATAAATAAGCTCTGCTTCCATAGAAAGCTCTGTGCTTATATTCTCTGCCAGCTGAGAGTTTTCGGAAGAGGTATTGCAAAGATCTTCCATGCTGCTTATCAGCCCATCCTTTTTTTCTGATACAGTACTTAAATTACAAATAAAGCTGTCTATTTCTGTTGTTGCATCGCTTATAGATTTCTTAATATCTCCAAAAGCCTCTTTAGATGCTTGAATACTCCTCTGCTGAGAATCCAAGGCTGTATGTCCCTGAGCTACAGCTGAAGATGTGTTTAGTATTTCTTTTTTTATCTCTTCTAAAATCTTTGTGATGCTCTGAACTGCCTGCTTTGAACTTTCTGCTAGCTTTCTAACCTCTCCGGCTACCACGGAAAAGCCTTTTCCTGCTTCCCCAGCTCTTGCTGCTTCTATAGCTGCATTTAATGCTAGAAGGTTAGTTTGGTTGGCAATTTGGCTTATGGAATCTGTTATGGAGTTTACTGATTCAAGCTTACCTACTAGATCATTAACAGTACCGCTGGATACATCAAAGGCTTCCTTTAAATCCATTAAGGAGGTATCTAGCTGACCTAAGGTTGACATTCCATTATCTGCAGCCTTGTCAGTATCAATTACAGCTGCATGTACATTGGTTACATTATAAGCTAAATTTTCCATATGGTCATTAAAATTTCTTAAGAGCTCTACGGTACCAACAAGTTCACGATTGTGAGAAATGGTAGATTTTGATAGCTTTTCATAAGCTACATTTACACTTTTAACGTGATTATGAATTTCAGAGGCCTCTAAGGATAGGTCCTGGAGGTATGCCTCATTATCAGATGCCTCCTCCCTTGCAAGATCCACTTCTTTATCCTCAATAAAAGTTTCGGAGTCTTTTTCTGTCAAATTTTTTTTCCTTTTGAAAAAGGCCATGGTAATCCTCTCCTTAATAAATATTTTTTATTTTGTCTCGTTGATCCCTAGCAAGATCCTTTATCTTTTGAGGAGCTGTATAGCAAGTAATCACTTCACCAAACCATTTCAGTGCTTCATCCTTATAATCAAGCCTTCTATGTAGCTCACCTATCAGGTATTTTAGAGTATGTTCGTCCATACCGTAAAAGGGTGTATCCTCACTGTTATAAGCAATCTTAAAAGTAGTTAAGGCTTCTTTAAGGAAGTGTTCCTCTAAAGGAGAAGCAGTAAGGCGATGCATCCAAGCAATTTTTAGAAGTAGCATTGCTTTGGTACTGCTTTTACTTCCCATTGCTACTGCGTTAACTAAGGCAAGCTTATACCTTTCAATAGCTGTCTCTGCATTATAAGGAAGATTATAAGTTCTGGCATTCCATTTAGTAGTTATTTTTCTAAGAATACTTTCTTTTTGATGCTCCTTAAGATCAAGAAAATCAGCTTTTAAAGCGGTATAGCCACAACAGCTGCATTGCCAAACGTCATAAAAATAGGGATTAATACCTTTGTAGTAAATAAAAAAATCACTATCTTTTTTATCAATTCTTAAGGAAGAACTTCTTACTGAAGGTTCCTTGAAAGATTTTTGACATAGCGGGCATTGAAGACTTTTTAAATAAATATCCGATGATGCTTCGAATTTTTCTGCGTTCATTGTGTCACCTCATATAGTAAAATCATATACATAACTATTATCGGAGGGTTAAAAGAAAAAATAATAGTCAATTTTTAAATTAGATCATTATTACTGATATAGGGACAAGGAACCTTTGAAAAATAAAGGTGCATTATTGATTGTTTTTGATATAATGTATATAGGAAAACAGTATAAGAGGGTGGTAGAATGGCAGTTATAAAAGATTGGAAGTCTTTTTTAACCCCTTATG
>JAEXZL010000144.1 GCA_023451395.1 Bacillota bacterium | reverse complement strand
TGCTAGAATATATAAAACAATATGGCATAAAGATTTTGGGTCTAGATTAAGCCTAAAAAGTTCTTGCTTATCTTCAAGCATTTTATAATCCCAGGTGGAAAATATCTCAATCAGCTCCTGCTGCGTGAATTCTAACGTTTCTGATCTACTTCGTCGAATATCTGCTAGCCCTATTGCACAAAGAATTCTAAAGAAACTATCATCACTCCATGTAGTCCCTAATATTCTTTCAATACTAAGGGTTGTATGATAAAGTTTAGAAATATCAAGCTTATTTAAAAAACATTCTTTTATTATATTTTTAATAATCGGCGAAATATAATATACCGAATTAATACTAAACTCATTAATAGTCATTCCTGATAACAGCTTTCCTAATAGTTGTATATTCAGTTCTCTAATCATATTTTCCGAAGCTTGTAGTGAAAACCCATATCTTGGCATTGACTGCAACTCTATACCATAACTTAATAAATCTTCCTTTACTGCTTTTAAATCAGCTACCATCGTTGATCGACTTACATCAAATTTGCAACTCATTTCTGCAATAGTTATATAATGATCTGATGCAAGTAACATTAATTCAATACCTAAAATTCGTTCACTTTGCGATGGAAAATAGTTTTCAATGGTATTTTCACTTAGCAGTGGAGATAGAGTAGAGATAGGAGCATTATTAGGTTTCACTAATTTAACACCATTTTTATTACGACATAAATACATCTCACTATTTTCTCTCAAAAAGGAATCAATCTTGTCTAGGGTATACCTAATAGTTCTTTGGGAAGCCCCTAGCTGTTTGCTGAGAGTTTCTAATTTTATAGGTATATCTGCTGATGCAAGAAGAAATAAAGTAGCAAGACATCGATTATTCATGACACTCTCTCCTTAATTAAATCTAATAAGGCCATTCTTTGTTTGCATGTTTTTCAATTCATCTCATATAATCCAGTAATCGTTTTCTAGATTTGCTAAATAAGCATATAGATGAATTATTTGTTAATATAATTATGAAAACAATTACAATAAAGGGCCGATTCTGCGTAGAACCTGTTGAATTTATCAAGCCTTATTTTACAATTCTTTTTATATAATTTTAAATAAAATTATTTTTTTCTTATTATTTTTATAAATTTATTATAGCATTTAACAATAATAATATAAATATCAACAATTTTCATTTATTTTTGACATTAAATAAATGATATATTTTTTGTAAAAGTTTATTTACGTAATTTGTACTAGTTAACAAAAAAACACTATGCTACACTAAAAATAAAAATACCAATGATATTGGAGGTAGATTATGTATTCGTTATTTAAAGATAAAAAAATATGTGCAATTTTACGAAAGCTACCATCTGAAATTATTGAAGAATATAGCCAAGCAGTCTATCAAGGCGGAATATCCATGTTTGAGGTAGCATTAAATTCTATTGAAAGTTTTAATCAAATAACTATTTTAAGAAAAACCTTTGAAAATAAGGCTCATATTGGTGCAGGCACTGTCCTTTCGAAAGAGCAAGCAAAAAAAGCGCTAGCTGCTGGTGCAGAATTTTTACTTACGCCTTGTGCTTCTGAAAAGGTTTTAGATTTTTGTCAAAATAAACAAATCAAAATTCTTCCTGGAGTGATGACACCTTCTGATGTAGCCCTTTGCTTATCCTATGGAATTACGACAATGAAATTGTTTCCAGCTGGGGACTTACCATTAAACTATATCAAAAGTTTAAAAGGGCCCTTTGATACTACTGAATATGTTGCAGTAGGTGGTGTTAACAGTGACAATATTAAAACATTTATGGATAATGGTTTTATTGGCGTTGGTATCGGAAGCTCTTTAATACCAAAAGAATATATAAAAGATAGGCGCTGGGATAAGGCAAAAAATTATGTAGAGGTATTGGTTAATAATGTTATAAAAAAGTAAATGTGCAAGTACCTTAAAAGCGAAAAAACCTGGACAACCGATTTCAGTATTGTCCAGGTTTTAAAATATATATCAATTTTCAAAAGCATCAAATTTTCTTTATGGGATGTCTAATGACAGTTTTCAGCTTCTCTGGTGCACTTTTTCTTGGATCACCTAAATAAATCTCATGATGATGCTTCTCCCAGGTAATATTATTCTCATAACCCTGTTCTTTTATAAATTTATCCATCATCTCTACAGTAGCAGGTTCATCATCATAGGGACCTATGTGCATACACTGTACACATTCACCTTCTTCATAGGTAAAAAACTCCACCTTGGAAAAGTCAGTTTTCTTTTTGTTGCTTGCTTCTGTCACAGCCCAATTAAACTCCTCTTTGGTAACAAAATCAGGCAATCGAATCATAGAAATCCACTGGAAAGTTTCCTTATGAGCATAATCAACACCTTTTATATCCTTTTGCCACCATAAGCCCTCTAAGGGTGGCACTACATAAGGAAAATATCCTTCTATCTTATGACTGCCCTTATAACTCATTTTAATGGTGAAAGCAATCCCATAAAGCAACTCTACGGCCTTTTTATACTCCCCACCTTCCTCATTGGGATTTCCCTGTCCCCTTACAGCGATAAAGTTCATGGATGGAATTTTTATAATTACCGGTTTTCTCGGCGGCATATAGTATTCTTTATATTCTTTTTTATAATCAAAGGTCATATTGTTCCCCTCTCTCTTTCCCTTAGTATGTTACTAGATTTCCCCTTTCTCAAAGGAACCTATTTCGATCAAATTTCCTTCTGGATCAGCCACATAACAGGTACGTTGTCCCCAGGGCTCTGTTGTAGGTGGCATTATACTTCGTGCACCTTTATCAAGGACTTCTTTATATGTTTTATCTACCTCTCCATAGTTTTCTACACTCAAGGCGATCTCAAAATGACCACTAATCCCCTCTGCATATCCATATTTTTGCTTTGTCATCTTTTCTAAATCCTTTCTTCCGTAAAGAAGAAATAAAGTTCCGTCCTTTTTTAGATAGACATTATCTGTATCTTCCTTCTCCTTGATTTCAAAGCCCAAAACATCTCGATAAAAGCGGATCATAACCGCCATATCCTTTACAAGTACACCAAAACCATCTAAACGCATTTTTCTCTCCTCCTCTTTCTTATGAATATTTCTGCCAAATTATCTTTCCAATATGAGAAAGTTCTTTCCGGAGCTCCTTTGGCTCTAAGAGCTCTGCTTTATCTCCAAAAGTCAATATCCAGCTAAAAAGGTTATATTTATTTGTAAATCCAAAAGAGAATAACAGCCTTCCATCTGCCTCAGACACGAAGGTCTCTTTTCCAAAGTCTTCAATAAGTCTCCATTTACAATCTGAGGTGAAAAGTACCTTCACTTGAAACTCTGCTGGAAACACCTTTTCTGAAGAAAAATCCGGTATAGGTACTTCTCTCCTTTCAAATTTTTCTCCAACATAACAAAGGTCTGACATCCGATTTAGCTTAAATAATCGAAAATCCTCCCTATCTCTGCACCATCCCCAGAGATACCAGTTTGACCATTGAAATACCAGATGATAAGGTTCTATTTCCCTTAGACTTTCCCCTTTCGGTGAAAAATACATGAATTTAATCCATTCTCTTCCCTCTATAGCAGCATGTATCATTTCAATTTTTGGTGCTAAGGACCCTTTATACCAGGAGGAAAGATCAATGAGCATGTGTTGATCTCCTTTTAACATATTTGAAGATCCAACAGAGAGCTTTTCCATTAACTGCTCGTATCGGTTTGTACCACTAACACTGTCTAGACTGCGAAGTCCAGTAAGAATCGCTTGCATATCGGAAGAAGTCAATAAAGTGCGGTGAATTTTGTATCCCTCCATAATGGAAATACCTCCATTCACCCCCTGTGTCGTAGTAACTGGAATCCCAGCTATACATAAATCCTCAATATCCCGATTAATAGTTCGTCGAGATACTTGAAATTTTTCCGCAAGATATGGAGCAGTTACTTTTTCCTGTTGAAGTAAAATTGATAGAATTCCAATTAACCGGTCAATTTTCATTAATATCTCCCTCTCCTTATTAATAATATACCCCACAAAACATGTCATCTGTATGTCATGATTAAACTATATCATTAATATTCCATAAAAAATAGAATAACCTCCATAACAGATTTGAAGTGAACCCCTTTTGTTAGACAAAAACAATCTAATGAAAGGGGATATTTTTATGTCTAGAAAAAAAGTATATAGTACTGAACTAAAACTGGAGATTGTTGAAAAATATCTGCAGGGGAATATTA
>JAEXZL010000142.1 GCA_023451395.1 Bacillota bacterium | reverse complement strand
TACCTATATTGTTTATTCCTTAGGTAATTTCAGCTATGGAGGCAAGAAGAGATTAGGAGAAGAAAAGGATACGATGATATTTCAACAGGAGTTTACTTTTTTAAATGGAAGGAAAGATAGCAGCATAATAAAAATTATTCCTGCAAGTATGTCTTCAGCTTTGCCAATAAATAATTATAGGCCAATAATATGTGACAGCTTGAAGGAAAAACAGAGGATTTTAAATAAAATATTTAAGCTTAGTGAAGGATTAGATGAGGGTATTTTGGTTATAGAGGAAGAGTAATAATAAATTGTAAACACTAGAGCATAGAAGAGAAAAGAAGAAAAAAATAAGGGTTATAGGGCTATAATGTGCTATAATGCTTTTATATAGACTTGCACTATTGCTGCTATGGAATTATAATTAATTTTGTCGCAAGGATGCGTAAGGCATTACTTAATGCGGGTGTAACTCAATGGTAGAGTTCTAGCCTTCCAAGCTAGCTACGTGGGTTCGATTCCCATCACCCGCTCCACTTTTTAAATAATAATATTCATGCACCATTAGCTCAGTTGGTAGAGCACCTGACTCTTAATCAGGGTGTCCCGGGTTCGAGTCCCTGATGGTGCACCAAAAAAACACACAATTATGTGTGTTTTTTTGTTATGTTTACTATTCTTTTCTTATGTTATAATTAATTCATAGGGAAAGGACGTGATAGGTGTGATTGAGATAAAAGGCCTTAGCAAGGATTTTAAGAAGGTCAAGGCTGTAAATAATATAAGCTTTAAAGTGGAAGATGGAGAAGTCTTAGGTCTTTTGGGGGAAAATGGAGCAGGTAAGACTACCACCCTAAGAATGCTTGCCACTATGTTAAAGCCCACCTCCGGTACTGCTTCTATAGGTGATTATGATTTGTTAGCTTCACCTGAAGAAGTAAGAAAGGAAGTGGGTATTCTATTTGGTGGTGAGGTTGGCTTATACGATAGGCTCACAGCTTACGAAAATATAATGTACTTTGCTGAACTTAGTGGAATGCCTAAGGACAAGGCCCATGAGAGTATAATGAGTCTTTCAAGTCTTTTGGGTATGGAAGAATATCTTCAAAGAAGAGTAGGTAAGTTCTCAAGAGGAATGAAGCAGAAGGTAGCAATAGCTAGATCTATAGTTCATAGCCCTTCAGTGATGCTTTTCGATGAGCCTACTATAGGGCTTGATGTAACTTCTGCGAGGATAGTTCAGGATTTTATTTTAAAATGTAAGAGTGAGAATAAAGCAATTATATTTTCTAGTCATAGTATGGCAGAGGTGGAAAAGCTCTGTGATAGGATAGTGATTATTAGTAAGGGTATTATAGTAGAGGAGGGAACTCCTAAGGAGCTTAAGGAAAAGTATAATAACGATGATTTAGAACAAGTGTTTATGAGATTGGTAGGTGAGGGGAATGAATAAAATCACTTTTATAGTTTTAAAAAAGGAATTAAAGGATTTATTTAGAGATAAGAAAACCTTGCTCATAGGTATATTAATTCCCCTTTTAATTATGCCGATACTCTTTGGTGTTATGGGAAATAGCATTAGTAAAAATATTGATAAGGCTCATGAAAATATTAATATAATCCTTAGGGATGAAGGAAATAGTGCCCTTGGTCAAAGTCTCAAGAGCAGTCCCAATATTACCATCATAGAATCAGATACTCCGGAGGAGGAAGTACAGGAGGGAAAGGTAGCTCTTTATATACAAATTCCTCAGGGCTTTGATGAAGCCATAGAAAAGGAAAGTGAAGCAAAGCTTAAAATATATTATGACAATACAACTCAAGGTTCCTTAACAGCCTACAGTATAATTAATTCCTTTATTGATGAGTATTCTAAGGTTATTGTGGAGAATAGACTTTCCAGCAAGGGTGTAGATACGAAAATATTAACTCCTATAGAAACAGAGGAAATAACTGCTGTTAAGGATGAAGAGGGACAAGGTATCATGATGCTTTCTATGATCCTACCTTTATTCCTGGTACTTTATAGTGCAGTAGGACCAACAGCTTCAGCTACAGATTTAGGAGCTGGAGAGAAGGAAAGAGGAACCTTAGAGCCATTATTATCCACTCAGGCAGGAAGATTATCTATACTATGGGGTAAATTCTTAGCTATAACTCTAATGGGAATAATAAGCACATTAGCCTCTATGGCTGGAGTAATGATATCCATTACTAAAAACCCTACTCTCTTTGGAAGCACTTCAGGTTTTTCCATTGAACCAAAGGCTATAGCAGCTATTGCCTTAGTTTCTATATTAATAACCATGGTTTTTGGAGCTTTGGAGTTAGCGGTGAGCATATATGCAAGATCCTTTAAGGAAGCTCAGACCTATTTAAGCCCTCTATCGGTGATAGCCATAATTCCAGCCTATGGTGCATATATGATGGATGCTAAAAATATTGCTACTGCTACCTTCCATGTGCCTATAATGAATGCAGTGGCATTGATTAAAGAGATGCTGGTAGGCGTATACAATCCTATGCATATAGCTATAACCTTTGGTTGGATAGCAGTTTATATTATAGCTTCAGTTTTATTTGCAAGATACATGTTTACTAGGGAAGAGGTAATTTTTAGAACTTAAAACAGTATAATTTAGGATGGAAAGGAAGCCTTTAAAGGTTACCTTTCCTTTTAATTTAGTGATCTTTTAATTAACAAATTCAAGAAGTACTTGAAAATGTTTTCTTGCTGTGTTACTATAGCGATATAATGAATATACAAAATTTCGTACATTAGTGGTGTTGTTATGAATGTAAAAAGTAAGTTGATGCAAAAAAATGGAATAATGGCTGTTACCCTTGCTAGAGGATTTCTAGCTATGGAGGTGGGAAGCAGAATACCTACTATTGCTCAGTTGGCAGAAAAATATACAAGTGCTAGAGGAACAGTGCAAAATGCTATAAAGTTTCTTCAGGATTATAATGCTGTTAAGCTTGAGCCTAGAGGTCACTTAGGAACCTTTATCATCTCTATAGACTATTCAAAATTAATGGAGATTGCAGATATAAAGACACTTTTAGGAGTAATGCCCCTTCCTTATTCTAAAGCTTACGAAGGCTTAGCAACAGGTATTTATAATACCTTAAATATTGCGGGGCTTTCGGCAGGACTAGCATTCATGAGAGGAGCTACAAAAAGAATTGATGCACTTTTAGATGGCAGATATGATTTTGCAGTTATCTCGAAACTAGCTGCAGAATATTATATAGAAGAGGGTGCAGAACTTCAAATAGTTCAGGAATTCGGTGATTTCACCTATGTAAATGAGCATGTGATAATCTTTAGGGAAAAGGAAAAGTCCCATATAGAAGATGGGATGAGAATAGCAATAGATAATTCCTCCTTGGATCAGGTTCTTTTAACTCATTATCATTGTAGGGACAAAAAGGTAGAGCTTATTCCAGTTATTTATTCTCAAGTATCTAAGGCCATACTTAAGGGAGATATCGATGCTGCCATATGGAATAAGGATGATATTATTGAGAAAAAAGCAGAGGTACATTACAGCTCTATTGATAATTCCTATTTTTTAGGCAAGGACACTAATGCTGTGGTTGTATCAAGAAGTGAAAATGCATCACTTAACACCCTTCTTAAGAAATTTTTAAATAAAGACAAGGTCCTTTTCCTTCAAAAGAAGGTAATAGGGGACGAAATAATACCAAACTACTAAAGAAAAAAATTTAAAATGAATATACAATATTTTGTATATTGCTAGGAGGTTAAAATGGACTTAACATTTAGAATACAGCTCCTTAAGGATTCTAATCAGATTGATGAAGAAACTTACGAAAACTTACTTGCTATAATAAAGCTTTTAAAGGATAGGTGGGGCATAACACTAACTGAGGAAAATGGAGCTATGCTTATAACTCATATGTCCATAGCGTTAAAAAGAATAAAGGATAATAATACTGTTAATCCCTTGGAGGAGGATTTACAGGAACAGCTAAGGGGCGAGGCTTTTTATTCAAAAGCTGAGGAAATACTTGAGGATATTGATAAGAAGCTTGAACTTAAGCTTCCTGAAAATGAAAAGGAATACATGATCATGCATATCTGCACCTTACTTTTAAAATAAATTATTGGAGGGATAAAAATGTTAAAAATAGTTGTAGGCGGTCAAATTGATAAGGAAAAGGTTGCCTCTATTGCAAGAGAAGTTGTAAAGGATAAGGGTAAAGTTACTGTCATGGGAGATATTGAGGCTGCAATGGCTGTTAAAACAGGACAGGCTGATTATTATCTTGGTGCCTGTAATACAGGAGGTGGTGGTGCTTTAGCAATGGCTATTGCCTTATTAGGAATGGATAAATGTGCCACTGTATCTATGCCTGGAAATATAAAAAAGGATGAGGAAATCATTAAAGAGGTTAAGCTAGGGAAAAAAGCTTTTGGTTTTACTCCTCAGCATGGAGAAATAGTTATCCCAGTTATTTTAAATACCATAATTAACGGTTAATAAAAATTAACATAATGAAATTATAAAGGGGGATCATAATGAATTATTTAGTAATAGCTCTTTTAGGAGCATTAGCAGCAATACTTGCAAACTTAGGTGTTGCAGTCTTTAATGATGGATTAAGGCCAATAATGCCTGAATATATTGAAGGAAGAATGGATAAAAAGGCTATAGCAGCTACTTCCTTTGCTTTAGGCTTTGGTCTTGTAATAGGCTATGGTATACCTGTGTCAATTGCAGCTACCATAATTCTTATCCACAGCATACTTCTAGGAACAGATATAATAGGTACCTGGTGTCCAAGAGGCAAGGCTGGTGTATTAATAGCAGGAGTTATAGGCGCTGCATATGGACTTGGAATAGTAGTTGGACTTGATTTTATCGTAGATTTATTTGCAAAGCTTCCTATAAATTTCCTTTCAAATCTAGGGAAGGTAGGGGATCCTATAAATGCTGCTTTTGCTGTATTCCCAGCATTGGTTGTAGCATATCAGTTTGGAGTAAAAAATGGTGCCATTACTCTTGTGGTTTCCTTCTTAGTAAGACAGTTTATCCAGTATTGGGGTAAATTTAATATAGGTGGATTTAAGGTATCCTTAAATGCTGATGGTATGGCTCTTTTAGCTGGTATGATAATACTTATAATCTTTGCTATGAGAGAAAAGCCTGATCCTAATGCACCAAAGGTTGATTTAACAGCTCTCTTTAGTGAAAGAGTTAAGAAAATTAAGAAAAACCTTCCTATATTAGTGGTTATGGGAGGACTTATTTCAGCAGCCACAAGCCTTTCAATGGTAGCAGGAGATCCTATCTCACTAAACCTCTTAAAGGAAGGAAATAATGTAGAAGCAGCTATGACTGCCTTTGCAAGAGCCATTGGCTTTATACCTCTTGTAGCTACCACTGCTATTACTACTGGTGTATATGCTCCTGCGGGAATGACCTTCGTATTTGTTGTAGGGCTTTTAATTGGAAACCCAATTTTAGCTTTTGTAGCTGGTGCTGCTGTAATGGCTGTAGAAATACTTCTACTAGATGTTATGGCTAAGGGTATGGACAAGTTCCCTGGAATAAAGAAGGCTGGAGATAATATAAGAACTGCAATGAGCAGAGTGTTAGAAGTAGCACTTTTAATAGGCGGTATGCTTGCTGCTCATGCTATGGCAGGAAATCTAGGATTCTTCATAGTTATAGGAATTTATGTTCTTAACAAGACCTCAAGAAAGCCAATTGTTGACATGGCTGTTGGTCCAGTAGGTGCTATTGCTGTAGGAATAATAATCAATATTCTCTATGCCATAGGACTATACCTACCTTCATAGGATTATAAAAAAATGGGAGGTTTATACCTCCCATTAACCTTAGAAAAGAGAAGGAGAGAAGAATTGTTATGAAGCTGAAAAAGGGAATGACATATAGTCACGAGCATGTAGCTATTGATTTATCAGGAGTTAAGAAGAACGATGATTGCAGATTAGATTGTTTTAGAGATACTGTAGATGAATTTATAGAGCTAAAAGAAAAAGGTGTAGGGAATATCATAGAACTTACCAATAGAGGAATGGGAAGAGATGTTCCTTATATGCAGAAGGTAGCTGAAGAGACAGGGTTAAATATTCTCTTTGCCACAGGCTTTTATAAGGAGCCCTTCTTACCTAAGGAGGCCTATGACCTTGATGAAAAGGGAATGGCAAAGCTCATGATTTCGGAAATACTTCAAGGTATAGAGGGTAGCTATGAAAAGGCATCTATAATTGGTGAAATTGGCAGCAGCAAGGATGTTATAACACCTATAGAAAGAAAGATATTTCAGGCAGGATCAAGGGCTCATATAGAAACAGGAGCTCCAATAATAACCCATACAACCTTAGGAACTATGGGACTTGAGCAGATAGAGATGTTTAAAAATTATGGCATTAATCTGGATAAGGTTATTATTAGCCATGTGGACTTAAGTGGAAGTTTAGATTATATATTAAGACTTATTGATACTGGGGCAAATGTTGCTTTTGATACCATTGGAAAAGAAAATTATCAGCCAGATGGCCTTAGAATAGATTTATTAAAGGAGATAGCAGAGAGAGGCTTAAGTGGTAAGGTGCTGTTATCTATGGATATTACAAGAAAATCAAACTTTAAAGTTCAGGGAGGAATTGGATATAGCTATCTTTTAGATAAATTTTTGCCTTCTCTTAGAGAGAGTGGGGTAAGTGAAAAGGCTATAGCCAATATGACTGATGAGAATATACGAAGAATTTTAAGCTAAGAGAAAGGAATGCTGCAAATGAAAACCTATCCTTTACACTCAATAACACTAGAAGAGGCTAAGGCTCTTCAATTTAAGCTAATTGATATAGTAACGGAAAACTTTAAGGGAAGTGAGGTTCTCTCTCTAGGAGATTTAGGAGTGGTACAGGGACTGAACAAACCAAGCTACACAAAAAAGATAGAAAAGGTTATAGGAGAATTCTTTGGGGCAGAAAGGGCGGTGCTTGTAAGAGGTGCAGGTACTGGAGCAATTAGATGGGGACTTATAAGCTTTTTATCCCCTGGTGATAAGATATTAGTTCATGATGCTCCCATTTACCCAACCACTCTTGTAACGGTTAAAACAATGAATCTTCAGATACTTAAAGTAGACTTTAATAACTCTAAGGATATTTCTAGGGTAATTAGAGAAAATCCAGATATAAAAGGGGCTATTGTTCAGTATACGAGGCAGAAGATAGAAGATTCCTATTCTATGGAGGAGGTAATAGCTTCAATTAAGAAAGGAAATAAGGATATTATCATTTTAACAGATGATAACTATGCAGTAATGAAGGTTAATAAAATAGGAACAGAATGGGGTGCAGATTTATCAGCCTTCTCTGCTTTTAAGCTTCTAGGGCCTGAGGGCGTAGGAGTATTAGTAGGCAGGGAGGACCTTATAAACAAGGTTAATTCTTTTAATTATTCTGGAGGGAGCCAGGTCCAAGGTTTTGAGGCTATGGAGGTATTAAGAGGACTTATATATGCACCTGTAGCATTAGCTCTTCAATCAGAGGTAAATGAGGAGCTGGTTAAAAGATTACTTACGGGAGAGGTTCAGGGTGTCAAAGGGGCTTTTTTAGCCAATGCTCAATCTAAGGTGCTCTTAGTAGAGCTAGAGAGAGAAATTGCTCCTGAGGTAATAAGGGCTGCAGAGAGCTTTGGGGCAGCGCCAAATCCAGTAGGAGCTGAATCAAAATATGAATTTGTACCTATGTTTTATAGAGTTTCAGGAACCTTTAAAGAAGCTGATGAGTCTTTAGAAAAGAGAATGATTAGAATTAATCCTATGAGAAGTGGTGCAGATACGGTAATTAAAATCCTAAGAAGAAGCATTGAAAAAGCTTTGACAGATGAAAATTAGCGAGGTGAAAGAATGTTTCTTAATAAAACAATAGAGGAAAATGAAAAATTAATAAAGACTGCCTTTCAGCTTCATAGAAGTGGAGAAATTCTTCCGGATACCTATTTAATTGATGTGGATACTTTACTAGAAAATGCTCAGAAAATAAAAAAAGCAGGAGATAGCTATGGAATAAAGTTATATTATATGACAAAGCAGTTTGGAAGAAATCCATATATTGCAAAAGAACTGGAAAAAATGGGCTATGATGGTGCAGTGGTAGTGGATTTTAAAGAGGCACTTAGGCTTATGGATAATGGAATAAAGCTTGGACATGTAGGGCATTTGGTACAGATACCGAATCAGCTCATGGAAAAAGTGCTTTTAGGAAGGCCAGAGATAATAACTATTTATTCCCTAGAAAAGGCTAAGGAGATATCTGATACTTGTGAGAGGCTTGGAATTATCCAAGAGGTTATGCTCCGGGTTTTGGAGGAAGGAGATAATCTTTATCCTGGACAATATGGTGGCTTTTATCTTGAGGAGCTCTTACCAGTGGTTAAGAAGCTTATGACTATGAAAAATATTAAGCTTACGGGGCTGACCTCCTTTCCATGCTTTTTATTTGATGAAGGGCAAGACAGTATCCTTAAGACAAAAAATGTTGAGACCCTTAAAAAGGCTAAGGAGCTTATTGAAGGAAGCTTTGATATTAAGATAACACAGATGAACATGCCTTCTGCCACCTCCCTTGAGAATATTGGGCTTATATCTGCTGAGGGAGGTACCCACGGGGAGCCAGGGCATAGTCTTACAGGAACCACTCCTTATAATAGTTGCCATAAAGGTGCAGAAAAGCCAGCCATAGTCTATGTCAGTGAGATATCTCACAATCTTAGAGATAAAAGCTACTGTTATGGAGGAGGACATTACAGACGTTCCCATATGAAAAATGCTCTGGTTGGTAAAAGTCTTGAGGAAGCCAAAAATATAAAAGTTGAGGCACCAAGTCTTGAGAGCATAGATTATCATTTTGAGCTCAAAGAGAAGGCCGAAGTGGGTGAAACAGTGGTAATGGCCTTTAGGTCACAAATATTTGTTACAAGAAGTACAGTGGCCTTGGTAAGGGGTATAAGCAAGGATGCCCCATGCATAATAGGTTTTTATGATGCTCAAGGAAGAAAATTATAATAATAAAATTTGTAAGGCTAGTGGGATATTTATTTAACTCACAGCCTTATTTCACATACAAAATATTGAAAGGTGGTTTTTGCTTTGAAGAGATTTTTAATTATTGTTTTAGACGGCTTTGGAATTGGATGTATGAAGGATGTTAAAGAGGTTAGACCTGAAGATATAGGAGCTAACACCTGTAAGCATATTTTACAAGCAAAGAAAGGAGGCCCTAAGCTTAATAGCCTAGAAAGACTTGGTCTTATAAATGCTTTAGGTGAGGAAATAGGCGGTATGAAGTTTTCGGAAAACTGTACCTTTGGAAGAGGAGAGCTTATGCACTTTGGAGCAGATACCTTCTATGGCCATCAGGAGATCATGGGTACAAAGCCCAAAAATCCTATTAAGGAGCCTTTTTACAAGGCAGCAGACAGGATATATGAAGCCTTAAAGAAAGAAGGTTATCAGGTATCCTATGTCCATGGAAGTAAAGGTAAGTACTTAAAGGTAATGGACGCTCTTACCATAGCGGATAATATAGAGGCAGATCCAGGTCAGGCCTACAATATTACCTCTGCTTTAGATTTAATATCCTTTGAAGAGGTATTGAAAATAGGACGGATAGCTAGAAAGCATTCCTATGTTTCTAGAGTAATAACCTTTGGCGGAGAAGGAATTACCCTTGAGGATATTCTTATGGCTCAGGAAGAAAAGGAAAATGGTTTTATAGGAATAAATGCTCCAAAGTCTGGAGTATATAATAAAGGATATAGAGTAATACATCTTGGCTATGGAATAGATGAAAGTGTCCAGGTACCTACTATAATGGGTAAGGAAGGTAAGGAGGTGGTGCTCATTGGCAAAGTTGCAGATATAGTAGCCAATGACTATGGAAAAAGCATCACAGGGGTGGATACAGAAGAAGTCCTAAAGGTAACTATTGAGGAACTAAGAAATATGCAGGAGGGATTTATCTGCACAAATGTTCAGGAAACTGATCTTAGCGGTCACAGTGAGGATGTGGATAGATATTTTGAAAAGCTACTTATTGCAGATAGATATATAGGTGATATAATGAAGGAGATTCATGGGGAAGATATACTTCTTGTTATGGCGGACCACGGTAATGATCCTACTATTGGGCACAGTCATCATACAAGAGAGATGGTCCCTTTATTAATCTATGGGGAGAAAATTAAGAAGATAGATTTAGGAATAAGAGCTACCTTATCAGATGTTGGCGCTACTGTGGCAGACTTCTTCAAGGTGACATCTCCGGAAAATGGCAGATCCTTTTTGATGGATATTAGATAATTTTATTTAGGAAACTTCTTTGAGAGTATATTTGAAGCTTGTTATTCAAATATACTCTTTATGTTTTCTTGATAATATGCTAATATTCTTGTGTATAGCAAAGGTGAATGCTAATAAATATGGAATATTATTAAAAAAATGTTAATGTCGAACTGTGCCATATAAATTTACGTATTAATAGAGTGATTAAAAGTTGCCTTTATGGGTTTAGCTTTTATATAGACGGATATACTTAAATATATAAAGGGAGGCTGTGCATATATGAAAAAATTAGTTCTATTATTAGCAATAGTTATCATTCTCCCTCTTACAGCCTGTAAGGGAAAACTTTTCAATGGAGAAAAAGGTTCTGATATAAGTGGAATATCCAATGGCAATGGTGAAACTCCAGACTTAGGGAATGAAAGTCCCAAGGATGATGAAAACATCATAAGAATCACAGCTGTAGGAGATGTTATAGTCCACGATACACAGATTGATTCTCAGTATGATGAAAGCACTGATAGTTATGATTTTACTGATAACTTTAAACATGTTGAGGAATATATTAAGGAATCAGATTTAGCTATAGCAAATCTAGAGACAACCCTTTCTGGAAAAGAGAAAGGCTTTTCAGGCTTTCCACTTTTTAATTCCCCTGATGAAATTGTAGATGCTATAAAATATAGTGGCTTTGATGTTGTTAGTGCTGCAAATAATCATATAATAGATAGGGGCTTAGATGGTCTTCTTAGAACTGCAGAAGTTATTAAAGATAAGGATCTGGATTTAGTGGGAATAAAAAGTAAAGCTAAGGATAAAACCTATGTGGTTAAAGAAGTAAAGGGAGTAAAATTAGGAATATCTAATTATGTTTTTGAAACGCCAAAACGAGGAGGCAAAAGGGCTATTAACTCTATTGTAATTCCCAATAAGGCTTTAGACCTTGTGGACACCTTTAATTATTCTGAACTAGAGGATAACTATAAGGATATGGAGGAGAGAATAGCAGCTATGAAGTCAGAGGGTGCTGAAGTAATAATATTTCTCATGCATTGGGGAAATGAATATGATAGACATCCTAATGACTACCAAAAGAAAATATCGAAAAAGTTAGCAGATTTAGGAGTAGACCTTATTATTGGAAGCCATCCTCATGTGATACAGCCAATGGAGTATATAAGCTCTGAGGTTTCTGGTAAAAAGACCTTGGTTTTATATTCCTTAGGAAATTTTCTTTCTAACCAAAGGAGAGAAATATTAGGTGATAAATATCCTGAGGATGGAATAATAGTGAATGTTGATTTAAAAAAGCAAGAGGATGGTAGTGTGAATATTTCTGAGGTTAGCTATATACCTACCTGGGTTTATAGAAAGGATTTAGGGGGAGAAAAATATTCCTATGAAATTCTTCCTTTAAATGAGCTGGATGAGAAATATACCTTTAACATTTATGATACAGTGGAGATAGAAAAAGCAAAGGACTCCTATAACAGTACTATGGCAATATTCAGTGAATATAATGCACAGGCTGTACTTGCTCCAAAAAAGTAAAGAACATAAAAGACTATAATATTAGAAAAAATAGACTTCTTCTGAAGTCTATTTTTTATTTAATAAGCATATGCAATGGCTAGATATTCCTTCTTCACTACCGGTAAACCCTAAGCCCTCTTCTGTAGTAGCCTTTATATTAATGCAATCTAAAGGCAGATTTAGTACACTGCTAATATTTTCTACCATTTTTGGTATAAAGGGGGCCATCTTTGGTTTTTGAGCTATTATTGTTGCATCAATATTTACTATTTCATAACTCTTAAGGTCTAAAAGTTCTTTAACCTCCTTTAAAAGGATAAGACTTGAGATATCCTTAAAGCTCTGGGAGTTATCGGGAAAGTGTCTTCCTATGTCTCCTAGGGCAGCGGCACCTAAAAGTGCATCCATCACTGCATGAAGTAGAACATCTGCATCAGAATGGCCTAAAAGACCTTTGTGAAAGGGAATATCTACTCCTCCGATAATGAGGCGCCTTCCTTCTGTGAGCCTGTGCACATCATAACCCATACCTATTCTCATATTATCACTCCAATTCTTTTATGATTTGTACATATCACAGCAATTATTATAATATATTTTTTGCTTTTTTACCCTTAAGAGAAGAGGATTTTTTTCTTTTCAGAAAAAAAATAAGCTTCCACTTCAGTATCCTTATAATCTTTTTTAAAAAGAATTCTCTTCTGGTTTTAGCTATAAAGTCAACGTAGATTATATTGTTTTTCATATAAATCACCAATTAATTCTTTTATTATATTATACCATTTTATACTAATATAGTTAATGAAATAGAAGGATTTAGAAAATAAAAAAAGCGACGTAGCAGCCGCTTTTATACTCTATAGAAAGATATATAACTTAGTTATTTTGAAGAAAGTGAATTATAGTGCAAAGATCTGTAATTATAGTGATGCTTCTTCAGTCTTTAAGGAGGGCGTAATCAAATGCTTTAGTTCCTTAAGCTCTTTAGGGGTGACATAACGCCAGTGTCCTAAGGGAAGGCTTCCTAGCTTGATATTCATTATTCTTATACGCTGGAGCTTCACCACATTGTAGCCTAGAGCCTCGCACATTCTTCTTATCTGTCTATTAAGTCCTTGGGTTAATATAATTCTAAAGGTTCTCTTAGCTTCCTTCTTTACAAAACAATCCCTGGTCACAGTGTCTAATATCTCTACACCGCTGCCCATTTTTTTAATAAATTCATCAGTTATGGGTTTATCAACAGTAACTATATATTCCTTTTCATGATTATTTCTTGCTCTTAGAATCTTATTAACTATTTCTCCATCATTGGTCATAAGCATAAGACCTTGGGAATCCTTATCTAATCGTCCTACATGAAAAATTCTCTTAGGATAATTAATATAATCAACTATGTTACCTTTTATGGAGGTGTCAGTGGTGCAGGTAATCCCTATAGGCTTGTTTAATACAATGTAAACAAGCTCCTCCTCCTTTGTAAGAACCTTTCCCTTTACAGTAATAGTATCATTAGGAAGGACCCTATCACCTAATTTGGCAACCTTGTTATTAATTCTTACTTCTCCAGCTTCTAGAAGTCTATCTGCTTCTCTCCTGGAGCAAAATCCACTCTCACCAATAAATTTATTTATTCTAATTCCTTGGTTATCACTTTCTAAAGAATTAGGGTTTTGAACCTTTTTATTCTTATTATTTTCTTTTCCTGTGTGCATATACTCTTTCCTTACATTAATTTATTTTATATTCCTTTCCGGCATTATTTATACTAGTGACTATTCCTTTTTCTTTTAAATAATTTCTGCTTTCTGTAAGGGCCTCATATTCTAAGCCTTCTCCAGAGATTATTATAGTCATTGGACTATCTTTAGTCAAAAGCTCCTCACTGCTTAAGGTATCCAAAAGGCGTATCATGGCCTTATCAATAACCTTATTTTTTAAACCGGCATTATCTACAATCTTTCTTAGGTTTTGATTAGGAGCAGTAGTGCTGATAACCCTATCAAAGCTATTTATTGTCATGGTATATTTACTCCCATGACTGATTATAACTGTGCTTTTGGGCATATTGTAATATATTATTCCGGAAATAAATATCAAAAGTACAGCTATAGTTGTTGCCCAAAAAGCCTTTTTATAATCACTAAATTCTTTTTTTCTACTTCCTAAAGCTACAGTCCCTAAATATCCTCTCTCTTCAGGAGTTATAAATATAAATTCTCCCTGAGAGGTTAGAATTATTGATCCCTTGGCATGCTCTTTTATTACCAATCCTTGATTCTTTGTAGAATTATCTTTTACTATTAAAGATCCAGAAGACTCAGGAGTGGAAACAGCAATGCTCAAGTAATCTTGAAGATGCTGGTAATTAGGGTTGTTAGCTAGTAGTACATAGGCGATTATGTATCCACTCCATTTCTCCAGGTATCTTCTATTATAGCCTGAAGCTTTACTGAGCTTTGAAATATTAAGCTTTCTTAAGCTTAGAAGCTCCTTTAGCAGACCCTTAGAATGAGTAAGATTAAGAGCGATATTTAAAAGCTCGTTTCTTTCCTTGTAACTTGGCCTCTCATTTGTCAGTTCTTTAAGGCTTACAGAGTAAAGCTTAAGATCTCTAATAAATAAAGAACTTTCCTTTATCCTTTCTTCTTTTACCTTTTCATTAACTAGCTCCATTGCTGAGCCAGAGGAGAAAATATATTTGTTTTTGTTAAGTATAAAATCGTAATTCATAGGCTCACCTCAAAAGCATTATCCCTTCAAAATATATTATAAGTGTTATTGATAATTTTTTATATATAAATAATTATTTTTTACAGATAATATTCCTATAGACAAATAAGGAGAGTGGTGATTGTGAAAAAGGTTAGCCTACTTTTACTGTTTTTAGCAGCATTAATTATAATAGGAAAAGTGGAGATTGCAAGGGGGATTAATGACAATAGAATAAGTGCAGAAATTGGAGTTAAAACTTTAAAGGAGACAACACCCTACCTTAAAAGTGAGCTTAATATACCAGTAGTGAGACTTTCTGAAGGAAATAAAATTCAAGAGTCAATAAATAAAACTCTCTTTGATGACGCGATAAATTTTAAGGCTCAGGTAGGGGAGGAGGCCAGAAAAAGCTATGAGAAGCTAGTGTCTGCAGGGATTGAAGTAAGACCCTTTGAAGTGTTAACACAATACACTATACATAATCTAGTAGATATATTGAGCTTAAGGGTAACATACTACCAATATAGTGGTGGAGCTCATGGGATTTCTTCTGTAGTTCCTTATAACTATGATCTTAATACGGGAAAAAGATTAATGCTTAAGGATCTTTTTAAAGAGGGGTATGATTTTAAAACTCCTATAAATAATATAATTAATTCTGAAATTAATAAAAACCCAGAAAATTATTTTCAGAACGCCTTTAAGGGAATAGGAGATAACCAAGATTTTTATATTGGTAAGGAAGGCCTTGTTATATATTTTCAAAATTATGACATAGCTCCCTTTGCAGCTGGAAATCCAGAATTTATAATACCCTATAAGGATATTAAGGATGGATTAATTGTAAAAGTTAATTAAAAGATTTCAATTTTCTTTTTGCTTTGATATATAAATGTTATATTATTTATATATACAAAGTGAAGGAGATTGAGCCATGGACTTTAAAGAGATAATAAGTAACCAGAGAGCCTATTTCTCTACAGGAGTAACTAGGAATATAGAATTTAGAGTTGAAATGCTGAAAAGGCTTAAGGATAATATTAAGCTTAATGAGGAAAATATCCTGGAGGCACTAAAAAAAGATCTTAATAAGCCTTATGCAGAAGCTATGACTACAGAAGTGGGTATAGTTTATCAGGAAATAGATTATTTTATCAAAAATATAAAAAGACTCTCTAAGGTCAAAAGGGTAAGAACACCTATATTTAACTGGCCATCAAAGAGCTATATATATCAAGAGCCTTATGGAATAGCTCTAATAATTGGTCCCTTTAATTATCCTTTTCAGCTAAATGTGGCACCCTTAGTTGGTGCAATAGCCGCTGGAAACTGTGCTATTATAAAGCCTTCAAAATCCTCTAAGGAAACTACTCTTGCTCTTATGAAGGTTATAGAGGATGCTTTTCCAAAGGAATATGTTTCTGTTATTGAGCCTTTTGGAGGAAGAGAAGAGGTCACAGCTATATTAAAGGAAAGATTTGATTATATTTTCTTTACAGGAAGTGTTAATGTAGGTAGGGTTGTAATGGAGGCTGCTGCAAAGCATTTAACCCCCGTTACCTTAGAGCTTGGAGGTAAGAGCCCGGCACTTATTGACAGGGATTGTGACATTAACCTTGCGGCAAAAAGAATAGCCTGGGGAAAGTTTATAAATGCAGGGCAGACCTGCATAGCGCCAGATTATGTACTTCTACCACCAGAGCTTAAGGAAGAATTCATTACAAAACTAAAGCAGCATACAGAAAGGTTTTATGGGAATGACCCACTTTTAAGCGAGGATTACCCAAAGATTATTGATGAAAAGCAATTTGATACCCTAGTAAGCTATATCCCTCAGGGAAGTGTTGTAATGGGAGGCAGCTATAATAAGGATAGGCTTTATATAGCTCCCACAGCCTTAACAGAAGTAGATTTATCATCACCGGTTATGACTGAAGAGATCTTTGGACCAATACTTCCAATACTTGAATATAGCACCTTGGATGAGGCAATTGCATTCATTAATGAGAGGGAAAAGCCCCTAGCCTTTTATTATTTTACAAAGGATAATTCAAAAGCAGATAGGGTAATAAAGTCTACTACCTCAGGCGGGGGATGTATTAATGATACTATAATGCATGTTGCATCAGAAACACTACCCTTTGGAGGGGTCGGAAACAGCGGCATGGGCAGCTATCATGGAGAATACAGCTTCAGAACCTTTTCCCATGAAAGAGCAATAGTAAAGAGAGGAAATCTAATAGACCTAAATCTTAGATATCCTCCTTATAAAGATAAAATAAAGTTATTTAAAAAGATATTTAAATAAAAAAACTGCTCAGTAGTTACTCTGAGCAGTTTTTTTTCTTATCTCTTAGTTCTTACCTCTTACTTTTTACTTCTTACCTTTTACTTGCTTTAAAATCAACTATAATATTAATGATCATCCTTAAGCAATTCTTCATCTACAAGCTGCTGAACTCTTCCAAAGGAAATTTCCTTATTTTCTCCACCTAATATTAAAAAGCTTTTTGCCAAATCCTCAACAGTAGGTTCTAATATATTCATAAATTGATTATAGGCAAAATCGAATTTTGGTTCCTTTTCATCTTGTCCGAAGACGGAATATATAAGTTGCTCAATCATTTGGTCCATTCCCCAGAGTTTTAAATGAAGTAGTTCATGTATAATCAAGGCTTCTAGATTAGTTTGCTTTGGGTTATAATTATTTATCATTAATATGGCTTTTCTATCGGTGATATCTATTTTTATATCACCAGTTTTACGCCATTCTATATTAACAATCTCATATTTTATATCCCAATCTCTTAATCTTAAAATATCCTGCCACTTTCTTAAATAGGTTTCTATTAAATTTTCATCAAATTTCATATATGATTCCCCCTTTTAATTCATCATATATAACAATTATCTATAATCAAATTATGCAACATATAATTGAAATATTATAAATACATATATATCTTAACATACTTGACCATATTTTTTAGCCACATTTAAAAGCCCTTATCTCTTACTTGCCTTTAAAACTAGTTTTAATAGGAATAAATATCGGAAAATTCAATGTTTATTTTATCGATCTTATTAGATGTGGGAATTAGTTTATCATAGAGTGTGCTTATATCGCTGCTTTCTTCTATTTTTACTGGGAGATCAATAATAAAGGAAGAACCAATACCATATTCACTTTCTGCTTTTATTGTACCTCCATGAAGTGCTACTAGGGATTTAACCAAAGAAAGACCTATGCCGGAGCCTTCTCTTTTTCTTGAGAGGGACTTGTCTACCTGATTAAATCTATCAAATATAAGACCAATCTTATCCTTAGGTATACCTATACCATTATCTTTTACTATTATTCTTACGTAATCATTAAAATCCTTAAATAAAACCTCTATAGTGCCACCCTTGGGAGTGAATTTTATGGCATTTGATAGAAGGTTTAGTAAAATCCTTTCAATCTTTTCTTGATCAAAGGACATGAGTCTTTCCTCCACCTCTGTATCAAAAATTAGATTTTGTCCCTGAGCTTCAGCATAGCTTACCACAGAGGTTACTATTTCCTCAACAACATATACTATATCTTCATTAGTAGGATCTATATGAAGATAATCACCGTCAATTTTAGTAATATCTATGATATTGTTTATGAGCCTAATAAGTCTCAGGCAATTTTGATTCATAATTGATAGGTATTTATTTATGCTTATCTTTGGCTCAATATCCTGAAGGTTAAGTGAGTTTAATAGCTGAACACTTGTCCAAATAACATTCAAAGGAGTTTTTAGCTCATGAGAAATGTTTGAAAAGAACTCTGTTTTTAGCTTATCCAATTCTTTAACCTTTTTCATATCATCAGTGAGATCTGCCATTTTTTGAGTAGTGTAGTTTATTTGATTATATAAATAGGAGGTTTCCTTTGAATATTCTTTAAGAGCCAGCAAAGTTCTAACTCTTGCTAAAAGTTCTGTTTTATCCGCTGGTCTTATGAGGTAATCATTAGCTCCAGATTCAAAGGATAGAATAAGCCCTTGAGACTTACTATTGGAGGTTAACATAAGTATGGGAAGATCATAAGTGTTTTTTTTCTTTCTTATTAATGAACATAAATCATAGCCCAAAATATCCGGCATAAATAAATTTACAATCACAAGGTCTAAATCTTTTATATTATCTATTACTGCCATACCTTCTTTTCCTGAAGAAACAGCAATGGTACGATAGCCCTCTTGAATAAGATAATGCTCTAGAAGCTTTCTGCCTGCAGGATCATTATCTATTATTAATATGTTTTGACTTTCTGCTTCATTTGTATATATAGAATCCTTACTGTTATTAACTTTATAATTTTTTAATAGATTATCCATGGTTTTTGTACTGATACTAAATTCACCTTCCTCTTCCCCGCATATAGGAAGGGTGAAGCTAATGGTGCTTCCTTTACCTAAGGAGGAGGATATTTCTATGGTTCCACCATGAAGCTCAATAAGCTTCTTTGTAAGATTTAAGCTGAGATTTGAGGATACTCCATTTTCATCATTGATCTTATAGGCATTAAAAATGTTGTTCAGCTTCCAAAAGGGTATGCCGCTGCCATCATCCTCTAAGGTTATAACTGCCATATTATCCTTAAGAGTGGCGGAGAATATTATTGTACCCTGAGTAAGGAGTCTAAGGGAGCTATCTAAGAGATTGGTTATTATCTGTTGAAGTCTATTTATATCCCCATAAATTAAAGGAAGCTCTGATGAGATATTATTTATAATACTTACATTTTTATTTTGCAAAGAGCTTTTAGTAATTAAAATAATTATATCTGTTAGTTGTTTAAGATCTACTGGATGATTATCCAGTACTATATTGTTACTATTTAGCTTAGAAAAATCCAGCATATCGTCTACAAGGCGATAAAGTTGTACTGCACTATAATTAATGAGCTTTGTATTTAGAAGCTGTTCTGAGCTTAGAGGGTTATCTTCAGAAACAATGGATTCTGTAAGTCCAATTATACTGCTCATGGGAGATTTTAGTTCCTTTGAAATATAGGTGAGGAAATCATCCTTTAATAGGTTATTCCTTTTTAACCTTTCTGATAATCCTTCTACATTTTTGAAGCTTTCTGCATATTTATCTGCCAGATGATAGCTTTCTATTATAAAGAAAAATAAAAGCCCTAAGCTACCTATAGGTAAACTGCTGTGAATCAGGTATTTATTTATAAAATCAAAGATACTTGTAAGGAAAAGCAGCAGAGTATTTATGGTAACTAAGGAATATTCATTGAACTCTCTGAAGGCCTTGTTTATAAGTCTAAAAAGACTATAGGCCATAAGCATAGTGATAATAAGCTGAAAAAGGATGAAAAAAGCTGAGTGAAGCTGCAAGGGAGAAAGAAGTATTAATATGGAATATAGTCCTAAGGATATTTTATTTATTTTAATCATCAAGGGACTTATAAGACTTGGATAGAGCTTATCCAAGTACATTATATAAATAGGTAAATAAGTTAAGTAAGATAAGAAATAAAGTCTAAAATGAAGTATCCATGAAAAATCTCCTACTAATATTTTATCAGAGAGAATCTGTCTTAAAATCACTATGATACAGAAAAGACCAATTAATAGAGCATGCTTTTCTTCTTTTTTCTTTCCATAAAAAGTAAGGTTATAAATGCACATTATAATTGATATTCCAATTAAAAGAGCATAAAGCATCACCTCAAAATGATCTAAATTTCCTAATAAATGCGTATCAGAAAGAATAAACATCCCTAAGATGTTGAAATGTTTTAAAAACCATTCTTTTCCCATGGATTCAATTAGCTCTGCCATAGAGAAAGAGGGATTTACACTTCCTGCATATATATAGCTTATAACTCTACTATATAAAGCAACAAAAATAATAATGGACGCAATAAAAAGTAAATACATTTTTTTATTTTTACTTATCTTAATCTTCATTATTCCCACCCCATTAAATGTTCACAAGGATAATTTTAACATAATATCCTAAAATAAGTATAGATTTGATGTTAAATTTTGTATATGTTATTTTGAAAGAAAATCGGATTAAGGGTGAAGATAAAAATAATATTAAATATTTATGAATAATATACTTCCTTTGATAATATTATTAACTAAATAAAAAGGTGAATAATTAATCACTGTGAGGGGGTATAAGATGTTTAAAAGGATATTAGCAATGTTATTATCGGGGTTAGTTATTTTTGGAATGACTGGATGTAAAAAAGAGGGTAATAAAAGTAGTTCCTTTAAAATAGGAGTGTTAACGGGAACAGTATCTCAGAATGAAGAGGAATATAGAGCAGCGGAAAAGGTAAAAGCAAAGTATGGGGATATGATTGTTCTTCAAACCTATCCGGATAATTTTACAAAGGAGCAGGAAACTACCATAGCAAATGCCTTAAGCCTTGCTGCAGATCCAGAGGTTAAAGCTATTGTATTTGTTCAAGCAATCCCAGGTGCTTCTGCTGCCATTGATAAGGTTAGAGAAAAAAGACCAGAAATGCTATTTGTTGCAGGAGTTCCAGGAGAGGATCCAGATATGATTGCATCCAAGGCTGATGTAGTACTTCAGGCTGATGAATTAGGAATGGGAACAGTCATTATTGAGCAGGCAAAAAAATTAGGGGCTAAGAAATTCGTTCACTACTCCTTCCCAAGACATATGTCCTATCAGATGCTGGCAATGAGAAGAGATTTATTGAAGGAAACCTGTGAAAAATTAGGCTTAGAGTTTATTGACGCGACTGCACCGGACCCAACGGGAGATGCTGGTGTATCTGGTGCTCAGCAGTTTATTCTAGAAGATGTTCCAAGAAAGGTTCAGGAGCTTGGAAAGGATACTGCCTTCTTTAGTACTAACTGCTCAATGCAAGAGCCTTTGATTAAAGCTGTTTTAGAGCAAGGAGCTATAATGCCCCAGCAGTGTTGTCCATCTCCTTATCATGGGTTCCCTGGAGCATTAGGAATAAAAATCCCTGATGACAAGAAAGGGGATATTGATTTTGTAGTTGATGAAGTAGGAAAGAAGATAAAGGAGAAGGGTGGAGAAGGAAGATTCTCTACTTGGCCTGTACCAGTAAATATGCTCTTCGTAGAAGGTGGAGTTGAATATGCAAAGGCATACTTAGAAGGTAAGACCACTGGTAAAAATGATAAGGCTAAGCTTGAAGGAATATTTACAGAGATATCTAAAAAATCAATTAAGCTCACCACTTTAGATGATGAAAAGACTAACAAAAAGCTTGACAACTTCTATATGCTCCTTTCAGAGTATATAACCTTTTAGATTTTATATCTAATATATTTTAGGGGGTGGAGCATGTCTTCACTCCCTAGCTTTATTAAAGGAGGAGAAAAATGGAGAGAGCTGCCATTTTAGAGATGGTTAATATAGACAAAGAGTATTATGGCAATAGAGTTCTTAAAGATGTTTCCTTAAGGGTTATGGAAGGGGAAATACACGCGCTATTAGGAGAAAATGGAGCAGGAAAATCAACACTTATGAATATCCTATTTGGAATGCCAGTGATACACAGCACTGGGGGTTATAAGGGTGAGGTAAAATATCAGGGAAAAAGTATAACTATAAAAAGTCCTTTAGAGGCAATGAGTCTTGGAATAGGAATGGTTCATCAAGAATTTATGCTCATTCCAGGCTTTACTGTTAGAGAAAATATAAAGCTAAACCGTGAGATAACAAAAGGCAATATTATAAGCAAAGTATTAGGACCCGCCTTTAAAACATTAAATCATAAGGAAATGGATAAGGATGCTCAGGAGGATTTAGATACCATTGGCTTAAATCTTAACCCAGGCCTAAAGGTTGAGGGACTTCCTGTAGGTTATATGCAGTTTATTGAAATAGCCAGGGAGATAGATAAGAAAAATATAAAGCTTTTGGTTTTTGATGAGCCTACTGCTGTGCTTACAGAAGAGGAAGCTAAAAGGCTTTTAGATACAATGAAGCTTTTGTCACAAAAGGGAATTGCTATTATTTTTATAACTCATAGATTAAATGAGGTTATGGAAGTAGCAGAAAATATAACCATAATGAGAGATGGAGAGGCAATAGCGGATAAAAAAGTTCTTGAAACTGATATTATGCAGTTAGCTGAGCTCATGGTTGGGAGAAAAATTGAGAGGCTTGTTGACTTAGATAAAAAGAAGTTTATGGACCAAAAGGTATTTTTAAGTCTAAGAGACCTTAAGGTGGACATGCCAGGTGAAAAGGTTAAGGGAATAGATTTAGATATATATAAGGGAGAAATATTTGGCATAGGAGGCCTGGCGGGACAAGGAAAGATAGGAATTGCCAATGGAATAATGGGTATCTATTACAGCAGCGGTGAAGTGTTTTTAGAAAAAAAGAAGCTTCCTTTAAATAACCCTTTAGAAGTCTTAAAGGAAGGTGTGGCCTTCGTGTCCGAGGATAGAAGAGGAGTTGGACTTTTGCTAGAAGATACCATAGAAAATAATATAGCTCTTTCAGCAATGTACGTAAAAAATGATTTTTTGAAAAAATATTTTATCATTACTCAGAGAGATGGAAAAAGGATAAGAAGCTCTGCAAAGGCTTATATCAAAGATCTGGATATAAGATGTACAGGAGCACAACAGATTGTAAGAAGACTAAGTGGAGGAAATCAGCAAAAAATATGTATTGCCAGAGCCCTAGCTCTAGATCCAAAACTGCTTCTGGTTTCTGAGCCTACAAGAGGGATTGATGTAGGTGCAAAAAAGTTGGTCTTAGAACTCCTTGTTAAGTTAAATAAGGAGAGAGACCTAACAATAATAATTACCTCTTCAGAGCTGGCTGAACTTAGAGCCATATGTCACAGAGTTATGATAGTTTCAGAAGGAAAGAAGGCTGGAATATTAAGCCCTGAGGCCAGTGATGTGGATTATGGATTATTACTGGCAGGGCACTCTGAGATAAAGAATGGAATGGTGGAGGAAGAATCATGGGAAAGAGGATAAAAGAGGTATATGAGGCTTTAGGGCTTCCCAGAACAATAATTATAAGCTTTTTTATAGTACTCTGTCTTATGGCTATATTTTTGGGTATTCCCATCAATATGTTAATTTATGATACTTTAGTGAGAACAGGGATGAACGGTATACTTGTTTTAGCTATGGTGCCTGGAATAGTTTGTGGTATAGGCTTAAACTTCGGGCTTCCACTGGGGATACTTTGTGGACTTTTAGGCGGGCTAATAAGCATAGAACTAAATCTTACTGGATTAACAGCGTTAGCCGTTGCTATCTTAATAGCAATTCCCATCTCTGCTGCTGCCGGCTACGGCTATGGTTTATTACTAAATAAGGTAAAGGGCTCTGAAATGATGGTATCAACCTATATGGGATTTTCCTCAGTATCTTTAATGTGTATTGCATGGCTTGTTTTACCTTTTCAAAGTGGTGAAATAAAGTGGCCTATAGGACAAGGAATAAGAACTACCATAGCCTTGTCTGATAGGTATGATAAGGTTTTGGATAAACTTTGGAGCTTTCCTCTTTTTGGGGTTAAAATTCCTACAGGGCTTTTGCTTATGTTCCTCTTATGCTGCCTTATTACTGCAATTGCCCTAAGGACTAAAAGTGGTATAGCAATGACTGCTTCAGGAAGTAATCCAAGCTTTGCAAAGGCTTCAGGGATTAATATAGATAAGGGTAGAATTCTAGGAACACTTCTTTCTACTGTTTTAGGAGCAGTAGGGATAATAGTATATGCTCAAAGCTATGGTTTTTATCAGCTTTATACGGCACCGATGATGATGGGCTTTCCTGCAGTTGCAGCGGTTCTCATAGGGGGAGCAACCTCTACCAGGGCAAAAATATCCCATGTAATCATTGGTACAATACTCTTTCAAGGGCTTCTTACCATTGGCCTTCCTGTAGCAAATAAAATAGTGACAGAAGGAAATCTATCAGAAGTAATAAGAATAATTATAAGTAATGGAATAATATTATATGCCTTAACTAAGGTAGAAGGGAGCAGGGGATAATGGAAGCAAAAGAAATATTAAAATCAATTAAGAGCTGGTTATTTAATAATATGGTTACCCTGCTTTTTGTAGCTCTCTGTCTTATTGGAATTGAACTGGCAGCTCAGCCCTTTTCCTTTGTTCTTGGAGAGCTTATAGCAAGAATAGCACGAAATATGTTTTTAGTTCTTTCTTTAATAATACCAGTCTTAGCAGGTATGGGATTAAATTTCGGAATGGTTATAGGTGCTATGGCAGGGCAGATAGCAATAATAGCTGTAACCCACTGGCAGATTACAGGTATTGGAGGTTTTATTCTCTGTATAGTTCTAAGTACCCCTATTGCTGTGTTTTTTGGATACCTTACAGGAAAGCTTTTAAATAAAACCAAAGGGCAGGAAATGATAGCAGGAATGATTCTTGCACTCTTTGCCAATGGTCTTTATCAGCTATTATTTCTTTTCTTTGTGGGAAAGATAATTCCAATGAAGAATCCAGTGCTTATTTTAAATGGAGGAGTAGGCGTAAAAAATACAGTGGATTTACAGGGCGGGATAAAGTATGCCTTAGATGGTGTTTTTAAGATGGATTTATACAAGACCTCCATGATAATTCTTTTGTGCTTTTTATTCTACTATATAATAAGGTTTATTCTTATAAAAAGAAGAGATAAAAACGTTAATGTAAAATATGTTTTTTATGGGGCTCTGTGTATTATAGCAGTGCTAGCCATTACTTTTATTAAAGAGCTTAATTTTAGCTTTAAATTTGTAGATGTCCCTATAATAACGATTCTAGCGATTATTGTACTCTGTATCTTCAACAGCTTCTTACTAAAAACAAAGCTTGGTCAGGATCTTAGAACTGTTGGTCAAGATATGCAGGTAGCTAATGCCTCAGGAATAAAGGTGAATAAAATAAGGATTATTGCCATAATCTTTTCAACGGTTTTAGCAGCCTGGGGGCAAATAATATTTCTTCAGAATATTGGAACCCTAAACACCTATGGAAGCCATGAGCAAGTAGGTATGTTTTCTATTGCAGCACTGCTCATAGGAGGTGCCTCCGTATCCAAGGCAACTAATGGCCAAGCACTTCTGGGGATAATACTATTCCATACACTATTTATCATCTCTCCCATGGCAGGAAAAAATCTCTTTGATAACCCTCAGGTAGGAGAATATTTCAGAGGCTTTGTAGCTTATGGCATTATAGGAGTTTCTCTAGGTATATATGCTTGGAAGAAGAGTATAGAAACAAGGCACAGAGAATAGATATACCTTGTAGGAATATTGATAAAAGGCTCAAGGAGGGTAATCACACAAAAAGAAAAGAAGGCATATTATAGAACATAGTTATATTGTGGAGTGAAGCCCTTTGCTATATGCCTTAATATTAGCAGGAGGAAAAGGAACAAGATTATATCCTCTATCTCGAAGCGATACACCAAAGCAATTTTTAAAGCTGGTAAATAATAAAAGTTTTCTGGTAAACACCGTTGAAAGGATATTACCCATTGTGGATATCTCAAATATCTATGTAGTAACAAATAAGGATTATCTGGAGAAGATTAAAGAGGAGCTTCCCCAAATTCCTAAGGAAAATATATTCATAGAACCTGCTAATAAAGAAACTGCCACCTGCATAGGTCTTTCTGCAGTGAAGCTCTTAAAAAAGGATAAGGATGCAGTGATGATGGTACTTCCCTCGGATCATTATATTGAAGGAGAAAAAAGCTATCAAGAAACCCTTAGGCAGGGAATTGAGATAGCAGATAGACGAAGAGGATTGGTTACCATAGGCATAGCACCTAGTTCCCCAGAAACTGGATATGGGTATATTGAGATGGGTGAAAGGACTCAGGGAAATATCGCCACCTATAAGGTAATTCGCTTTACAGAAAAGCCTAATATAGAGGTTGCTAAGTATTTTCTTTTAAAGGGGACTTATCTATGGAATAGTGGCATGTTCATGTTCAGAGCAGATGTTATTTTAAGAGAGTTTGAGAAATATCTTCCTAAAATATATAAAAGTCTTTTGGAAATATATCAGCAGCTTGACACACCTTTGGAGGAAAAGACTATCGAGGAGCAGTATAGGCTCATTGATGGCATTTCTATTGATTTTGGTGTGATGCAAAAGACTAGAAAGGCCTTTGTAATTAAGAGTGACTTTATATGGGATGATATAGGAAGCTTTTCTGCATTAAGTAAGTTTCTTAAGAGAAACCAAGGAAACTATGTTTTGGATAATGTTTTTCTTGATGAAAGTGAAAATTGTTATGTTTTTGGAAGCAAAGAAAATCTTATTATTGGCTTTGGTATTAAGGATTTGGTAATAGTAAATTCTAAAGATGTAATTCTTATAATGGATAAGTGTAAGGATCAAGAGATAAAGCATTTAATTAATGAGATTAGTGAGTATAGTGAGTATAAAAGATACATTTAAAAGATAATGCTGTTTATGTAAACAGCATTATTTTTTTGACAATATTTTTAAAAAATCCCGTTGATTTATAAATTATTTGCATTTTTTTGTTGACAGAGAAATTTAACTTATCTATAATAATAGAGGTTGAGAATACTTTCAGGCGTAAGGGAGTAGCTTGCAGGTTATATAATAACCTGTTACAGAGTCAACATACTGATTTTTGAAATCTGGCTTTGTATTAAAAAGTGAGACTTATGTATAACGAAGGGTTGCGTTATACATAAGTCTTTTTTTATGTATAAAATAGTGGGGGGATTAACATGGGATTAGAGGCTTTGTTTTTTATTTCATTAGGACTTGCAATGGATGCTTCTGCGGTATCAATAACCTTAGGTCTTAGAACCTGCAAGGGAAATAAGCTTACTACAGCTCTTAAGGCAGGGCTATATTTTGGTTTTTTTCAAGGTCTTATGCCTCTTATAGGATGGCTTCTAGGGAGGAGCTTTTATGGTGAGATTATGGCATTAGATCACTGGATTGCTTTTACATTATTGTCCTTATTAGGTGGGAAAATGATTATAGACAGTTATAAAAAGGAAGAAGAAGCCTGCATTGTAAACTTTTCTACTCGGCTGTATCTCTCCCTTGCCATAGCTACTAGCATTGATGCTTTAGCTGTGGGAATTACTATGGCATTTCTTAATGTAAATATTATCTTTGGGGTAGTGATAATTGCTTTAGTAACCTTTATATTAAGCTTCTTAGCAGTACTTTTGGGAGATAAGCTTGGAGTTGTATTAAAGGAAAAGGCTACGGCTTTTGGAGGAATTGTACTTATAATAATAGGTACAAAAATTCTTCTAGAGCATTTAGGTGTAGGAGAGGTCCTTTTAAATTTGATAAATAGATAATGACAAAGGGCCTTTTATGATATAATAATCAATAAACTTTAATGGGTCTAATTTTTAAGAAAATAGTATAATTATAGTTATAATATTAACAATCTTGTATTTCTATTCACAAAATAATTGATTATTAATGAACCATTAGTTATAATTAAATAGTAAATAGATTAAATACTGTAAAATTTATGTTATAAATCTAAGAGAATTTCATGTGGAAAAAGAGGTGTTTTAATGGAGAGGAAAAAAAATATATCAATGGCAGTTATAAAAAGACTTCCTAAGTATTATAGATATCTAATGGATTTGCTGAAAAATGACGTAGACAGAATTTCATCAAAGGAACTTAGTGAAAAAATTGGTTTTACTGCATCTCAAATAAGGCAGGATTTAAACTGCTTCGGAGATTTTGGTCAGCAGGGATATGGTTATAATGTTAAAGAATTATATAACCAGATAAGCGGCATCTTAGGCCTTGAAAAGGAATATAGCTCGGTTATAATAGGAGCAGGAAACCTAGGTCAGGCCATTGCAAATTACACTAGATTTGATAAGATGGGATTTAATCTTAAATCAATCTTTGATGCAAATCCAAAGCTCATAGGTCTAAGAATAAGAGATATAGAGATAAGTGATATTGACACTCTTCCATCCTATATCAGAAACAATTCAATAGATATTGGAATAATCTGTGTTCCTGAGACTAATGCACAAAAGGTTTGTGACATATTGGTAGAAGGCGGTGTTAAGGGGATATGGAATTTTGCCCCCGTAGACTTGTCTGCTCCAGAGGATGTAATTATCGAGAATGTACATCTTAGCGAAAGTCTTTTAACCCTTGTTTATCTTTTAAACGAAGGAAAGTAAAAATATACTGATAAATCTAAATATATTATTGCAAAAAATTTAACAAAGTAATATAATGATAATTGAAGTCTAAAGCTTCAATTATTTTTTTTTGAACTTTATTAGTGAATTTTACTAAGAAAGGGGAAATGATGTTAAAAAATAGCAATAAAATATATGGACCTTAGCTTTTTATGGCGAAGAAGATTGTTAAATTATAAACTAAGTGCATAATAAATTTTCTAAATATTACCTTTAGCATTAATATATTGAAAAGTTAATATATTCTATTGTGGCTATAACCACAAAGAGTATAATATATTTTAATATAAATTCTATATACAAGCCTGAATAAATTTCAGGACTTATTTTAAGGAGGATGGAAATGGAATTTAAAAATGTACTTCTTGAAAAGGAAGGCAATATTGCTATAGTTACTATTAACAGACCTAAAGCACTAAATGCACTAAACAGCGAAACCTTGGTAGACTTAAATTCTGTGGTAGACATCTTAGAGGGGGATGACAGCATTTATGCAGTTATTATTACTGGAGCTGGTGAAAAGGCTTTTGTAGCTGGAGCAGACATCACAGAAATGAAGGACTTATCTGTTATGGAAGCAAGAAGGTTTTCTAATTTAGGAAATAAGGTGTTTAGAAGATTAGAAACCCTAGAAAAACCTGTAATAGCAGCAGTTGGAGGCTTTGCCTTAGGCGGGGGCTGTGAATTATCTCTAGCCTGCGATATAAGAATAGCTTCAGAAAAGGCTAAATTTGGACAACCTGAGGTTGGTCTAGGAATTACCCCAGGATTTGGTGGAACTCAAAGGTTAGCTAGAGTTGTAGGTCTTGGAAAAGCTAAGGAGCTTATTTATACCGGTAACGTAATAAAGGTTGAGGAAGCCTACAGAATAGGACTTGTTAATAAAATAGTTGCTCCTGAAGAGCTATTAAATGAAGCAAAGGCTATGGCAGAAGCTATAGCAAAGAATGCTCCTATAGCTGTTAAGCTTAGTAAAGCTGGAATAAATAGAGGAATGCAGATGGATATTGATACTGCTTTAAGCTTTGAAGCAGAAATTTTTGGAGAATGCTTCTCCTCAGAAGATCAAAAAGAAGGTATGACAGCTTTTGTTGAAAAGAGAGCTGAAAAGAACTTCCAAAATAAATAGCATCTAACAGGAGGTAAAATAAATGAATTTTGCTTTATCTAAAGAACAGGAATTAGTAAGACAGATGGTAAGAGAATTTGCCATTAATGAGGTAGCTCCCTTGGCAGCAGAAATTGATGAAACAGAAGAATTTCCCATGGAAAATGTTAAGAAAATGGCTAAATATGGACTTATGGGACTTCCTTTCTCAAAGGAATATGGTGGAGCTGGTGGAGACACCTTATCCTATATATTAGCAGTGGAAGAGCTTTCAAAGGCTTGCGGAACCACAGGTGTTATTTTATCCGCTCATGTTTCACTTTGTGCGGGACTTATAGATAGCTTTGGAACTCCAGCTCAGAAGGAAAAATACTTAACACCATTAGCAAAGGGTGAGAAGATTGGAGCCTTCGGACTCACAGAGCCTAATGCAGGTACTGATGCTGCAGGCCAGCAGACTGTTGCTTATCTTGATGGAGACCACTATGTATTAAATGGATCAAAGATATTCATAACTAATGGTGGAGTAGCAGAAACCTTTATAATTTTTGCTATGACTGATCGTTCTAAGGGAACTAAGGGAATAAGTGCCTTTATTGTAGAGAAAGACTTTCCTGGATTCTCCATTGGCAAGGTGGAAAACAAGCTAGGTATAAGAGCTTCTTCTACTACAGAGCTTATAATGGAAAACTGCATAGTTCCAAAGGAAAATCTTATTGGACAAGAAGGCAGAGGCTTTGGTATAGCTATGAAGACTCTTGATGGAGGAAGAATAGGTATAGCAGCTCAGGCATTAGGAATTGCAGAAGGAGCCCTTGAAGAAGCAGTTAACTACATGAAGGAAAGAAAGCAGTTTGGTAAGCCTTTATCAGCCTTCCAGGGGCTTCAATGGATGATAGCAGATATGGATGTTAAAATTGAAGCAGCAAGATATTTAGTATATAAGGCAGCATGTCTTAAAGAAGAAAAACAGCCTTATTCTGTAGAGGCAGCTAGAGCAAAGCTCTTTGCTTCAGAGGTTGCTATGGAAGTAACTACTAAGGCAGTACAGCTCTTTGGTGGCTATGGCTATACTAAGGAGTATCCTGTAGAAAGAATGATGAGAGATGCTAAGATAACAGAGATCTACGAAGGAACCTCTCAGGTTCAAAAGATGGTTATCGCTGGCAGCGCTTTGAAATAAGGAGGCAGTCTAATGAAGATTATAGTATGTGTTAAACAAGTACCTGATACTACAGTAGTTAAAATAGATCCTAAAACCGGTACTCTAATTAGAGAAGGAGTGCCTTCAATAATAAACCCTGAGGATAAAAATGCACTAGAGGAGGCACTGGTTTTAAAGGATACTTATGGTGCTGAGGTTACTGTTATAAGCATGGGACCTCCTCAGGCAAAGAATGCATTAAGGGAAGCTCTTGCAATGGGAGCTGATGAAGCAATACTCATAACAGATAGAGTTTTTGGAGGAGCTGATACCTTAGCGACTTCAAAGACACTGGCAGCTGCTATAAAAACCCTTGGGGAATTTGATATAATTTTTGCAGGCAGACAGGCTATTGATGGAGATACTGCTCAGGTTGGTCCTGAAATTGCTGAGCATTTAGATATTCCTCAGGTAACCTATGTTCAAGAGGTTAAGGCTGAAGGAAATGACCTTTATATAAACAGAGCTTTAGAGGATGGCTATGAAATAATTAAGGTAAAAACTCCTGTTTTATTAACAGCAATAAAAGAATTAAATGTTCCTAGATACATGAATGCAAGATTTATTTTTGATACTGCAGATAAAGAAATTAAGGTTATGACCGCAGAGGACATAGATGTAGATAAAGCTGAGCTTGGACTTGCAGGATCGCCTACAAAGGTTAAAAAGTCTATGACAAAGGAAACAAAGGGACAGGGAGAACTTGTGAAGCTTCCTACTGCAGAGGCTGCAAGCTACCTGCTGAAAAAAATGAAAGAAAAACACTACATCTAAGTTTAAGGAGGTAAGAATAATGGATATTGCTTTATATAAAGGCGTTTGGGTTTTTGCCGAACAGAGAAATGGAGAGCTTCAAAAGGTTTCTCTCGAGCTTTTAGGAGAAGGAAGAAAGATTGCTGATAAGCTTGGTGTTAAGCTTACTGCACTGTTATTAGGAAACAAGATAGAGGGATTAGCAAAGGAACTGGCTGAACATGGAGCTGATGAGGTTTTAGTGGCTGAGGATCCATTACTTGCTAACTACACCACAGATGGTTATACTAAAGTTATATGTGATTTAGTTCATGAGAGAAAGCCTGAGGTATTTTTCATAGGAGCAACCTTTATTGGAAGAGATTTGGGCCCTAGAGTTGCAGCTAAATTATCCACAGGACTTACTGCAGATTGTACTTCATTAGATGTAGACAGCGAAAGCAAAATATTATTAGCTACTAGACCAGCCTTTGGCGGAAATCTTATGGCAACTATAGCTTGTGAGAACCATAGACCTCAGATGGCAACTGTAAGACCAGGAGTTTTTGAGAAACTTAAGAAAACAGATGCAGCAGGTACAATAGAAAATGTTTCCGTTAATCTTTCAAAGGAAGATATTAGAACCGAGGTTGTTAAGACCGTAAAGGAAAAGAAGGATATTGTCGATATAGGAGAAGCAAATATCATAGTTTCCGGTGGTAGAGGTGTTGGAAATAAAGATAGCTTTAAGCTTTTAGAGGATCTAGCAGAGGCAATGGGAGGTACTGTAGGTGCTTCTAGAGCTGCCGTTGAAAATGGTTGGAGAGAAAGGGATTATCAAGTAGGACAAACTGGTAAAACCGTTAGACCAACAATATACATCGCCTGCGGAATATCTGGAGCAATACAGCATTTAGCTGGTATGCAGGACTCAGATTACATTATTGCAATTAATAAGGACGAAAGTGCTCCTATTATGAAGGTTGCAGACCTTGCAATAGTGGGGGACTTAAATAAGGTGATACCAGAGATTATTTCTCAGGTAAAGGCAATGAAAGAAGAAAATTAGTATCGGAGGGATAATAATGAAAAAAGTATTTGTACTCGGTGCAGGAACCATGGGTTCAGGCATAGCTCAGACCTTTGCTCAAAAGGGCTTTGAGGTAATCTTAAGAGATATTAAAGATGAATTTGTTGACAAGGGACTAGCAGGAATTAATAAGGGCTTAAGCAGATTGGTTGACAAGGGAAAAATGACTGCAGAGGATAAGGATGCTATCCTTTCAAGAATCTCCGGAACTACAGATATGGCTTTAGCTGCTGACTGTGATTTGGTTATAGAAGCAGCAGTTGAAAATATGCGCATTAAAAAAGAGATATTTGCTGAGTTGGATAAGCTATGCAAAGAGGAAACTATTTTAGCTTCCAACACTTCTTCCTTATCCATTACAGAGGTTGCTTCAGCAACAATGAGACCAGATAAGGTAATAGGAATGCATTTCTTCAATCCTGCACCAGTTATGAAGCTAGTTGAGATTATAAAGGGAATGGCCACCTCTCAGGAGACCTTTGATAAGGTTAAGGAAATGTCCCTAGCTATAGGTAAAGATCCAGTAGAAGTTGCTGAAGCTCCAGGCTTTGTAGTTAACAGAATACTTATTCCAATGATTAACGAAGCTTTTGGAATTCTTGCAGAGGGCATAGCATGTGCTGAGGATATTGATAAGGCTATGATGCTAGGTGCAAATCATCCAATGGGACCATTAGCTTTAGGAGACTTAGTAGGTCTTGATGTTTGCTTAGCCATCATGGATGTATTATACACAGAAACAGGAGACACAAAGTACAGGGCTCACAGCCTTATGAGAAAATATGTTAGAGCAGGCTGGCTTGGAAGAAAGACCAAGAAGGGTGTTTACGACTATAATAAGTAAATATTTTAATGTAAAGAATCGGCGGTTTAACTGCCGATTTTTTTATTGAGGAATTATTTTTGTGCATATGTTAAAATATTATTGGTAAGAACTCTGTAAGGAAACAGGGGATGGGCAAATGAGGTGAGGTTGTGTATAACAAAGAAAAGCAGCAGGAGATTATTAAAAAATCTCATGAAAGAAGCAAAAGCTATGGCATTGATAAGGAACGAGTTATTCCTGAGAAGGTTTTAAGGGGTAGAGCTGTTACTGATACACTTAAAAATAATGAAGATTTAATAAGGATTGCAAAACCCTTTATATATATCCTTTATGAAACCTTAAAGGGATCCGGCTTTATGCTCCTTCTAACGGACAAGGAGGGCTGTATCTTAAGTATTATTGGTGATAAAGAAGTTCTAGATGAGGCAATGGCCTTGGACATGGTAGTAGGAGCCTATATGAATGAAGATAGTATGGGAACAAATGCCATGGGCACTGCTATAAAAGAGGATTCACCAATTCAGATTTCTGCAAAAGAGCATTTTATAACAGCCTATCATAGGTGGACTTGTTCTGCAGCACCTATTCATAGTATTAAAGGTGAGATTATAGGAACCTTTAACCTCACGGGAGAAAGCCACAGGGTTCACCCTCATACCTTAGGACTTGCAGTGGCTGCAGTGAAATATATAGAAAATCAGATTAAGATGGAATATACACAAAAAAGGCTTAAGGAAGCCTATAACTATATGAATACCATAATGAATTCCTTGGATATAGGAATAGTAGCTTTAGATAGGGAAGGAAAAATTGACAGCCTTAATAAGGATGCTTGTACTATACTTGGATACAAAAGACAGGAGCTTTTAGGTAGTAAGGCAGAGAGGTTTTTACCTACCTGGAGGGATGTAATTGCAAGATTAAGGGTTGGAGTGAGTATTCTGGATGAGGAAGCAACTCTGAGGCTTAAAGAGGGAAGTAAGCTATATAACATTACTGTCCATGGTATTTTTTTAGAGTCTAGAGAATATATAGGTTCTGTGATATTAATAAAGGATATGAAAAGGGTAATCAGTTTGGTTAACAAATATTCAGGAATGAATGCCAGGTATACTATTGAGGATTTTATAGGCAATAGTCCTGAGATAATGAAGCTTAAAAGCTATATAAAAAGAATTGCTGATAGTCCCTCAACAGTTCTTATTCAAGGCGAGAGTGGAACAGGGAAGGAAATATTAGCACAAGCTATCCATAATTATAGCCATCGCAGAAGCGGAGGTTTTGTGGCCATTAATTGTGGAGCTATCTCTAAGAGTCTCATTGAAAGTGAACTCTTTGGTTATGAGGAAGGAGCTTTTACTGGAGCAAAGAAAGGCGGAATGGCAGGAAAGTTTGAACTGGCTAATGGAGGAACTCTCTTTCTAGATGAAATTGGAGAAATGCCTCTTAATATGCAGGTTAATCTTTTAAGAGTCCTTCAGGAGGGAATGGTAACACGAGTGGGGGGCACAAGATATATTCCTGTAGATGCAAGGATTATTGCTGCTACCAATAAGGATCTAAAGGAGGAGGTTTTAAGGGGGAATTTTAGAGAGGACCTCTATTATAGATTAAGTGTAATACCTATAAATATACCTCCCTTAAGAATGAGGAAAGAGGATATTAAGCTTCTGGTAGAGCATTTTTTAGAACTTAAAGCTGGTAAGCTTGGTATTGATGTTCCGGTTCTTTCTCCTGAAGAATATAATGAGCTTATGAACCATCCTTGGAAGGGCAATGTGCGAGAGTTAGAGAATTTTATTGAAAAGGCACTGAACTTAGATAGGAATCCAGAACTAAAGCTTAAAGTGGATGATGAGGAAAGAGTTAATGAAGCAGCCTTAACAAAGGAAGAGTATAGAGTAAATGAGGAGAGGATAACGCCATTAGAGCTTATGGAAAAAGAGCATATAATAAAGGCCTTAAGGGTTTATGAAGGTAATATAACTAAAGCTTCTAAGGCCCTTGGTATTGGAAGAAATACTCTCTACAATAAAATAGACAAATATAATATAAACTTGACGGCTAAATAAATAACCATAATGAATGGTTTTAGCAGTTAAATTTTTAGTAATAAATAAAGTTTCACAATAATATCCTTAGCATTCATATGTATCATAATTGAACACTGCTCAAAAATAGAACAGTAAATAATATAAAACTGTTCTATTTTTGGGCAGTTTTTTCTATGTTAGGAGTGAAAAATTAAAATAAAGTAATAAAAAAGTGAAAAAATAAATCTTCTAATTGTGATTAAATAAACAATCTTAAGAGTTGAGATAAAAATTTTATTATAATTGTTAAAAAAATATCTACTTTGGCATGAGGATTGCTTAATAGTTTTATGTACATGAGAATTTATATTGTAGGAGGATGAAAAATGAACAGATTTACATTGCCTAGAGATATTTATTATGGAAAAGGAAGCTTAGAGGTTATAAAAACTTTAAAAGGAAAGAAAGCAGTAATTGTAACTGGCGGAAGCTCAATGCAGAAGTTTGGCTTTTTAGACAGGGTGGAAGGATATTTAAAAGAAGCAGGTATGGAGGTTAGACTTATAGAGGGAGTTGAACCAGATCCATCTGTGGAAACAGTTATGAAGGGTGCAGAAAAAATGAGAGAATTTAATCCAGATTGGATAGTTGCTATTGGTGGAGGATCACCCATTGATGCAGCAAAGGCTATGTGGATTTTCTATGAGCATCCAGAGGTTACTTTTGATGATGTTAAGGATCCTTTCACAGTTCCTGAATTAAGAGGAAAGGCTAAATTTTTAGCAATTCCTTCAACCAGCGGTACTGCAACTGAAGTTACAGCATTCTCTGTTATAACAGATTATAATTTAGGTATCAAATATCCACTAGCTGATTTTAATTTAACTCCAGATGTTGCTGTAGTTGATTCAGAGTTAGCAGAAACTATGCCTCCAAAGCTTGTGGCTCATACAGGAATGGATGCTCTAACTCATGCTATAGAAGCTTATGTAGCAGGACTTAGATCAAGCTTTTCAGATCCATTAGCAATGCAGTCAATAACTATGATTAAGGAATATCTATTTAAATCCTATGAAGGAGATACTAAGGCAAGAGAAGAGATGCACATAGCTCAGTGTCTTGCTGGAATGGCTTTCACTAATGCTTTATTAGGAATTACACACAGTATGGCTCACAAGACTGGAGCAATTTTCCATGTGCCTCATGGCTGTGCTAATGCTATTTATCTGCCTTACGTAATAGATTTTAATAAAAAGGCCTGTGGAGAAAGATATGCTCAGATAGCAAAAAATCTTGGCTTACCAGGAACAACTGAAGATGAATTAATAGATGCTCTAACTTCTATGATAAAAGAAATGAATCAGAAAATGTCTATACCAGGAAGTTTAAAAGAATATGGAATAGCTAAAGAGGACTTTGAGGCTAACTTAGATAAGATATCTGAAAATGCCGTAAAGGATGCTTGTACAGGATCAAATCCAAGAGAAATTTCCGTAGATGAAATGAAGAAGCTATATACCTGTGTTTATGAAGGTGAAAAGGTGAACTTCTAAATTTAAGGTTAAAAGGGAGTAGGGATATATTAATAAATATAAGCTCTTCTCCCTTTTTATTTAAGCTAATATTTGTGGTAAATTATTATAAAAATTAATAATATAATTAAATTAATGTAAAGCAAATCAAATAAATATTATGGATATATAAGGAATTATATGTAAAAAATATTAAAATAACCTATAAAAATACAGAAAGTAAATAAAGTTGATAATAAATATATAATATTGTGAAAGTTTTATTTTTATATGTTAATATATATCTATGGGCTTTTTTACAGTCATCAGAAAAATGGGGGGATAAGAGATGTACAAAATTTTAAGTAAAAGATTATTAGCAAATAATATTTACTTAATGGATATAGAAGCACCAAGAGTGGCTAGATCCAGTGAACCAGGTCAATTTGTAATTGTTAAGTTAGATGAAAAGGGTGAAAGAATTCCACTGACCATATGTGATTACAACAGAGAAAAAGGAAGTGTCACAATAGTATTTCAGACCTTAGGTCAATCCACTAAGAAAATGGCTCTTTTAGAAGAGGGTGATTTTGTTTCAGATTTTGTGGGACCTTTAGGACAGCCTTCTGAGATGGTGGAGGAGAACTTAGAGGAACTTAAGAATAAAAAGATCATCTTCATTGCTGGAGGTGTGGGAACTGCACCGGTATATCCTCAGGTAAAATGGCTTCATGAAAGAGGAATTGCCTGTGATGTAATAGTAGGAGCTAAGAATAAGGAGCTTGTTATTTTAGAAGAGGAAATGAAGGCAGTAGCAGGAAATCTTTATATCTGCACCGATGATGGTTCCTATGGATTTAAAGGCATGGTTACAGAAAAGCTTAAGGACTTAGTTAATAATGAAGGAATAAGTTATGACAGAGCTATTGCTATAGGACCGATGATAATGATGAAATTTGTTGCCCTTCTTACAAAGGAACTTAATATACCTACAGTGGTAAGCCTTAACCCAATAATGGTTGATGGTACAGGTATGTGTGGTGCTTGCAGAGTAACCGTAGGGGGAGAGGTTAAATTTGCCTGCGTTGACGGACCGGAATTTGATGGCCATAAGGTTAATTTTGATGAAGCTATGAGAAGGCAGGCTATGTATAAAAGTGAAGAAGGCAGAGCTATACTTAAGGTTGAAGAGGGAGATACTCATCATCATGGCGGTTGTGGCTGCGGAGGTGACAAGTAATGGATAGAATGAAGAGAGTACTTATAAGTGAACAGGATCCTAAGGTAAGGGCCACAAACTTTCAGGAGGTATGTCTAGGTTATACAGAAGATGAGGCAGTGGCAGAGGCTTCAAGATGCCTAAATTGCAAAAAACCTCTCTGCGTAACTCAGTGTCCTGTAACTATAAGAATACCAGAGTTTATACAGCAGGTTAAAAATAGAGAATTTGAAGCTGCAGCAAAGACGATTGCTAAGGACAGTGCTCTTCCAGCTGTATGCGGAAGAGTATGCCCTCAGGAGAACCAGTGTGAGGGAAAATGCGTCTTAGGTATAAAAGGTGAGGCTGTGGCTATTGGTAAGCTTGAAAGATTTGTAGCAGACTGGTCCAGAGAAAATAATATAGATTTATCTGAGAAAGAGGAAGCTAAAGGTATAAAGGTTGCTGTAATAGGAAGCGGTCCTGCAGGACTTACTTGTGCTGGAGACTTAGCTAAAAAAGGCTATGACGTAACAATCTTTGAGGCTCTTCATGAGGCTGGCGGAGTACTTGTATATGGAATACCTGAATTCAGGCTTCCAAAGGATACAGTGGTTAAGCATGAGGTGGATAATGTTAAAAAGTTAGGGGTTAAGATAGAAACCAACGTTATAGTTGGTAGAACTGTAACTATAGACGAGCTCTTTGAAAATGAAGGTTTTAAGGCAGTGTTTATTGGTTCCGGTGCTGGGCTTCCTAAATTTATGGGAATACCAGGTGAAAATGCCAATGGAGTATTTTCAGCTAATGAATTCCTCACAAGAAACAACCTAATGAAGGCTTTTAAAGAGGACTATTCTACACCTATAAAGCTTGGAAAGAAGGCTGCTATAGTGGGTGGAGGAAATGTTGCAATGGATGCAGCTAGGACTGCTTTAAGACTTGGTGCAGAGTCCCACATTGTTTACAGAAGAAGTGAAGAGGAGCTTCCTGCAAGATTAGAGGAAGTTCATCATGCTAAAGAAGAAGGAGTTATCTTTGATACTCTTGTTAATCCTATAGAAATACTTGAGGATGAAAAGGGCTGGGTAAAGGGTATGAAATGCATCCGCATGGAGCTTGGAGCTCCTGACCAGTCAGGTAGAAGAAGACCAGTGGAAATTCCAGGGTCAGAATTTATCATGGAGGTAGACACTGTAATAATGTCCTTAGGAACCTCACCTAACCCACTTATAGCTTCTACTACCAAGGGATTAGATATAAACCGCTGGAGGTGTATAGTAGCAGATGAGGAAACTGGACTTACCTCTAGAGAAGGGGTTTATGCTGGTGGAGATGCGGTAACGGGAGCTGCTACAGTTATCCTTGCTATGGGTGCAGGTAAAAAGGCTGCCAGCGCTATTGATGAGTACTTAAGAAAATAAGTGAAAAGAACTTTAATATAATACAAATTGAAAAGAGGTATAAGAACGGAAATCTGTTCTTGCCTCTTTTTTATGTAAATAAATAATATATTTATATGAATAGTGTTAGAATTATTTCATAATTAAAGATTTTAATTTATAATAAATGTTAGTTGATTATAATATTTCCTTTTGGAGGGTTTGCAATGCTAAGAGATTATGCTTTAAAATATTACGATACAAGCTATGATTATAATTGTTCAGAAACTATATTATATGCCGCAAATGAAGCTTATAACCTTCAGCTTTCTGAGGATTCATTTAAGATTATGGCGGCTTTTGGAGGGGGACTGGCAGTAGAGGACATCTGTGGTGCTCTTACTGGTGCTGCAGCGGTGATAGGAATACTTTACACTGACAATAGAGCTCATGTAAGCCCTAGAGTTAAGCTTCTAACTCAAGAGCTTGTGGCTGGATTTAAGGATAGACTCAAAGGGTATAACTGCAAGGTGTTAAAGGAAGAATACAAAACAGAGGATAAGAGATGCAGTGAAATGATAATTGCAGCAGCGGATGCTCTAGAAGAAATTATAGAAAAAGAAGGAGTTAGGTGATTTTATGGATTACAAAGGAATAGAAACCTTCTCTGATGGAGTGATAATTAAAGGGGCTCAGAACTTTGAGCTTAACCATACCTTTGATTGTGGCCAGTGTTTTCGCTGGGAAAAGCAGCCAGGCGGAAGCTACATAGGGGTTGCCTATGGTAGGGTAGTGGAGCTTGAAAAACAGGGAGAGGATATATTAATTTATAATAGTAGCCCTGAAGACTTTAAAAGTATATGGGAAAATTATTTTGATCTAAGAAGAGACTATGGAGCTATTAAGAAGGAACTAAGTAAGGATGAACTCCTTAATAAGGCTGTAAATTACGGCTACGGTATAAGAATTCTCCAGCAAGATCCTTTTGAAATAACCCTTTCATTTATTATATCTGCTAGAAATAGCATACCTGTTATTATGAAAACTATAAGGAAAATCAGTGAAGCTTATGGTAAGCCGTTAGAATATAAGGGGAAAACCTATTATAGCTTTCCTGAGCCAGGAGAGCTAAAGGACCTTACTACTGAGGATTTCGAAGCCTGCGGTGCCTCTTTTAGGAGCAAGTACTTAAGTGATACTGTAGAGAGAGTAAATAAGGTTGTTGATACAGTGAAGGCTAGAGAAGATGATAAGAGTCAATTTATTGATAATCCAGAGATTATTCAGGAGCTTTTGAAATATGACTTGAATGCTATAAAGGCTTTAGACGCTGACCAATGCCATACTTCTCTTCAATGTTTTGCAGGCATTGGCCCTAAAGTAGCTGACTGTATTATGCTTTTTTCTATGCAGAAGTATTCTGCTTTTCCTGTGGATGTTTGGGTAAAGAGAGCTATGCAGCACTTTTATCTGGCACCAGATGTGTCATTGCCTAAAATAAGAATTTTTGGTAGAGAAAGATTTGGTGAGCTTTCAGGATTTGCTCAGCAATATCTCTTTTATTACGCCAGAGAAAACAATATTAGCTTAGAAAGTAAAGAGTTAGTAAATTAGTTTTAAGTGAAGATAGGAGTTCCTAATTATTTAGGGACTCTAATTTATTTTCTCTAAGTAAGTAATTAAAAATTTAGAAATTTATTATAATATTATATTTCATAGAAAAGGCCTAAAGCCTTATATAAAGCCAGTGTAAATGTTTATGTATAAAATATTCTAAAAATTTTAATAACGTTAGGGAATTAACTATTTATGCTATAATTAAGGTGCTATTAACAATCTATATAAATATAATTGGAAGAAAATATAGAGTAATCAGCCTACAAAGTACTTTGGGAGTGTGATAGTTAATGATTCAATTTGAAACTCAATTAAAGAAGCTTAAACATGAGGTGTTAAAGCATGTTGCAATTTTGGCTATTGAAGATAGACTTACAAAGGAAGAATTAGAACGTATACCTTATGAAATAATAAATGGTGAAAAACCTCAGTATAGATGCTGTGTTTATAAGGAGAGAGCCATTGTGCAAGAGAGGGTCAAGCTTGCTGCTGGATACCTACCTGATGGTGATCATATTATGGAAGACTTTGTGGATATAAGACCAGAGGAGCAGATAATTTATGTTATTGAAGCTGCCTGTGATAGATGTCCTATAGATAAGTATAGGGTAACAGAAGCCTGCAGAGGCTGTCTTGCACATAAATGCATGGAGGTTTGTCCGGCAAAGGCTATAAGCAAGGTAGCAGGAAGGGCATATATAAACCAAGAGGTCTGCAAGGAATGTGGAATGTGTAAAAAGGTATGTCCCTACAATGCTATTTCAGAATCTATGAGACCTTGTAAATTATCATGTCCTACTGGTGCCTTAACAGTAAACGAAGAAGATAGACGAGCTAAGATAGAAGAGAAAGATTGTGTAAACTGCGGTTCTTGTATGGCTGCTTGTCCTTTTGGTGCGATTTCAGACAAGTCTCTTATTGTTCCTGTAGCTAAGAGATTAGCTAAGAAGAGAAAAATGTATGCAGTAGTTGCACCTGCTATTTCAGGACAACTTGGACCAAAGGTGTCCTATGGACAAATAAAGTCTGCTTTAATAAAGCTTGGTTTTACAGATATGTTTGAAGCTGCCTGCGGTGCAGATGCGGTAACTGCTCATGAGGCAGAGGAATTTGTTGAGAGAATGGAAAGAGGAGATAAATATATGACTAACTCCTGCTGTCCAGGCTTCTTGGGATATATTGAAAAGAAATATCCTGATCAAGTGGAGAGAGCATCTGGAACGGTTTCTCCTATGGTAGCTACAGGAAGATATTTAAAATCTATTGATCCAGATGCTAAGGTGGTTTTCATCGGACCTTGTACTGCTAAAAAGCATGAGGCTGCAAAAACGTCCTTAAGAGATGCAGTGGATTATGTAATAACCTTTGAGGAAATAATTGCTCTTCTAGATGCTTTCAATATTAATCCAGGTGAATGTGAAGGTGTTCTAGTAGATGATGCTTCTATTTATGGAAGGGGCTTTGGTGCTGGCGGAGGACTCACTTCAGCTATAGAGAATTATGTGAAGGATAAAGGTCTGCAAATAGAGTTTAAGCCTATAAAAGTAAGCGGCGGAGCAGATATTAAGAAAACTATGACTTTGGCTAAGGCTGGAAGGTTAGATGGGAACTTTATAGAAGGAATGATGTGTGAGGGAGGCTGTATTAATGGTGCTGCAGTGGTATCACCCTCTTATAAGTCTAGAGGAAACTTCAATAAAAATAATTCCCTAGCAACTAGAAAGTCTGTACTAGCTAATGAAAAGCTACATGATTTTGAGAATATAAATTTAGAGAGATAGTAAGAAAAACATACAGTTAGGAGCTGTATGTTTTTCTTTTTATATAAAGTGATATAATAAAGATATAAATCAGTTTGTTGTGGGGGAAAAATGGAGAAGAATAAAAGAAAAAAGCTTTATAAAACTATACTATATATTCTTTTAGCTTTTATGGCCGTAGGCTTATATGCTTATCTCTATAGGAAATACGGTGTTTTTAAAACCCCTGAAGAGGTAAGGAGCTTTGTGCTAAAATATGGCCCCTACGGTTCGTTAGTTTATATACTTTTACAGACGATACAGATAGTTGTGTTTTTTCTGCCTGGTGAAATTTTTCAAATTGCCGGAGGCTATATCTTTGGCACATTCTTAGGAGGGGTTCTATCACTTCTTGGAATTCTAATTGGGAGTACTATTGCTTACTGGTTAGCACATATCTTTGGTAGGGCTTTTGTACATAAAATACTATCAAAAAAAGATCTTTGGATGCTGGAGAAGCTTGAGGCCTTAGGCAGCAAGGCTGAAGATAGAAAACGGCTTAACGCAGTGGTTCTATTTCTATACTTAATACCTGGTGTGCCCAAAGATATATTGGCATACATATGTGGAATATCTGAGATTACCTTTAAGAACTTTATTTTATATTCTGTTGTGGGAAGGATGCCAGCATTATTTATCTCTCTATATTTTGGGGAAAAGTTTTCTTTAGATAATCTAACCTTATTAATAATAATAGCAGTTATCATGTCAATTCTCTTTGTTGTGGGTATTATTTACGGAAGAAAAATAATTCATGCCCTATCTAAGGAAGAAAAAAAATAAACCCTCCCAAGGGAGTGCAGTACAGAGAGCATTTCCTTGGGAGAAGTTTTATTTTTTAAGTATTTTATATAGAAGTCTGGATATTATAAATCCCATGACTAAAATTAACAATATAAGCAGGGCACAATGAAAGAAGAATTCTTCAGGAAGCGCCAGTATTATAGGATCCGTATCTGGATTAAATATCCAATAATCGTTGTTGAAGAAAATCTTATGGAAGATTACAAAGGCTTTGTTAAAGTTTAAAGCAAAGGGAAGAGCCAATGCAGCAGGGAGAATAAGTGAAAGATAAGAGCCAAGTTTTAAATAGCTATTGTCTCTTATTTTCTTTTTTCTCTTAAGAAGAATTAAAGCTATAAGAGCTATGGTGCTTCCGTAAAAAAGAAAATCTATTTTGTTGAAGATATCCTTAACCTCTTTAAAATGAATTTCTCCTTCCCTAGACATGGGGAAATCAGGGAAAACTAGCTTTTCAATAAAGGGACTCTCAATATAGCTTGTTACGGTTTTATAATTTTCTAAAAGCTCCTCCTTAGTCATATTCATTTCTTTATCAATAGATAGATTTGAAATTTCGTAGGAATATAAAGGTGTGAAGTTTAATACAAATTTGATAGAAAAGCCTAATATAACAAAGGATAAAAGAAATCCCATTATTATTTTTAAAGGACCTTGTCCTTTTATTTTGCTCCTTTGATTCATTATAAACATCTCCTTAAATGGGTATTATATAGAGGTATTATACTTAGGTAAATTATAGAATAAAATGAGCTATATGGCTATAATAAAGTTTAATACAGGAATTGTATGAAAATAAAAGAAATAATGAGTAATTAGATAATAAACTACTGTAGATAGAGATTAAAGCATATAATTCACTGTATATAAATATTTTATCATTTGAAATATAACCATTCTTTTATTATCATAATAATTGTATTAGCACTCAACGATGTAGAGTGCTAACAAATAAAATGGTATAATTAATTTTTAAAATAAATTAAGGAGGGGTTTTAATGAATATTAAACCACTTGGTGACAGAGTAGTTATTAAAAGATTTGAAGCAGAAGAGAAAACTAAAAGCGGTATAGTTTTAACTGGATCAGCAAAGGAAAGACCACAGGAGGCTGAGGTTGTTGCTGTTGGACCTGGAACTGAAGAAGTGAAGATGGAAGTTAAAGTAGGAGATAAGGTGCTTTTCTCTAAATATTCCGGAACAGAAGTTAAAATGGGTGATGATGAATACATCATCTTAAAGCAGGAAGATATATTAGCAGTAGTTTTATAAAATATAGCAGGAGGTAATAATAATGGCTAAGATGATTAGATTTAGTGAAGAAGCAAGAAAAGCTATGCAAAGCGGCGTTGATCAGCTTGCAGATGTGGTAAAGGTTACATTAGGACCTAAGGGAAGAAATGTTATATTAGATAAGAAGTTTGGTTCACCATTAATAACAAATGATGGTGTTACTATTGCTAGGGAAATAGAGCTTGAGGATCAATTCGAAAACATGGGAGCACAGCTTGTTAAGGAAGTTGCTACTAAGACAAATGATGTAGCAGGAGATGGAACCACAACAGCAACTCTTTTAGCTCAGGCTATAATAAGAGAAGGTTTAAAGAATGTTACAGCAGGTGCTAATCCAATGCAGGTTAGAAACGGTATAAAAATTGCTGTAGATAAGGCTGTAGAAGGAATTAAAAATATATCAAGACCAGTAGAAGGTAAGGATGACATAGCAAGAGTTGCTGCTGTATCCGCTGCTGATGAAGAAGTAGGTCAGCTTGTATCTGATGCTATGGAAAAGGTAGGAAACGAGGGTGTTATCACCGTTGAAGAATCCAAATCCATGGGTACAGAGCTTTCTGTAGTAGAGGGTATGCAGTTTGACAGAGGATATTTATCCGCATATATGGTTACTGATACAGAAAAGATGGAAGCAGTTCTTGATAACCCATATATACTTATAACTGATAAAAAGATTACAAATATACAGGAGATACTTCCAGTACTTGAGCAAATAGTTCAATCAGGAAAGAAGCTTCTTCTTATAGCTGAGGATGTAGAAGGAGAAGCTTTAGCAACCTTAGTTGTTAACAGATTAAGAGGAACCTTCACTTGCGTGGCTGTTAAAGCTCCAGGCTTTGGTGACAGAAGAAAAGAAATGCTTCAGGATATAGCTATACTAACAGGTGGTACAGTTATTTCTGAGGAGTTAGGTCATGACCTTAAGGAAACTACTATTGAAATGCTCGGCCAAGCTGACAGTGTTAAGGTTACAAAGGAAAACACTGTAATAGTTAATGGAAGAGGAGATAAGCAGGAAATCAAGAATAGAGTTTCTATGATTAAGTCTCAGATAGAGGAAACAACCTCTGAGTTTGATAGAGAAAAGCTTCAGGAAAGATTAGCTAAGCTTGCTGGCGGAGTTGCAGTAATCAAGGTTGGTGCTGCTACTGAGACAGAGCTTAAGGAAAAGAAGCTTAGAATAGAAGATGCTCTTGCAGCTACTAAGGCAGCTGTAGAGGAAGGAATTGTTCCAGGAGGCGGAACTGCTTATGTTAATGTTATTAATGAAGTAGCTTCCTTAACTTCTGAGGATCCAGATACTCAGGTTGGTATTAACATCATAGTTAAGGCTTTAGAGTATCCTGTAAAGCAGATTGCAGCTAATGCTGGTGTTGAAGGCTCCGTAGTAATTGAGAAAATAAAGCAAAGCGAAGCTGGAATAGGCTATGATGCTAAGGCTGATAAATATGTTAATATGATAAAGGCTGGTATCGTTGATCCTACTAAGGTTACAAGATCCGCACTTCAAAATGCAGCTTCTGTTGCATCTACATTCTTAACTACTGAAGCTGCAGTAGTGGATATTCCAGAGAAGAATCCAGCTCCAATGCCAGGACCAGGCGGAATGGATGGAATGTACTAAAATAATAAAGTCTTTTATAAGAAAATCGAGTTAATACTCGGTTTTCTTTTTTTGCAAAAAAAATTAGAATTATATTTATAAAATAGAAAAATATGGATAACATTATAAAGAGGTGATTAAAATAGCAGTTTTTATTTTTATTTTTGGGTCATTTATTGGTAGTTTCTTAAATGTTTGTATATCACGCATACCCCAGGGTGAATCTATAGCTCACCCACCTTCTCATTGCTCCTTTTGTGGGAAAGATCTAAAGCCTTTAGATTTAATACCTCTTATAAGTTATATATTTTTAAAGGGAAGGTGCAGGTATTGCAGTACAGAGTTATCTTTAGAATATCCCCTAATGGAAATTTTCACAGGAGTTCTCTTTTCTCTTATTTACATTGCTTTTGGAGCTTCTTTTGCTCTTATAAAGTATATGGTATTTGCTTCATTAGCAATTGTTATTGGTTTTATTGATTTTAAGCATCAGGATGTGTATTCTTCAACAATCTTAATAGGAGGATGCTCAGCCATTATTTTCATGATACTAGAGGGGGTTGTGTCAAATGGGTGGAAGTTCAATATGGCTATAGTATCAAACTATCTTTTAGGAGCTTTTATTGGAGCAATCTGTATAGCTTTTATAGTATATACTACAAAAGGAATGGGTGAGGGAGATATACAAATTGCAGCACTCTGTGGTGCATTTTTAGGGTGGAAATTAGCAATTTTAACTTTGTTTTTAAGCTTTTTTATTGGCGGCACTGCAGCGGGAATATTGCTCTTAAGGAAAAAGAAAAAGGGCAAAGATTCAATGGCTTATGGATCGTTTCTTTGCATAGGGGCCTTTGTAGCTTTATTTATTGGGAATGCTCTTATTAAATACTATCTTTTGTTCTTCTAAATAAAAAGAATAAAAAATGTACAATTTCTCTATGCTTCAAATGTGCAATACAATGTAAAGTGCATTTAGATAAAAATTAAAAACTCAAATAAGGAGGAACACGTTGATGTTCAAGACTAAAAAATCTAAGCAACAAAGAAAAAGAAAGGGTTTTACTCTTATAGAACTTATAATAGTTTTAGCTGTAATGGCAATAATAGCCGCTATTGCAATACCAAATTTTACAGCGGTAAGTGAAAATTCTAAAAATAAGGCAGATGTTCAGAGTGCAGAGACAATTGAAAGAACAGTTTTAATGTTAGTTTCAGATGGAACAGTTAAAGCAGAAGATAAAATTTATACTTTAAGCTTTACAAGTGGTAAGGCTGTAATTAGTGACTTATCTGGTGATGTAAAGAATACTGTTGAAGAAGCATTACAAGAACTAAAAGCTCCTCAAGGAATAGACTTTAATTACGACACAAATGGAAAACCGATTCATGATACAAATAAAGCTAATAATTATTATATTAAAGTTACAGCTGAAGGAAAAGTATCAGTAACTACAAAAGCTGAGTCTCAACAAAGTTAGTCATAAGGAAACTTATAAAATTAATATTAAAAAAAAACTCCACCACTATGTGAAGTGAACCCCTTTTGTTAGACAAAAACAATCTAATGAAAGGGGATATTTTTATGTCTAGAAAAAAAGTATATAGTACTGAACTAAAACTGGAGATTGTTGAAAAATATCTGCAGGGGAATATTA
>JAEXZL010000123.1 GCA_023451395.1 Bacillota bacterium | reverse complement strand
TAATATTCCCCTGCAGATATTTTTCAACAATCTCCAGTTTTAGTTCAGTACTATATACTTTTTTTCTAGACATAAAAATATCCCCTTTCATTAGATTGTTTTTGTCTAACAAAAGGGGTTCACTTCAGGTATAACTAGCGGATTATTTTATATTATATGATGATATTCAAGTTTATAATCCTTTATGTAAATATTAAATAATAAGCTACAGGAAATAATACAGCAGGTAGGAGGTTGGCTACTTTAATTTTAGTTAAACCAAGCATATTTAGACCTAAGGCTAATATTAAGACACTGCCAACAGCAGTTAGCTCCTGTATTATTATACTTGTGAGTATACCTTTTAAAAGAGAAGCACAAAGGGTAATTATGCCCTGATAAAGGAGTACTGCAAAGGATGAGAAGATTACTCCAATTCCTAAAGTGGAAGAAAATATTAGAGCAGTTATACCATCTATTACGGATTTAGTATAAAGAATCTCATGGTTTCCTAAGAGACCACTATTAAAGGAACCAACAATAGCCATGGTACCCACACAGAATAAAAGACTTGATGTTATAAAGCCTTCAGCGAAACTTGAAGAACCAAATCTTTTAAATTTATGTTCTATCCCTTTCGCGAAAGTTTCTAATCCTTTATCTATATCTATTAACTCCCCCATAAGTGCCCCTAAGGCAAGTGATACAACCATAAGAAGTGTGTTCTCTCCCTGAAGACTACCTGATATCCCTATAACAATTACTGCCAATGCCATGGCATGCATAATGGTTTTGTTAATTTTATCAGGTATGCCACCTTTTAAAGCAAAACCTAAAGATCCTAATAAAAATATTGCCGTAAAGTTAATTATTGTTCCTTTCATGTTAAACACCCCAATTTAGCTCAATAAATCAATTATAGCATGATATTATATTTCTTAAAATTAGAATATATTTTAAATCAAGAAAAAATACTTTAAAACAACTTGTTATAAAAGGGGAAATATTGTTCAGTTAATACTTTAATGGTAAAATATAGATAGGTAAAAAAAGGAGGAGGGGCATTGATGTTATATGTTGACTTTGATGAATTAAGATGGGTTAATGGGTATTTATCTTATATAAAGCCTTTAACAGATGAGGATTTTGAACATTTGAAGACCTTTGCGTTTATGTGGGATATGTTTCAAGCTAAGGCATGTAAGGGGGTAGCTTCACCACAGAATATAGCAGATTTTGTGTTGACTAAACTAAAGCTTGAACGTCAGAACCGCAGCTCTAGCGTTATTGATGCCTATTATAGTTATTTTGTAAATAGATATGTAAAAGATAAGGAACTAAATAGTCTTTTTTATAGGATGATAAGAGACAAAGCGGAAGCTTTTAATACTGAAAGAGGAGAATACACCGTTAAGGAGTTTATTGGTGATACACTTTTAAATAGTGATAGTACAGAAATAAATAAAACTCTTGCATGTCTTTTAATTGCTTATAGATGGAGAAGCAATTTCTTTCAAGAGGATAGAGATCCTATAAATGTGAGTCTGCAATATAAGAATTTTAATATGGCAAATAAATTAATTGCTATGGTTCTTCAGCAGTATAAAAAAAATAATGAATAAAAGGACAGATGCTAGGGAATAATTTTATAAAATACTAACAGGAGGTATTTTTATGGAATTATTCAAACACTTTTTCAATAGAAAATTTCGGGAAGAATACTCAAAGGAGATATCTTTTAGGGTTAATAATGAGCAATATGAATATGATAATCTTTATTTTTCAATAATTAAGGATATTGAGCTTAAGGATGATAATACAGCATCGGATGAAATAAATAATAAGGAATAATATTAAAATAGACACTATATAAGCTTTTAGGAGTTATATAGTGTCTATTTAATTTATTTGTTAAAATGCCCAATTTCGTTCATTAAACACTGGTATTTTTTCACCTTTTTCATTGATACCAAATATCTTTAAATCTTTAGAACCAATCATAAAGTCTACATGAGCAAGAGAATCATTGATACCAGCATTTAAAAGTTCATCCTTTGAGAGGTTTTCACCATTTTCTACACATACACTGTAGGCCCTACCAAGAGCTAAATGACAGGATGCATTTTCATCAAAAAGTGTGTTATAGAAGACAATGCCAGAGTTGGATATTGGGGAATTAAAAGGTACAAGAGCTACTTCCCCTAAAAAATGAGAACCCTCATCGGTTTCTATGATTCCTTTTAGGGTTTCATAGCCCTCTTTCGCAGTAAAGTCAACTACTCTTCCATCCTTGAAGGTTATAGAGAAATCTTCGATAAGATTTCCACCATAATTTAAAGGTTTTGTGCTATATACAATGCCATTAACTCCATCTCTCTTTGGAGCAGTGAATATCTCTTCCGTAGGCATATTGGCAATAAACTCAATACCCTCAGTGGTTTTCTCTGAGCCTCCTAGCCACAGGTGGCTTTTGGGAAGGTCAATAGTTAGATCTGTGCCAAGGGAATTCTTAAAATGAAGTGATGTAAACTTCTCACTGTTAAGCTTCGCCATAGACTTTCTTAAAGAGTCAATATGCTGCTGCCAAGCAATTACAGGATCTTCTTTATCAAGACGAACAATTTTAAATATCTCTTGCCATAGCTTTTCTATGGATTCTTCTTTTGTAAGGTGAGGGAAGACTTTTTTCGCCCATCCTTCAGTAGGAATAGATACTATTGACCAGGAATTTCTGTTGCTCATAAGTCTCTCATTATGTTCTTTGAGGGCCAACTGTCTAGCCTTTTGTGCCATTGCTATTCGTTTAGCATCTACGCCTTTCATTAAATCAGGATCCGAGGCGGAGATTTGTATAAAACAGGCACCACTATCTGAGTAATGGGTATAGGATTTAACCATCCAATCTGGGAATTCATTAAAGATTTCCTCAGGTGCATATTGATACTTTATCTTAGCTGATTTTTCATCGTTCCAGTGTATAACAACCTCTCGAGCACCTTCTTTATAGGCAGTTTCACTAACGATTCTTGCAAAATCAGCACAGTCTATAGGAGATAAAAGTAATAATGTCTGACCCTTTTGCAAATTAACTCCGGTTTTAATAGCCAGAGCAGCATACTTTCTAAGCATTTCCTCTCTCATAGTAACACCTCTTTTATGTTAAAAATAATAATCCCTTGTGAGTGCAAAGGGACTATCTTTGGAGCTGGAAATGGGATTTGAACCCACGAACCTGCTCATTACGAATGAGCTGCTCTACCAACTGAGCTATTCCAGCAAAGTAAAGAATTAAAAACTTAAAACATTAACAATATTATATCATAAATTATAATTTTATCTATGAGGAAATTGAATAAAATAACAAATAAGCCACTCCTTATGAGTGACTTATTGTATAGGAATTATTAAATTATGGTGGAGATAAGGGGATTCGAACCCCTGGCCTTCTGAATGCCATTCAGACGCGATCCCAACTTCGCCATATCCCCAGGATTAATTCCGAGATATTTGATTATAGACTAGAGCTTGTATTGAATTAATTATGTGTAATTTACTAAACTCTATGCCTTTGATGAATAATTATCAACGAAATTTATTATATTATATAAATAGGGATTTTACAAGAGTATATTTGTATTAACTGTAATTTTAAATATAAAAATTATCTAGTAGTATAAAAATATAAAAGGTTATTGCCTAGGAAATAAATGGAAATAAGAATGATAATGCCCTCTATGAGGTTTCTCAAAGAGGGCAATTATTAAAAGGCTAGATGGGCTGCAGCTTTAACATTTGATATTTCCTTAGAATCTTCTACTAATATAAGCTGCTCATTCATATGCTTATCAAATTTTAATTTATATACCTCAACTTCTTTAGGTTCATCAAGGGGAGCCATTACCAGATAACCAGCTTTATTAACAATAATCTCATCTAGGATTTTATACTTTATGCTATCTCCCTCTTCGTTTTTAAAGGCCATTATAGAATTAACAGTCATAATTATACCCCTTTCAAAATTATTTATAGGGATATTGTTAGCAGATTATTAAGTTTAATACGGAATAAATAAAACCTTAGGGTTTTTAGCTTTATGTTTAAAAATAGAATCTGATAGATGTAAATATTTATAGTGGATCTATAGAGGTTATAAAATGAAGTTAATGAAGAATATATTAAATAGAAGGACAATATTTTATACTTTTATAAATTACTTGTAAACATATTGCAAAAGATGATGATGATGTTAAATTCTTGGCTATAATGATATTGAGGTGAGTAATTTGATAAGTATCCTAGTATTGATAGTATTTCTACTAAGCTCAGTATTTAATATTTTTTCTCATTTAATAGATTATAAAAAAGGTGCTGCAATTTCAAAAACATTGCTTATGCCAACATTAGCTCTATATTATGTTATAAGCTCCTCTGATATGAGTTTTTTAATACTTCTAGCACTTCTATGTTCCTTTATAGGAGATTTGTTTTTATTAGATAATTTACGGATAAAACATGGATTAATAGCATTTATGGTGGGGCATGGGTTTTATATTGGAAAGTTTGCTTTAAATCTTCGCTTTGAGAATTTTCAAATTGTATATCTCATATTTCTTCTACCTTATGTGTTTTATTTACCTCATTTCATTAAAAAACTCATTCCTTCTGCTGGCAAAATAAAAGGCTATTTAATTGCTTATAGTGTAATTATTTCCATTATGAGTTATTTAGCTCTTCTTAATTCCTTTATAAATCCTTCATTTCAAAGCTATATGATTTTCTTTGGAAGTTTGTTGTTTATCATCTCAGATAATATACTTGCCTATAGTATTTTTATTTATAAGAAAAAATATCATAATCTTTTCATAATGATTACCTATATATTGGCCCAATTTTTCATCGTGATAGGAATTAAATAACAAAAAAAAGTGCTATAATAGAGAATGATACTATTTATTGAAAGGAGTAACTAAATGATTAAGCATATAGTAATGTGGAGAATAAAGGATAATTATGATGGGTTAAGTAAGTTAGAAATATGCAATAAAATCAAGAATGAGCTAGAGGCTCTAAAATCTCTAATCCCAGAAATTAAAAAGATAGAAGTTGGAATTAATTATCTTAAAGATAGTGCAGCCTATGATTTAGCTTTGTATTCTGAATTTAATTCTACGGAAGATTTAGATAGCTATCAAAAACACCCTGACCATCAAAAAGTTGGAAAATACATAGGAATGGTTAAAGAAGATAGGATAGTAGTGGATTATAAAGGATAATATTAACAATCTTGGCTAAATGCCAAGGTTGTTTTTCTTTTTTCAAAGGATATTCAAAGAATTTATAGAATTATACTTCTATAATAATTAAGGTAAGCAATAAATGCTAAGGAGGAATTGATATGGAAGGACCAAGAGCCTGTAAAAAGGAAGAACTTGAAGAGGTAATCAATCTAGCTAATCTCATTTTTAGAACACCAAATGGATTAAAGCCAACTATGGGAGAAGAATTTAGATTGCTACTTTCTGAGGATAATCTAGATAATATAAGGGTAATAAAAGAGGATGGAAAAGTAGTTGCAGCTGTTAACTATTATAAGTCAACTATAAATGTAGATGGAGCTTTAATAACTGCTGCTTCTATTGGAGCTGTATGTACTGATAATGATTACAGAGGAAAAGGGTATTCTTCAAAGCTTTTAGATGATATTGATGAAAGACTTAAAAAAGATAAGATACAGCTCCTATTGGTATCTGGAGGAAGAGGGTTATATTTAAGAAGAGGATTAAACTTCTGCGGTAGATTTCATGAGTATACCTTAAAAGAGGATGAATTAAACTCATTATTTCTTAAGGACATATATAAAATTCAAGAAATTAAGGATTTTCCAAATAAAGAGGCTGTAGCAATTTATAATTCTAATAGAAGTTATTTTATTAGAAGTAAAAGAGAATTTAATGAATTATATCTTGGAGGAACAACTGTATGGGGAAATATTTATTATAAAACCTATGGTATTTATACTGAGAATAGGCTTTTAGCATATTTTATCATCAGGATTAGAATAAACACTCCTTCTGGAAGTTACGGTGAAATTATTGAGGCAGCTGGGGACTCAATTGCATTAATTAATGGTTTTAAAGAGGCTATTAAATGTGAAAAGATAAATAGAGCTATAATAAGATGTGGAGATCAAGAAGCTATATCTATCTACCTAGAGAATTTGAAAATAGAAAAAAAGGAAATAAATCAAGTAGGAACTCTTAAAATAATATCCTTTAATGAATTGGTGAATAGTCAAAGAGAAAGGTTTAAAAAGTATCTCACTCCAAGGGAGATAGCAGATCTTTCATTCCTAGAAGCTAATAACAAAATGATAATAGTATATAAAGGAGAGGAACTTTCCCTTGAAAATGGTGAGGCAGAAAGGTTGATTCTAGGAAGCTTCCAAGAACAAAGTAAACTTGAAAGTGTTTCTAAAGAATTTCAAGAAATTCTTAACAGGGTACTTCCCATAACTCTTCCCTGGGCAGCAAATTTAAATTATCAATAGAATAAAAAAACATATATAGATTTATGCTATATATGTTTTTTATTTGATAAAAGGCATTTTTTATTAGGAATATGGAAATATACTTAAATATAAAAATTTGATATTATACTTAAAAATAGTGTAGTATATTTATGTGTATTTTAAGTTTGTGTATATAATATAATAAATAAGACTTATAATTGTTTGTTTAAGGGGGAATTAATATGATAAGGAGAAGAATAAACTGGGAGAAGATAGTAAGCTATTTCGTTTTAATAACCTTGTTAATATCAATTGTATTTATAATAATAGCAATGATTTTAGCACCTGTATCTAATGACGGGAATTTACCTTATGAAAGAATAAAAAGTGACTATGTATTAATGCTTCTTCAATGCATATTAGGCGTTATAGCAATGTTTTTACCTAGCTTCCTATTAAAGAAGCTAAAGATACAAATACCTTCTTATATGCTTCTTTTTTATGTGATTTTTTTGTATTCTGCCATATATTTAGGAGAAGTAAGGAGCTTTTATTATAATGTTCCTCACTGGGATACGATTCTTCATACCTTTAGTGGTGTAATGCTTGGAGCCTTAGGATTTTCTTTCGTAACAATACTTAATAGAACTGAATCTATTCCATTAAACCTCAGCCCGCTTTTTGTAGCAGTCTTTTCCTTTTGTTTTGCAGTGACGCTAGGTGTTATATGGGAGGTTTATGAATTCTCAGCAGATGGACTTATTAATACAAATATGCAAAAGTTTGCTCTTGAAAGTGGTGAAAATCTAATTGGAAGAAATGCTTTAGCAGATACAATGAAGGATCTTATTGTAGATTCTATAGGAGCTTTTGTTATGTCTGCCATAGGATATATCTCTCTAAAGTATAAAAAAGGGTGGGTTGAAAAGCTGCAGCTAGCAATAAAAAAATAATCTATATAACAGTAATAAATAGAAATTTAAGGTATAATATTAATAATTCAATACAACTAAAAAGGAGGGAGAATGAATATGGCAGTAGAAAATGAAAATATTATAAATGGTTTTAAATTAATGGAAGAAAAGGATGTTAAAGAGATTAATTCAAAAGCTTTAATTTTTGTTCATGTTAAAACCGGTGCAAAGCTTTTAAAGCTAAAAAATAATGATGATAATAAGGTTTTTTCTATTGGTTTTAAAACTCCACCAGAAAATAGTACAGGAGTTGCTCATATTTTAGAGCATTCAGTGCTCTGTGGCTCTGAAAAATACAGAAGCAAGGAGCCTTTTGTAGAATTATTAAAAGGATCATTAAATACCTTTTTAAATGCTATGACCTTTGCAGATAAGACTATCTATCCAGTAGCTAGCAGAAATACCAAGGATTTTCATAATTTGATTAATGTATATCTTGATGCAGTGCTAAATCCAATTATTTATAAGGAGCCACTTATATTTATGCAGGAGGGCTGGCATTATGAAATGAATAGCCCTGAGGATGACCTTATTATAAATGGAGTTGTTTATAATGAAATGAAGGGTGTATATTCTTCCCCTGACTCACTTCTTTATAGGTATATTCCAAGTAGCTTATTTCCTGATAACACCTATGGAGTAGATTCCGGTGGAGATCCAGAAGAAATACCTAATTTAACCTATGAAGCCTTTTTAGATTTTCATAGGAAATACTATCACCCTTCGAATTCCTATATATTTTTATATGGAGACGGAGACCTAGAAGAGGAGCTCTCACTTATTGATAGCTATATATCTTCCTTTAATAAAGGGGAAGTATTTAAAGATATAGAAATTCAAAAACCTTTTAAAGAAATGAAGGAGGTAACTATACCATATTCCATAGACAGCGAAGAGGAGCTTAATAATAAGACGTATCTTAGCTTAAACTTTGCGCTAGGAACCTCTTTAGATACAGAGTTGACTCTTGCTTTTCAGATACTTACATACATGCTTATCCAAAATCCAGCGGCTCCTTTAAAGAAGGCTTTAATTGAAGGAAATATAGGAAAGACCGTATTAGGTGACTTTGACAGCAGCAGTAAGCAGTGTGTATTTTCTGTAATTGTTAGAAATTCCGATGAGGATAAAAAAGAAGAATTTAAGAATATTGTTTTTAATACTCTAAGAAAATTAGTCGATGAAGGTATAAGCAAGGAAATAATTGAAGCAAGTATCAATTATCAAGAATTTTTACTTCGAGAAAGCGATTTTAGAGGCTATCCAAAAGGTCTCATATATTATATTTCTGCTATGGAAACATGGCTTCATGGGGGCAGTCCTTTACTAACACTCCAATATGAGGAAGAACTAGTAAAGATAAGAGCTGCACTTACAGAAAATTATTTTGAAGAGTTTATTAAAAAGTATCTTCTAAATAATAAGCATTGCTCATTTCTCTCATTAAAGCCAGAGAGGGGACTAGGAGAAAAACATAATAGTGAGGAAAAAAAGACTCTTAAGGCCTATAAAGAAAGCCTAAGCTCCCAGGAAATTGATAATATTATTTCTGATACGAAAAAGCTCAGAGAAAGGCAAGAACGAGAGGATAAGGAAGAGGATCTTAAAGCTATACCTATGCTTGAATTAGAAGATGTGAGTAGAAAAGCTGAATGGCTTCCTATAGAAATTAAAGATGAGAAGGGAATTAAGATACTCTTTCATGAGGTGTTTACAAATAAGATTGCATATTTGAATTTTATTTTTAATATAGATTCTGTTCCTGAAGAATTAATGCAGTATGGAAGATTATTAGGAGATTTACTTACAAAAATTAGCACCTCAAATTATACCTATGAGGAGCTTATTAATAAAATCAATACCCATACTGGAGGAATAGGATTTTCAATATCTAGTGTCATAGATAAGGAAAAGACCTCAGGATTTAATCCATTATTTAATATTAAAGCAAAGGCTCTTGTAGATAAGCTTCCGGAACTTTCAGAGCTAATTAGTGAGATTATCCAGCATACAGAATTTAAAGAAAAAAATAGAATACTTACAGTAATAAGAGAAGAAAAATCGAGACTTGAAAATGTAATTTACAATAGCGGTAATGCTATAGCATCTTTAAGAGTATTATCATATATGAGTTCTAAAGGCATCTTTGATGAAAAGATAAGAGGGCTAAGTTATTATAAATTCCTATGCTCCTTAGAGGAGGACTTTGATAAGCAATATGAAAATATCCTACAAAAGCTGATAGAGGTTAAAGGGCTAATCTTTAATTCCAGAGCTCTAACCATTAGCTATACCACTGAGAGACAATATTATGATAATATTCAGGAGGTTATAGGCAATGTAGTAACCCCTATGAGTAGTCAAGAGCTTAAGAAGTACAGCTATGCCTTTAAACCTGAGAAGCTCAATGAAGGTCTTACGACAGAAGCAAAAATTCAATATGTAGCTAAAGGATTTAACTATAAGTCCCTAGGCTATTCATATAAGGGAGCTTTTAGGGTAGTGGAAAATATTTTAACCTTAGATTATCTTTGGAATAAAATAAGAGTTATTGGAGGAGCCTACGGGGTTAATGTAAATATATTAAAAGATGGGAATGTTTATATTTCCTCTTACAGAGATCCAAAGCTTAAGGCTACTATCGATTCATACGATAGCATAGGAGAATATTTACGAAATTTTGATGGTAAGGATAGAGAAATAGTTAAATATATCTTAGGAACTGTAAGCAGACTTGACTTCCCATTAACCCCTTCTATGATTGGGGAGGTTTCAGATAGCAGATTTTTTGCAGGCATTACTTATGAAGATCTTCAGAAGGAAAGGGATGAAATACTTTCATTAAGGGCAGAATCTATTAGAGAAATAGGAAACCTTTTTACTGAGGGAATGAAGGAAGATTATCTCTGCGTCCTTGGAAACCAGAAACACATCAAGGATAACAAGGAATTATTTGGAGAAATCAAAAAGGTATTTTAATTGAAGGACTTGATAGGGCTTTTTTAGCTTCTATCAGGTTCTTTCGATTTTAATTGGCAATAATTCAAACAAATGAAAAAATTACAATATTAGAAGGAGCAGCAATATACATGAATAATTTATACTACGAAGAAAAGAGATGCTTTTCTAATGATTTTAAAAGCGTATTCTTTTTATTCACTCTCACTACACTTTCTATTAAAACACTTATTTTTATGATGATTATTGGAGAAGATAGTGCATCAAAATTAAATGTATCAATACTTCAAAGCAAGGAAATAAATATTATTTTAATGATAGCCTTTTTGCTTTTAATTTTAAGTTTTAGCTATTTATTTACTCATGGAAAGATATTTATACTGGTGATAAATATTATTGTTACTTTTATATATCTTAGTGATCTTTTATATTATAGAAGCAATAGTGCTTTTATAAATTTTTATATGTTTCAGCTAACAGCAAACCTCAATAATTTAGGTGAGAGTATACTATCACTTTTTAAACCAATTGATATACTTATGATCATTGACATACCAGTATATATAATTCTTATTACATTTATAAGGGAAAAGTGGAATAAAAACTTAAAGTTATTTGCTATGTTTTTTATTATTCCTACTATAACCATAGGTGCAACATATATTTTTCAGGACAAGCTAAATATTAGAAATAGAGAAGAGAAATATTTTTCAATTAGTTGGGCACCTAATGAAAGCATGTATAGATTAAGTCCTATAGGCTATCATGGGGTGGATTTAATTAAGTTTATTAAGGAGTACAAGCCTCTAACCCTTACTGAGGGGGAGAAGAGAGAGATAAATGAATATATATCAAAGAATAGAGAAGACTTCACTGATAGCAGGTATAGTGGGATTTTAAAGGATAAAAATCTTCTATTAATTCAAGTAGAATCTCTGGAAAACTTTGTGATTAATAAAGTTGTAGAGGGCCAAGAAATAACACCAAACATAAATAAGCTATTAAAAAATTCTTTATACTTTAATAATATAATTGAACAAACACATAAAGGGACTACTTCAGATGCAGAGCTATTAGTAAACACCTCTTTAATGCCAATTAGAGAGGGAAGTACTTTCTTTCGGTTTCCTAATAATACTTATCCTGGATCTCTTCCAAATGTTTTAAAAGGACAAGGCTATAGAACACTTGCAGCACATGCGGATAAGGGAAGCTATTGGAATTGGGTAACTGCTTTAAGTAATATAGGCTATGAAAAGACCTTAGATATAACTAATTTTAATAAGGAAGAAGAAATAGGAATGGGGCTTTCTGATCTGAGCTTTTTTAAGCAGCTGGCTGAAGAAATTGAAAACTTAGGAGAGCCTTTCTTAACTATGGCTATAACCTTAACTAGTCATGGGCCTTTTATACTTCCAGAAGAGTATAAGGAACTTCGCTTAAATGAGGAGTTAGATAGAAGCCTACTAGGAAAATACTATCAGGTAATAAGATATGTGGATACTTCTATAGGTGAATTTCTAAAAATATTACAGGATAAGGGTATAATGAAAAATACCGTAGTAGTGATATATGGAGACCATGAAGGTGTTAATAAGTATTATCCAGATGATGTTATAAGGCTTGGAGAGGCGTATCATGGAGTCTTAGAAAATAACCTTAGGGTTCCATTTATTATTTATTCTCAAGATATAGAGGGAAAGGTTATGGATGTTAATGGAGGTCAGATTGACATATATCCTACAATAGCATATTTAATGGGTTTAGAAGAGAATAAGATCAATAAATATCTCTTAGGAAGAAATCTTTTAAATACACAAAAGGATTATACTATTACTGCTTTAGGAGAATATATTGGAGAGATGGTTACAGAAGAGGAAATGAAAGAAAGGCTTAAACTTATAAACATAAGCGATAGAATAATAAACTCAGATTTTTTTAAGTAGAAAGTGCTGCATTGATATTATTAATATCAATGCAGCACTTTCTCTGATGAAATATATTTTTCAAACATTTTTTCATCCATTGGTTTACCGAAATAATACCCCTGTACTTCATCACAGCCATAATCCTTTAATATGAGGTATTGTTCAACACTTTCTACTCCTTCAGCTATGACTTTAATCGAAAGGTCATGAGCTAAGGTTATTATGCTTAAAACTATAGATGCTTCTCTTATGTCTGAATTTATGTCTTTTATAAAGCTTTTATCGATTTTTAAATAGCTAATAGGTAGCTGTTTTAAATATGTTAAAGAGGAGTATCCTGTCCCAAAATCGTCTAAGGCTACCATAATCCCCATGGAGTTTAGAATTTTTATAGTATTTATTGTTTGATTAATATCCTTCAAGGCAGTGGATTCAGTGATTTCAAGCTTTATCAAGGAAGGATGAATACTATATTTTCCTAAAACTTCTTCTATGTACTGAATTAGATTCTGTTGCTGAAATTGCATAGGTGAAAGATTTATAGATACTGGAACAACCTTTTGATTATTGTCTTTCCAATACCGTAGCTGTTTCACAGCTTTTTCAATTATTATTTCTCCCATTTTTACAATAAGTCCCGATTCTTCTGCAATAGGGATAAACTCGATAGGGGAAATATTGCCCTTTTCAGGATGTACCCATCTAATCAGTGCTTCGGAACCTATACAGCTTCCTTTACCTACTGAAACCTGTGGTTGGTAATGGATAATAAAGTCATCCTGGTCTAAGGCTTTAATGATATCCTTTTCCCATTGGAATTTTTCAAGGAGGTCATTTCTCATAAGAGGATTATAAATTGCATAAGTATTTTTTCCTCTGGATTTTGCAGTATACATAGCAAGATCAGCATTTTTTATTAAGTCCTGAGGTGTTGTTCCATGAATTGGAAAAATAGATACTCCTAGACTTATGGAGATATAAAACTCATGGTCACCTATCTTCCAATCCTTAGCTAGAGCATTGACAGTATTTTTGCTTATCTCAGAAATATTATCCTTGTCTGTATCTATTTCTTTTACTACAATGAATTCATCTCCTCCGAAACGAGAACACAATGAACCTTGAAATAGTTCCTGAAGATGCCCAGAGAGATTTCTCATGAGCAAATCTCCTAAATCATGTCCTAAGGTATCATTAACACCTTTAAAATTATCAAGGTCAATAAAAAATACTACAAAATTTTTTTCCTTCTTTGAGGAAGATAGGATTAACTCCTGAAGTTTATCAATGAGGAAACTTCTGCTGGGTAGTCCAGTAATTTGATCATAATAGGCTAGATTATAAATTTTTCGTTCACTATGCTTTCTTTCAGTAATATCTGTTATAGATCCAGCCATTCTTATAGGATTTTCATCCTCATCCCAAATTCCCTTACCTGTAATAGATATCCATAAATATTGGTCATTCTTGGTTTTAAGTCTGCATTCTACATTAAAGGTTTCAATGGTCCCCTCTAAATAATCTTGAAAATTTTCAAGAAGAAAGTCTAAGTCATCTTCATGAATGTAACTTTTCCATTTATGAAAGAATCTCCTAGTATTATTTGCTTTTATACCAATTAAATCCTGAAATCTAGAAGAAAGGTAGAGCTCTTTGTTAGATAAATCTAAATCCCAAATACCATCTTTAGATCCGTCAGTTGCTAATCTATATCTTTCTTCACTAACTTTTAGAGCATCTTCTTTATAATTTATCTCATCAATCTGACGGTGAAGTCTTTCCTTTGCTTTTTTTAGATTCTCATTAGAATGTTTAAGACGATTAATGCTTAAGTATAAATAATTTTCTAGTTTAGATACTGAAAAATACAGAGCAAAAGCTGTTATTAATAAAAATATTAAGCTTTCTAAAAATCTGTAAATTTCCATGTTATAGTGTTTAGACTCTAGAAAGGGAAAAAGAAAGTTTGATACAAGGAGCCAAAGAATACCAAAAATCATATAAGTAATAATAAGCATAAGAGCTTTAATGTTCTTTCTTTTATCCTTGTTTTTATGTTCAGTTGTATCGTTATAACTTATCATATTCTGCCTCACAGCCTTAAGTATTTATTATATATAAAATCATATCAAATTATAGACATAAATGGAATATCTTATAATTAATAAAAATTTAAATAATTGTAATAATAGTTAGTGATATGCTAAGATTAGTATTAATATTGTAATAAGTGTGCTCACAGGAGGATAATAAATAATGAAAATTTTACTAACTAACGATGATGGATATGATGCCCCAGGTATTTTAGCAGTAGCAAAAGAGCTTCAAAGGGAGCATGAGGTTGTATTAGCAGCTCCAAGTGAGCAAAAAAGTGCATCTGGTCATGGTATAACCATCAGGAAGCCATTATTAGTTAAGGAGGTTAAACTCCAAGGCTTTCATGGGAAAGCTTATAGTATTAATGGTACACCTGCAGACTGTGTAAGAGTAGCAATAGATAAGCTTACTGAGGGTCAGGTGGATATTGTTGTATCAGGGATTAATTATGGTCCAAATTTAGGCACGGATGTACTTTATTCAGGTACAGTTTCCGCAGCTATTGAGGCCTCAATGTATAAACTTCCTTCTATAGCTCTATCTCTAAATATAACTGATGATTTTCAAGACTTCAGTATAGCTGCAAAAATTTCAAAGGATATAATAGAAAGAGCTGCTGAGAAGAATCTTGAGGGAGATGTGGTTTTGAGTGTTAATTTTCCTGGCCTACCAGAGAATAAAATAAGGGGAATTAAGGTGTGTAAGGTTGGTGCTAAGTCCTATACCAATTCATATGTTCCTTTAAGGGAAGAAATGGGTGGAATAGTATATGAGCTTAGGGATGAGCTTATAGATATCCACCATGAAGATACTGACACCTTCTTCTTAAAGGATGGTTATATAACCATAAGTCCTCTTCAATATGATTTGACAAATTTTAATCTTATGAAGGAAGTTGAAAAGTGGTATAAAAAATAAAATCGCAAAAACATGTAATAAAGTTGTCAAAGATAAATAAATAGTGTTATAATATAATCAAATATATTTAGGCGAGTATTAGAGAGCCATCACTTAAGCCATAAGCTTACAGTGGGGGCTCTTTTTGCTTTATTTTACGAGGAGGAATCAAATATGTATGATGTGATTATCATTGGTGCAGGAGTAATAGGGACAGCAGCAGCGAGAGAAATAGCTAGGTATAATTTGAAGATTTGTGTAGTAGAAAAGAGTGCTGATGTTAATATGGGTACATCAAAAGCAAACAGTGCCATTATTCATGCAGGTTTTGATGCAAAGCCCGGAAGTCTAAAGGCAAAGCTTAACGTCAAGGGGAATAAGATGATGGAAAAGCTTTCTAAAGATTTGGATTTCGATTTTGAAAAAAACGGATCAATGGTTCTTTGCTTTTCTGAAGAAAGTAGAGGAAGTTTAGAGGAGCTTAAAGAACAGGGAATAAAAAATGGGGTAGAAGGCCTTAGAATTATCTCTGGAGATGAGGCAAGAGAAATTGAGCCAGAGTTAACTAAGGATGTTGTAGCTGTGTTATATGCTCCCACGGGAGGCATAGTATGTCCTTTTGGGATGAATTTAGCTTTTGCTGAAAGTGCATATATAAATGGAGTAGATTTTAAATTCAACTTTAAGGTAGAAGACATTAAAAAGGAAGGGGAGGAATTCCTTGTTTTATCACAAGGGGAGGAGCTTAGAAGTAAAGTTGTTATTAATGCTACTGGTGTATATAGCGATGATATTAATAATTTATTAAGTACTAATAAGTTAAAAATAACTCCTAGGAAGGGCGAATATCTTCTCTTTGATAAAACTGTTGGAAATATTGTGCACAACACAATTTTTCAGCTTCCTACAAAGCTTGGAAAAGGTATTTTAGTAACACCAACTGTTCATGGAAACTTACTTATTGGACCTAATGCTTTAGACATAGATGACAAGGAAGACCTATCTACCACTAGAGAGGGAATGAAGGATGTAGCAGAAAAAGCTGCTCTTAGTGTTAATAAAATACCTATGAACATGGTTATTACGTCCTTCAGTGGTTTAAGAGCAACTGGTAGCACTGGAGACTTTATAATAGGTGAGCTAGAGGATATACCAGGTTTTATTAATGCCGCTGGTATTGAATCTCCAGGATTAACCGCTTCTCCAGCAGTAGGGGAAATGCTAAGAGATATTATAGTAGATAAATTAAAACCTGAATTAAAGACGAACTATATTGAAAAGAGAGAAGGAATAAAGAAGTTCAGTCATATGAATGATGAAGAAAGAGAAGCTATTATTAAAGAAAGGCCAGAATACGGCAATATAATATGCCGTTGTGAGATGATAACAGAAGCTGAAATAATTGATTCCATTAGGAGACCTCTAGGAGCCAAAACTCTTGATGGGGTAAAAATTAGAACAAGAGCTGGTATGGGAAGATGTCAAGCAGGCTTCTGTACTCCAAAACTTATTTCACTTCTTTCCAGAGAGTTAGGTATATCACCTCTAGATGTTACGAAGTTTGGTAATGAATCCTATGTGCTTACAGGAATAAATAAAGAAAACATATAATGGAGGAAGAGCTATGTTAAATTATGATTTGGTGATAATCGGTGGAGGACCGGCAGGCCTTTCTGCAGCAATAAGCGCTAAGGAGAAGGGAATAGATAGCATTTTAATTATTGATAGAGATAATGTTTTGGGTGGTATATTAAATCAATGTATTCACAATGGATTTGGGCTACACACTTTTAAAGAAGAACTTACTGGACCAGAATATGCACACAGATATGCAAAGAAGGTTAAAGAGCTAAATATTGAGTATAAGCTAAATACCATGGTTATTGATTTGAATAATAATAAAGAGATAATTGCTATAAATTCCATGGAAGGCTTGTTGAACATTAAAGCAAAATCTATAATCCTTGCTATGGGCTGTAGAGAAAGACCTAGAGGAGCATTAAATATTCCCGGCAGCAGATGTACAGGAATATACACTGCAGGTACTGCTCAGCATTTTGTAAACATAGAAGGTCTTATGCCTGGTAAGAAGGTTGTTATTTTGGGATCTGGGGATATAGGACTTATTATGGCAAGAAGAATGACTTTTGAGGGAGCTGAGGTTAAAGCTGTAGTTGAGTTAATGCCTTATTCTGGAGGTTTAAAGAGAAATATTGTTCAATGTCTTGATGATTTTAATATACCACTGCTTTTAAGCCACACAGTTACAGAAATTAGAGGTAAAAATAGAGTTGAAGGTATAGTTATTGCACAGGTGGATGAAAGGAGAAATCCTATAGAAGGTACTGAGGAGTATATTGAATGTGATACATTACTTCTTTCTGTAGGCTTAATTCCAGAAAATGATATATCTAGAAAAGCTGGTGTAGATATAAATAGCATTACCGGCGGTCCTACAGTAAGCCAGAATCTTGCTACAAACATTCCAGGAGTATTTGCCTGTGGAAATGTTCTGCATGTACATGATTTAGTGGACTATGTATCTTCAGAGGCTCATGAAGCAGGAGAAAATGCTGCAGAATACATTAGAGGAGAAAGAAATCAAGAGGATAAGCTTAAGATTACTACTGGAAAGGGTGTTAGATACACTGTACCTTATTTTATAGACAGAAATAAAATAGATGAGGATATATTGGTTAGATTTAGAACCGACAATATATATAAAGATATATTTTTAAATGTTTATATTAACGATAATCAGGTATCACATATAAAGAAAAGAGTTGTAGCTCCTGGAGAAATGGAGAGTATAATAATTAAAAAAAGTCAGCTTAAGGACTTAGAGAAATTGAATAACATTACTATAGAATTAGAGGTGAAGTAGTTATGGAGCTTAGAGAGCTTGTTTGTATAAGATGTCCTATAGGCTGTAATCTTCAAGTAACTATGGAAGATGGTAAGGCAATAAAGGTAACAGGGAACAGCTGTAATAGAGGAGTAGAATATGGAATTAAAGAGTGTACAAATCCTACAAGAATTGTTACCACAATTGTTCCAGTAATCAATGGTGAACTCCCCATGGTTCCTGTAAAAACCTCAGGAGATATACCGAAGGGAATGATTAGTGATTGTCTTAAGGCATTAAAAGGGATAAAGGTAGAAGCTCCAGTAAAAATTGGAGATTTAGTGCTAAAGGATGTTGCGGGAACTGGTATTGATATTATTGCTACAAGAGAAGTAGGAAGAATATAATATTTTACTTAAAAACTAGCTTCAGGTTGGGGTAATCTTCCTGAAGCTAGTTTTTTATTTATGAAATAATGGATATAATAATATAAAATAAAGACAAAGGAAGATAATATGATGATATTGGAAGAAAGTTTTTATAATAGAAATTCTTTGATAGTAGCGGAGGAACTTCTAGGGAAGGTACTTGTGCATAAGGACCAAGGAAGAAAAATTGCGGGAAAGATTGTTGAAACAGAAGCTTACAGGGGTCCAATTGATAAGGCTGCCCATTCTTATAATAATAGAAGAACATCTCGCACTGAGGTTATGTTTGGTCCTCCTGGAAGGGCTTATATTTATATGATCTATGGTTTATATCAATGCATGAATGTAGTTTGCGAAAGGGAAGGACTACCAGAGGCTGTATTAATAAGAGCCATAGAACCAGTGGAAGGGCTAGAGGAAATGGCTATTAATAGATATGGTAGGAGCTATGCGGATTTAAAAAGAAGGGATGTTATAAATCTCACTTCAGGACCTGGTAAGCTCTGCAAGGCAATGAATATTCAAAGAGAACTAAATGGAAGAAGCCTTATGGGAGATGAAATATATATTCTTGATAACCTTAAGGAAAAGAAAGAAAGGATAGTTAAGACTAAAAGGATAGGTATAGATTATGCTGAGGAAGCTAAGGACTTTCTCTGGAGATTTTATATTAAGGATAATATTTATGTGTCAAAAAAATAAGCGTGCAGAGTTATGCACGCTTATTTATATTAATTAGAAATATTCTTTTTTGATAACCAGGGGATAAGATCTCCCAGCACCCAATTTGATGAATTCAATCTATTAGATGCTACATCATCTTCCACTTCTAAATTCTCTCCCTCTCCTTCACCATTTTCATCAACTGCTGGTGGTGGTGGGGTGGTAGGAACTGTTGGTATTTGTGGTGCAGCTGGCGTATCATCATTTTCTTTAGGAAGAACATACTGCTGATCCAAAACTGCTTTAGCTGGAGTTTCATCTCTTTTAATGAAGACTTTCTTAACTCTTAGGGCTGCAGGTGTATTTTCTGTAGCAAGCTTATTATTTGAAGAGTTAACCTCCGCCTCAACATGAATATCACAAAGAGCTGTAGGAACGGTACCTTTAATGAAGTACTCAGAGATAACGGTACTCTTGCCAGCATGACCGATTTTGCATAGCTCTGTAGGAAGCATACCAGATACGTTACATACTGAAGCTCTTACAATTCCATCTGGCTGTGGAATATCCTCTGTGGATAAACCTTCGTTAGCCTTTTTCATTATTTTTGACCATATTGCAGAGGCACTGTTACTGCCAATTTTTTTAAATTCTTCGTTTAAATCTGTTCCTATCCATACTGATCCTGAGTAATGAGGTGTTAAACCTGAAAACCATAAATCTTTATCTTTCGTGGAGGTACCAGTCTTACCACCTGCTGGCATTGAGCCTAGATTAACCTTTGTAGCAGTATAAGTTAATGGTCCCTTTAGAAGGTCATAGGTAAGAAAAGCTGCCTGAGGAGAGATAACTTCTCTTTGCTTAGGAGTACTCTCTAATATTACATTACCATGCTTATCTAAAACCTTTGTGTATAATATGGGATCAGTGTATATACCGTTATTACCAAAAACACCGTAGGCTGCAGCCATTTGATAGGTGGTAGTACCAGAATCAAATTGCCCTAAGGCTAGTGAAGATAAGCTGGTTTTATCTTTACCCATATTAATACCAAATTTCTCTGCATAAGCATTGCTGGTTTCCATTCCCATATCATTAACTAATTTAACAGCATAAATATTAACAGAACGCCTTACTGCTTCTCTAAGAGGTGTATAACCACTGTATCTATTTGGAGAATTCTTAAGGTCAACGTTATTATAGGCTTTTAAAATAGATCCCGTTAAAGGAATATCATCATAAACAGTAGCGGCGGTGGCAAATTTGCTATCTATAGCTGGAGCATAAACCGTTATAGGTTTCAAAGTGGAACCAGCAGCTCTTCCAAAATGCTCTGAATCATAAGCTCTGTTATAGGAGAGGGCTGGTTGATTACCTCTTCCTCCAATCATAGCCTTAATTTGTCCAGTCTTGTAATCCATAATTACCGCTGATGCCTGAGGCTGAGGTATTCCATTACCATCATCTCTAGAAGCATTAGTTAAAATTGGATCATTATCTAAAATATTTTGTGTATTATCCTGTAATTCTCTGTTCATGGTGGAATATATCTTTAAGCCACCATTAGTTAGGAGGTTCTCTGCCTCCTCATCGGTATATTTGTATTTTTCTATTAAATCCCTTTTTACATGCTGTATTACAGGTCTTGTGAACCACTCATAATTAAGCTTATTTTTGTTAACTTGCTTTTCTTGAATTGTTATAGCAAACTCTGCCTGAAGAGTGCCGGCATTTACCTGCTCAATTGCAGCATTATAATCCTCATTTGTTATTTTTCCAAGTTCCAGCATCTTACCAAGAACGGTTTTTGTTCTATTTATATATCTGGTAGGATCCTGGATATTTGCTTCTATAAAGGCATTATATCCTGTAGGACTTTGTGTAACTCCCGCTAAATAAGCAGCTTCTACTAAGGTTAGGTCCTTAGAGCTCTTATTAAAGTAGTAGTAAGAGCCTGCCTCTACACCGTAGGCTGTACCGCCTAAGGGGATTGTATTTAAGTAGGCTTCTAAAATTTGGTCTTTTGAAAGCTGCTTCTCTAGAGAAATAGCCATATACATTTCCGTAATCTTTCTAGATATTTTAACCTCATTTGAAAGCACGGTGTTTTTTAGAAGCTGCTGAGTTATAGTTGAAGCACCATGCAAACCTCGTTGACCCTTTAGAATTTTAATAACATCTGTATAAACAGCTCCAATTATTCTTCTTGGATCGATTCCGTTATGACTTTCAAAGCGCTCATCTTCTATGCTTACATAGGCATCCTTTAAATATTTAGGCATTTCATTTAAAGAGATTTTATATCTTTGATACTGAGTGGGTACATTATCCATAAATGCTTCACTATCATCATAGACTATAGATATTTGATCCAGATCAAGTATTTCCTGAACATTAAGCTCCGGAGATGATTTTATTACTGCATAAATGTAAGCTCCTCCACCCACTGCTGCTGTAAGCATTAAAAATAATATAGTCAAGGCAATTATTTTAAAAACTTTGCCAGCTTTTCGGGACTTTTTCTTTTTTTTCTTTTTTTTCTCTCCCATGTTTTCCTCCTTGCGATAGATAGTTATAAAACGAAAAAAGAAATTTAGGATTATAAAAATAATACAATTTATTATAGCATAATAATAATATGATTACACTATTATATTAAAGGTGGGGTCTCATATGATTATACGTAAAAAAAAGAGCTATAAGGCAGAAATATTTTTTTTTCTATCAATAATATTTTTATTACTTACCATAGTAATTTATACCTTAGATAGAATTATTGTACCAAATGTTATGGTTATAGCTGAAGGGGAGATGAAGGCAAAGGCTGCTGAGATTATTTATAGGAATGCTCTAGAGGTTTATACTGAGAGCTTTGATTATGATGAGCTTATAAAAGTTGAGAAGGATAGCGATGGGTATATTACCCTTGTACGAACAAATACAATGAAAATGAATAGTCTTTCTTCTCAGATTGCTCTGAATACTCAAAGAGATTTGAAAGATATAGGGGATATTGGAATTAAATTTCCCCTTGGCTATATCACAAAAAATAATATATTATCCAATATTGGACCTAAGGTAATGGTAAAAATGGAGCCTGTAGGATTTATAAATACCTCTTACGAGTCAAGATTTGAAACGGCAGGTATTAATCAAACAAGGCACAAAATATACTTAAAGGTTAATTTAATGATGAAGCTAGTTATTCCCATAGAAAATAAAGAAATAGAATATAATTCAGAAATCCCTGTAGCTGAGACAATTATATTAGGTAGGGTTCCAAGAACTTCTATTGATATTCAGACCATAGAAATAGAATAACTCTGGACAAGCCAGAGTTATTCTTCCCAATTAAATACATAGGGGATATTTCTATAATAATCACCGTAATTTAGTCCATAACCCACTACAAAAACATCTTCAATCTCAAAGCAGCAATAATCTGGCCTTATATCTACCATTCTTCTAGAAGGTTTATCAAGAAGCACGCAGGATTTTACTGAATTTGCACCCTTTTCTTTAACATAATTAAGAACAAAGTTCATTGTAATACCAGAATCAACAATGTCATCAACTACAAGTACATCATAACCCTCGATAGTATCAGGAATATCATTTACTATCTTTACCACACCGGTGCTTTCTTCATTATGGCCATAACTAGAAGTAGTCATAAAACCAATCTTTACATCTAAATCCAGTTCTCTAACCAAATCTGCAGTAAAGATAAAGCTTCCTCTTAATAATGAAAGAACATATAGCTTTTTACCTATGTAATCCTTGGATATCTTTTCTGCTGTAATTTTTAGCTGATCTTTAATGGAATTTTCATCAATGAGTATATTTCTTTTTTTATTCTCCATAGTATTCCTCCGATTATATCGTAATGTGCCCAATTTAAATTAAGGCCAAATAATTATATTAAAGATTTTATCAAAAATTACAATTAATATCAATGAAATTAGTTATTTAGTTGGAGAAAGTGATTCTGGGAAATGGGTAAAGATAGCTTGGTTATTTTTTCAATGATTATTATATGATAATTCAATAGAGCTAAATATATCGTTGTAAAAAGTGCATATTATTTACAAAACTATTGAAAACAATTACATAACATGCTATTATCAAAATATGGAAACCGAAAACGTTACCGATAACGGTTTCGATTACACAAATCAGTATTTTGGATAATTGGGATCCTAGTTGGTAGAGCTTTTGGCACAGGTCAAAATATTATGTAGAAGAGAGGGGAAAGTATGAAAAAAATACTATCATTACTTGTTTCAGCAGTTATGGTTGCTTCAATAGCAGCTGGCTGCAGTAATTCTTCCACTGGTGATGGAGGTGCAAGCTCCAGCGGATCTAAAGAAATTTACTTTTTAAATTTCAAGCCTGAAATTGCTGAGGTATATGATGAAATAGCTGCAAAGTATGAAGAGGAGACAGGTGTTAAGGTTAAGGTTGTTACTGCTGCAGCAGGCACATATGAGACAACCCTTAAATCAGAGATTGCTAAGAGTGATGCTCCAACAATATTCCAGATAAATGGACCAGTTGGTTATCAATCTTGGAAGGACTATACTTTAGATCTGAAGGGTACTAAGCTTTACAATAGTCTTTCCGATAAGAGTCTTGCTGTAGTTGATGGAGATGGGGTCTATGGTATTCCATATGTTGTTGAAGGTTATGGCATAATTTATAATCAAGCAACAATGAAAAAATATTTTGCTTTATCTAATAAAGCAGTTAAAATTAGTTCTACTGATGAGATAAATAATTATGATACCTTAAAGGCTGTAGTAGAGGATATGACAGCTCATAAAGCAGAGCTTGGAATTGATGGTGTATTTGCTTCAACTTCATTAAAGAGTGGTGAGCAATGGAGATGGCAGACCCACTTAGCAAATATTCCATTATATTATGAGTTCTCAGAGAATAAAAGCTATGATAACTCAATACTTGCTGGCCTAGCTGCTGACACTATAGATTTTAAATATGCTACAAACTATAAGAATATATTCGATTTATATATCAAAAATTCAGGAACTGCTGCAACTATGCTTGGAAGTAAGTCAGTAGATGATTCTATGGCTGAATTTGCTTTGGGCAAGGTTGCTATGGTTCAAAATGGGAACTGGGCATGGGGCCAAATTAGCAAGGTTGAAGGAAATACTGTAAAAGCGGAGGATATTAAGTTCTTACCGATATACACAGGTATAGAGGGAGAAGAAAAACAAGGCTTAGCTGTAGGAACAGAAAATTACTTTGCAGTTAATAGCAAGGTTTCTGAAGAAAAGCAGAAGCTATCTGTAGATTTCTTGGAATGGCTTTTCTCTAGCGATGCAGGTAAGGATTATGTGGTGAATAAGCTTGGCTTTATAGCTCCATTCACTACCTTTAAAGATGATGAAAAGCCTTCTGATCCTTTGGCAAAGGAAGTCTTAGCTTGGATGGAAAAGGATGTTACTTCTGCTACTTGGACTTTTGCAGCCTTCCCTAGTGAAGAATTTAAAAATCAATTTGGTGATGCTTTATTAGAATATGCGCAGGGTCAAAAGAGCTGGGAGGATGTAGTTACCACAGTTAAATCAGCCTGGGAGAGTGAACGTAAAGCAGCAAAGTAGATAATAGTTTATTTTTGAAAAATTATACTGCCCCTTTATTAAAGGGGCAGTATAGTTTAAAAAGCAAGTTAAGTTCTAATTTTTCACCAGCTATTTTTAAAAACGATTGTTGAGGAGGAGAATTATGGAAAAAACACTTAAAAAATATTTTGCCTTTTTCACCGTGCCTACAATGATAGCTTTTTCCATATCATTTTTAGTACCCTATATTATGGGTATATAT
>JAEXZL010000102.1 GCA_023451395.1 Bacillota bacterium | reverse complement strand
GGTCAGATGATGCCTCCTATGAATGCTCCTATGGGTCAGATGATGCCCCCTATGAATATTCAGATGGGTTAGATGATGCCTCCTATGAATGCTCCTAGGGGTCAGATGATGCCTCCTATGGATAATAATATGGTTCCTATGATGCCAATGGTAAGACCTTTTGGACCTGTAACAATGATGCCTGAAAATTTTTTCTCCCCTATGGACGATAATTTTGAGGATTCTTTTGATGATGCAGAAGATTCAACAGATGATGATTCATTAAATAGAAGCAAGAAGAAGCATAAAATGCATCATAAAAAGCATAAGCATCATGGAACTCCATTTTTTTATAATGCTACTCCCTACCATAATCCTTTTAATATGCCCCATAGCCATCACTTCATAAACAATCCATATTTCTGGCTATATCCGTTGCTCTTTAATTTAGATAAGGATTAAAAAAATCGGCTGTGAATATTCACAGCCTTAAGTTTAACTATTATTTTACTCCCAAACCTTTCTCATAAGCACATCTCTTGCTTCCTTAGTCTGGCACTCTCTTATCACTTCTTGGATTTCTTCACTTTTTTCTTCAAAGCTTTTTTTATATTCTTCTAGGAGTGTACTGTTTTTTTCCCGCACAAGAAGCTTTTTCACATTACAGAGCTCTCTGTATTTATCCTCAAGTATCCCTTGCAAATATTCTGTCATAAGACTCCTCAATATTAAGACTATGTTATATATATATATGCTTCTTACTATAGAGCTGTGATAAAATGCCATTATTTTCATCTATCAATGATTTACAGCTCCTTTCAACTGTAAAAGTTATTGTTGATTATTAATGTAGCATAATGTAAAATAAAATAAATATAAGTTAAAAGCATTGATGAGAAGAGTACATATAAAAGGTAGTTTCAGCGAGTGAACGATGGTGTGAGGTTCATACAAAAGTTATATGGAAGAACATCTCGGAGTATCTAATTCCAAATCCTTTAGGAAAGTAGATTTAGACGGCAGGGGTACCGTTATAAAGCCCAGAGCAATAAAAGCTCACAAGAGTGGTCATTTATGACAACTAGGGTGGTACCACGGAATGCCTTCGTCCCTTTTAGGATGGGGCTTTTTTTATTTATGATAAATTTTATCAAAGATAATTTTTAGAAAGGAAGATACAAAGATGACAACAGTTTCAGTTAAACGTCTCTATAGAGGCGGAAAAGAATTTTTTGGCACTAAGGTAGAGGTCTCAGGATGGATTAGAACCTTAAGAGCCTCTAATGCCTTTGGTTTTATCGAATTAAACGATGGAAGCTTTTTTAAGAACATACAGGTAGTCTTTGATACAAAGCTAGAAAATTTCAAGGATATATCAAAGCTTTCCATTAGCTCAAGCATAAAGGTTACAGGAACTCTTGTGGAGACCCCTGATGCTAAACAGCCTTTTGAGATACAGGCCTTAGAAGTGGAGATAATGGGCTTATCAACTCCTGATTATCCTCTTCAAAAAAAGAGACACACCTTTGAATACCTAAGAACCATTGCTCATCTAAGACCTAGGAGCAATGCCTTCTCTGCAGTGTTTAGAGTTAGATCTGTGGCTGCCTATGCCATTCACAAATTCTTTCAGGAGAGGGATTTTGTATATACTCATACACCAATAATCACCGGTAGTGATGCAGAGGGTGCTGGAGAAATGTTTCATGTAACAACCTTAGATCTTAAAAATCCTCCAAAAACCGATAATGGGGAAATTGATTATTCAGAAGACTTCTTTGGTAAGTCTTCAAACCTCACAGTATCTGGTCAGCTAAACGCTGAGTGCTATGCTTTAGCTTTTAGAAATGTCTATACCTTTGGACCTACCTTTAGAGCTGAGAATTCTAATACTGCAAGACATGCTGCTGAGTTCTGGATGATAGAACCTGAGATAGCCTTTGCTGAACTAAAGGATGATATGGAATTGGCTGAGGATATGCTTAAGTATGTAATACAATATGTTATGGAGGAATGTCCTGAAGAACTTCAATTCTTTAATAGCTTTATAGATAAAGGTCTTCTAGAAAGATTACAGCATATTGTAGCTTCCGACTTTGGAAGGGTTACTTACACTGAAGCCGTTGATCTTCTTAAAAAATCCGGAAAAACCTTCGAATATCCAGTAGAATGGGGAATAGATCTTCAAACTGAGCACGAAAGATATCTAACAGAAGAAATCTTCAAAAAACCAGTATTTGTTACAGACTATCCTAAGGAAATAAAAGCCTTCTATATGAGATTAAACGACGATGGTAAAACAGTAGCAGCAATGGACTGTCTTGTACCAGGTGTTGGTGAAATTATAGGAGGAAGTCAAAGAGAGGAAAGACTGGAGCTTCTAAAAGAAAGAATGAAGGAGCTTGGACTTAATGAGGAGGATTACTGGTGGTATCTAGAGCTTAGAAAGTTCGGAGGAACAAAGCATGCAGGCTTTGGACTCGGCTTCGAAAGACTCATAATGTACATCACTGGAATGCAAAACATAAGGGATGTCATTCCTTTCCCAAGAACACCAAAAACCTCAGAATTTTAAAAAATGCAGACTCTAAAGATAAGTCTTTATTAAGAAAGTAATTTAATCTCAGCAAGGCGGTATAGCGGAAGGCTATACCGCCTTGCTCTTTTTTTACTTTAATAATCAGGTAAAAATTTCTTCGTCTCGATTTTCTTTCCCAATGAATACCTAGATAATTTGTATGGTATAATGGTTCAAACCAATAAACTAAGAGAGGTGATTCTATGAACGAGTGTGCAAAAAATCGCCTTGCTCTTGCGGCAAGCTTCAAGGAATGTCAAAACATTATTCTTGCCTTAGGCGATGAAACACGCCAGCAGATTATAATGACCCTTTTGGAAAGTGAACTGGTGGGATTACGTGTCGGTGAAATTACCGCTCGCACCCATCTATCCCGTCCTGCTGTATCTCACCATTTGAAAATACTAAAGGACGCAAGAATCATCACTATGCGTCGTCAGGGAACGATGAATTTCTACTATATGGATGCCAGCGATACAGAATGGGGAAAACTGAAAAACTTAATCAATCAGGTTTATGATATCGTTCAGAAAGCCAATTGTTCAGGATATCTAAAGAAAGAGGACGATAATGATTAAACCAAAATAATCGAATTATAAGGAGAGTATAGTTATGGAAATTATCGAAGCAATAAAAAATCGTCATTCAGTAAGGGATTATACCAACCAAAAAATAGAGGGTATGGTACTTACGGAACTTCTAGCAGAAATCGAAGCCTGCAATAAGGAAAGTGGACTTCATATTCAGCTCATCACCAATGAGCCTGATGCCTTTGGTGGCTTTATGGCCCACTATGGCAAGTTTAACAATGTACAAAACTATATTGCATTAGTAGGCAAAAAGGAAGCTGATCTAGATGAAAAGGTAGGCTATTACGGCGAACGCATTGTACTAAAAGCTCAGCAGCTTGGTTTGAACACCTGTTGGGTAGCCCTAACATTCAGCAAGAGAAAAAGCAAACATATAATTAATAAGGGTGAAAAACTTGTATGTGTTTTATCTCTTGGCTATGGCAAGACTCAGGGTGTGTCCCATAAAAGCAAACCTCTTGATTCAGTTTGTAAAGTGGAAGGCGATATGCCCAGCTGGTTTAGAAGTGGAATGGAAGCTGTTTTACTTGCGCCAACAGCTATTAATCAGCAGAAGTTTATGATTACCCTTGAAAATGGCAAAGTGGCTGCAAAGTCAACAGGAGGGTTTTATTCAAAGGTAGATTTGGGTATAGTGAAATATCATTTTGAAATTGGAGCAGACACTGATAATTTCCTGTGGATGTAAATTCATATCAAAGAATTTATCCTGCCGTCCTTCAAAGGATAACAGACAAAGGGCAGCTTTCTCATCACAATGAAAGCCGCCCTTGAATATCTTTATAAAATTCTACCCATTTTATTCTACAATTATCAAATCCTTTGAAACCTTGTTTAAAACCTCTGCTCCATTCTCAGTAACTAGAACTAAATCCTCTATTCTAACTCCAAAATCTCCAGCGAGATATATCCCTGGCTCTATGGAGAATATCATCCCTGCTTCTACTTTATCAGTATTTACAGAGCTTACATCACCAAAATCATGAACCTCTATGCCTATGGAGTGACCTGTTCTATGGGTAAAGTATTTTCCGTAGCCAGCCTTCTCTATAACCTCTCTAGCAGCCCTGTCTATATCACAAAAACGTACTCCTGGTTTTACTGCCTCAATGGCCCTAAAATTAGCTTCTTTAACAATGTTATAAATTCTTCTATGCTCCTCTGACACCTCTTTATAAAAAACAGTTCTAGTCATATCTGAGCAGTAAAAATCCTTTATTCCACCTATATCAAGAATTATGCTATCACCGGGTTTTAGCATGCTGTTATCGCAGCTATGATGTGGGTCAGCTCCATTAGCCCCGTAGGCAATTATAGGAGAAAAGGAAAAGCCATCAGCCCCAATACTTTGGTAAATGTCACCAAGTGTATTAACCATTTTCTTTTCACTATTGTTTTCACTTACATTTTCTATTAGCTTCTCCATCGCCTCATCATTAAGCCTCGAAGCTCTTCTCATAAGGTCACATTCTTCTTCATCCTTTATCATTCTAACCCTATCTATTATAGGTGATGAATTTTTATAAGAAGCAGCTCCTCCCTTTTCCATTACCTTTATTAAAAAATGTGAAGGCCAAAGCTTATCGATTCCTAAAGCCTTATTTTTATCCACAAGAGAAAGAAGCTTATCCACTGGCTCCTCCCCATCCTTATACCATTGTAGCTCTAAGCCTTCCAATGCTTCAAAGGGAAAGAGCTCATTAACTATAAGGGTTCTTTTTCCCTGTATATTTATATAGAGGGCTACCATTCTCTCTCCTGGTTCAATCCATCTTCCTGTTAGATAAAATATAGAAGCAGGAGAAGTAACAAGTATCTGCTCTAGCCCCTCCTTCTCCATAAAGCTTATAACCTTTTTAACCCTTTCCACTTTCATAAAATACCTCCAAAATTCTATCTGTATATTATAAGATGATTATAGCATAGGATTTTCATTCCTATTAGTTAATTTACTCTGATTATTTTAATTCTCTCAACTCTTTCACAAAGATACTAAAAAGCTATCAATTTTTAACCTATTTGTATCTTTTTTTATTTTGTTATTGCTTATAATATTGATATACAATATTAGATTATGTATACAAACATTACTATATGGGCAAATACTCACCTGCTTGCCCTCGGAACAAGAGGTGATTTTTACGGAAATTGACGTTTTTTTTATTTTGAAAGGTATAGTCATTGCAATTGTAGAAGGCATTACTGAATTTCTTCCTATTTCCTCTACAGGGCATATGATAATAATAGGTAGATTCATAGAGTTTGAAGGCCCCTTTGAAAAGCTCTTTGAAATTGTTATTCAGGCTGGTGCCATTTCTGCTATAGTTGTACTCTACAAGGATAAAATTATTAATTCCTTTAAGACCCTAGCTCCTGGAGGAGAAGGTTTTAGACTATGGAGTAATATATTCGTAGCATTAGCACCATCAGCTATTACCGGTATTTTTTTTCATCAGAAGGTTAGAGACTATCTTATGCAGCCACTTCCAGTAGCTCTAGCTTTAGTGATAGGTGGATTATGGATGATATATGCCGAAGGAAAATACAGAGATAATAATAAAATAGTTCCCCTTAATGAGGTTTCTTATAAAAAATCATTTATTATAGGCTGTTTTCAGATTATGGCAGTTATATGGCCTGGATTCTCTAGGTCCGCCTCAACTATAGTAGGAGGCTGGATTGTGGGACTATCTGCGGTAACTGGTGCTGAATTTGCATTTTTTCTAGCTATTCCAACTATATACAG
>JAEXZL010000034.1 GCA_023451395.1 Bacillota bacterium | reverse complement strand
CTCTTATAACAGTGCCTTCTTCTTCTTTTTTAACCATCTGTATAATTTCACTCATGGCAGAGCTCCTCTACAGCTTATTTTTAAGTAAATAATTTCTAGATCTTATGGTTCGTGAATGAAGAGGCCTTCCTTTTTTAATAACATGAACTATGGTATTGTCAAAAGCTCTTAATAGAGCTTCGTCTATATCCTTATAAGCAAGCTCTCTGATTTCTTCAACTCCAGGAAAAGACCTGTTAGGCTCTATGTAATCTGCTAAGAAAACAATTTTTTCTAGAAGGTTCATCCCTACCCTTCCAGTAGTATGATACCTTGCAGCATTAAATACTTCCTCATCCTTTATCTCCATAATTTTTTCTCCAAGGATTCCTCCAGCAAGCCCATGAAGAAGCTCAGGCATATCTTTATCTTCCTGTGAAAGCTCATAGCCATTTGCTTCAATTAAAGAAATGAGGTCCTTTGATTCCATACTTTTTGCTAAGTCATGGAGATATGCTGCAAGTCTTGCCTTTTGTATATCCTCTCCATAAAACTCCGCTAATTTTTCCGAGGTATCAACCACTCCTAAAATATGCACAAATCGTTTTTCTTGGGAATTCTTCATTAGGTATTCTTCTATGTCTTTTTCACTCCACATTTTATCTACCTCTTATCTTTATCATCTATATAGCTTTAGGGTCTCTATAAAGCTGTATACCGCTTCAGGTACAAAAAATCTGTATTCCTCATTATTTTTTATCCTGTTTCTTATATCTGTGGAGGATATATCCATTTCCATAAGCTCTAAAAGAATTATTTTGCAGTTATATTGCTCTTCTACTGCTTTCTTTTTATTAATTATTTCCTCTAAGGTATAGCCAGGCCTCCTAAATACCACTAAGGTGGCCATAGATAAAATTTCCGGTACATTCTTCCATTTATCTAGATTTATCAGCGAATCTGCACCGGTTATAAAAAACAGTTCCGTATCATTGCACTGATTTTTTAAGTACTGAAGGGTTTCATAGGTATAGCTGCAGCTCTTTTTATTAATCTCATATTCCGATAATGTAAAGTTCTTGTAATCCCTAATAGCCAACTTAGTCATTTCCCCTCTTATTACAGCCTCTGTAATTCCCTTAGAATCCTTATGGGGAGGATTTCCCGCAGGAATAAAGATTACCTCCTGAAGCTTAAGTAATCTTTTAGCCTCAGAGGCTATATAAAGATGAGTATTATGTACGGGATTAAAAGTCCCTCCCAATACACCAATTTTTTTCATCTTAATCTTACTTTTGTCCTGGGAGTTTTATTTTAGGATTTTTCTTAGATGCCTTATAAAGAACTACCTTATTTCCTATGGCCTGAACCCCTTCACAGCCTATGGCCTCACAGATTTCATTTGAAGCCTCTCTTGCAGTATAACCGCTGTTTTCTAAAACAGTTAATTTGATTATTTCTCTAGCCTCTAAAGCATCCTCTATCTGCTTTAAAAAGGCTTCCTCTACACCATTTTTCCCTAGCTGAAAAATAGGGGTTATAGTGTTAGCTAAAGATCTTAAAAAAGCTCTATCCTTGCTTGTAATCAAAACCATCTCTCCTTACATCATAAATTCAAATTCAAAATCGTTCAGTCTAACAGTATCTCCATCTTCTATTCCAAGCTCTCTAAGCTCTTCTAAAATTCCCTTATTCTTAAGAACCTTATGGAAATACTTTAAAGAATCTGGATCATTTACATTTACAGCCATGAGTAATCTATCAACAAAGGTACCTTCAATGCTGAATATTTTAAGACCATCTTCCTGAAGCTCTGTAATATTATAGGTAAATCTCTTGTCCTCAGGAACAAACTTATCCTCTTCTGATATTTCAAGCTCTGTTACAGGTATTTGAGAAAGAATCTCACCTGCCTCCTTCATGAGCTCCTCTACCCCTTCATTGGTTGCAGCAGAGATCTTAAATATTTTATTATAGCCCATTTCCTGAAGCTTTTTCTTAAAGTTCTCAAAGACCTCTTCATCATAAAGCATATCACTCTTATTGGCAGCTACTATCTGCGGTCTATCCCAAAGCTTTACATTATATTTTTTAAGCTCTTCATTAATCTTTAAAAAATCCTCAAAGGGATCCCTTCCTTCAATTCCAGATATATCTACCACATGGATTAATAGTCTTGTTCTTTCAATATGTCTTAAAAAGTTTAGCCCTAAGCCTACACCCTCAGCTGCTCCTTCGATTATTCCTGGTATATCTGCCATAACAAAGGGTTGAATCCCCGGCACACTAACTACTCCAAGGTTTGGTACTATGGTAGTAAAATGATAGTTTGCTATCTTAGGTCTTGCCTTTGAAACTACAGAAAGCAAGGTAGACTTTCCTACATTGGGGAAGCCTAAGAGTCCAACATCCGCCAAAAGCTTAAGCTCAAGGGTTATCCATCTCTCTTCTCCTGGCATTCCAGGCTCTGCAAAATGAGGTGCCTGTCTTGTAGGAGTAGCAAATTTAGTATTACCCTTTCCACCTTTACCTCCTCGGCATACTACATATTTATCTCCTGGATGGGAAAGATCAGCCATGATTTTGTTTGTTTCTAAATCCCTTATAACAGTTCCCATTGGAACCTTTACAATAAGATTTTCTCCATCCTTACCATAGCATTTTTGTCCGGAGCCATTAACTCCTTTTTCCGCTACAAATTTTCTTTTATATTTAAAATCCAGAAGTGTTGTCATCTGAGAATCTACTTGAAGAATTACGTCTCCACCTCTTCCTCCATCACCGCCATCGGGACCGCCAAGAGGTATATATTTTTCCCTTCTAAAGGAAATTGATCCATTTCCTCCGTCTCCGGATTTCACAAATAATTTTGCGGTATCAATAAACATTCAATCAACTCCTTAATAATATCCTTAGTCATATATCATATTATCACTAAAGTACCTTATAAATATTATAATCTAACTAATATTAATTGAAAATTCCAATTCTAAATTAAAAGCACCCTTACGGGTGCTTTGAAACTATTCTGCTATTTTTGCCTCAACATCTATTGGATAAACGCTGGCTCTTTTCTTGTCCTTGCCTACTCTTTCAAACTTAACAACACCATCTAGCTTAGCAAATAGAGTATCATCCTTACCTCTGCCTACGTTAGCACCGGGATGGATTTTAGTTCCTCTTTGTCTTACTAATATGTTGCCAGCAAGAACGAATTCTCCGTCTGCAGATTTAACACCTAATCTCTTAGACTCAGAATCTCTACCGTTCTTGGAGCTACCAACTCCTTTTTTATGAGCAAACAATTGAAGGTTCATTATTAACATGGTACTACACCTCCTCTATTTCAAGGTTTATATAATCGCTGTACGAAACTATCATACTTTCAACACTCTTAAGCATTGTTTGAAGGAGTACCTGACAGAGTTCAATCTCTTTAGGGGTATTTTCTTCAATATTGAGGCTTAAAAAGCCATCCTTGATTTCATACTTAAGATCAATCTTTAATACTTCCTCTATTCCTAGAACCATTGACTGTGAAAGGACAGATAAGGCTGCACACACGATATCTTCGCCACTTTCTCCATAGCCTGCATGGTCTTTCAAGGAAAGAGAAACTATTTGACCAAGCTTTATTCCAAACTTAACTGTGGTCATAATTAAGCTTCGATTTTTTCGATTGTTAATTTAGTGTAAGATTGTCTATGACCAATTTTTCTTCTGTAGTCTTTCTTTGGCTTATACTTGAAAACAATTATTTTCTTTTGTTTGCCTTGACCAGAAACCTTAGCCACAACCTTAGCTCCTTCAACTACTGGCTTACCAACAACTAATTCTCCGTTTTCCTTAGAAACCGCAAGAACCTCTGTAAGCTCAACTGTTGAATCTACCTCAGCGTTCAACTTTTCAACGTATATAACGTCTCCCTCTTGAACTCTGTATTGCTTTCCACCGGTTGTTAATACTGCGTACATGAATACACCTCCTCATAACGGATTCGCCACCTAAAGGTACAACCATTTAAGAGTTGTTTCTAAAAAACCTACGGTGTGCGCTACAAAAGAAATTTTACCATATAGGCAACCCTTTGTAAAGAAATATATTTACAGCTCTAGCCTCAGAAGCTTTCCATCCTTTTCCTCTAATTCTTCCTTATAAATCATCAGTTTTACCTTTAAGAAATCTTTTTTTGAGAATTTGATGTAATAGTTATAAGGCTTATTCCTCAGCCTTTTTTTTATGAGGTCAATATTCCTCTCAAGGCTTTCTCTATACTCTTCCTTAAGCTCTATTAGGATATTTTCTACATTGCTATTATTGTAGGCTATTCTAACTATTTCATTTTCTATAAGAAGGGATATATACTCTATACTAAATAGATTGCCTTTACCTGTGCAGCTTATGCAGGGCTCTGTAATAAAATCATTTACTCCAATTCCTCTTCTTCTTCTTGCTATCTGTACAAGCCCTAGCTCTGTAAAGGGATAAATAACAGTTTTATTTATATCAGTAGCAAATTCTTCTCTTATAAGCTTTAAAACCTCTTCTCTGTGAGAAGCTTTGTGCATGTCGATAAAGTCAATGAGGATAATTCCACTTATGTTTCGAAGTCTAATCTGCCTTGCAGCTTCCTTTGCAGCCTCAAGATTAGTTATGAGTATGTTTTCTATGGAGGTTTGCCCCTTAAGGCTTTTGGCGGTGTTAACATCAATAACTGCCATAGCCTCAGTATCCTGAATTACAATATTTCCTCCTCCAGGAAGCTGAACTCTTTCATCTCTAAGCTTAAGTATATCCTTTTCTATTTCATAATAATCAAAAAGAGTTCTATCTCCCTTATAAAGGTCTAGACTTATATCTACTCTTTCATCTAGGCTTTCCTTTATAATCTCAAAATCCTCCTGAGAATTTACATAAATAGCTGATGTATTTTCTGAGGTTATATCTCTAAGGACTCTAAAAAGTATGCTGTTATTACCGGAAAGTCTCCTAGGTCCCTTAGTATATGTAAAGGCTCTTATGATTTCTTGGTAGCTCTCGTAAAGCTCTGAGAGTTCCTCCTGTATATCCTCTATAGGATAATCTTCCGCTTTAGTCCTTATGGTAATACCTATTTCCTCTGGCTTGATTATAAAATTCTTTATTGAACTTATAAAAGCTTCATTATGAATTTTTCCTGAAAAGCTTATGCTTTTATCATAGGTATGAAGAACTAAGAGCCTTCCAGGAAGGGAAATAGAGCTAGATACCTTAGCGCCCTTACTCTGATATTCTTCCTTTATAATCTCTAGTAAAAGCTCCTGTCCTTTTTTTAATTTATCCTTTAAGACCATATAAGCATTTTTACCAGTACCAATATCAATAAATACAGATTTCATAGAAGGAACTATGCTTTTTACTACCCCCTTATATATCTCACCAGCCATAGGCTTATTCATATCTTCTTCTACATAGCACTCTTTCAAAAGATCCTCTTCTTTAATTGCTATTCTTAAAAGGCCTTCTCTTCTTTCAATAAAAATATCCTTCTTACTCATGCTTCATATAGCTGATTAGGTTAATCAGCTTACCTTCCTTTAAAGCATACATTTCCTCACGACAGATTTCAACAAAGGTACCTTTACTAGCAGAAGGAAGTTCCCTTACAAGGTATTCTGCCAAAAGCTCCGGTGAAAGATTTTCTCTACTTCCGCAGCTTAAGAGAGCATTTATAACTAATACTTCCTCCTTTGGCCAGAATTTTATTTCTTTGATTAGAGGCTTAATATCTATATTCTTTTCACCTTTTTTGCTTTTTTTAAGAGTGATAAGACTATCTCTTTCAAGAAGCTTAGAAAGCTCCTCTGAAAGGGCAGAAGGATCATTGCTTTTAAGCTTTAGAGTATATCGTGCTGCTTCTAACAATGCCATGGCTTGGGGAGCCTTTTTACCTTCAATTTCTGGTATTATAACTCCTTGCAAAAATTTAATTCCCCTAGTGCTGCATTCATTCATACCTTCAAGTATAGTATCTATTTCAACAGGTTCCGTAAGCTCTAAATCCAGATAATCTCCTTTAGAATAGACCCCCACTGGCAGTGGCTGTGCAATGGAAAGGGCCATGTGAGGATTAAAGCCTTGGGAATAAGCTGCTGGTAAGGCTGCCCTTCTTACTACTCTCTGAATGGTTCTCATCATATCCAGATGAGCTAAGAATTTTAGCTCACCTTCTTTAGAGAATTTAATTAAGTACCGCACCCTCAAAACACTTCCCTTCCTTAAAGTTTACATTAATACCGCAACCAGTACATCCAATTTTACAGTTTTGGGTTAAAATCCCTTCCTTAGCTTTCTCATTTTCTCTTACTAAATAGCTTCTGTTAACTCCTATATCGATAAAATCCCAAGGAAGTATTTCATCATAGCTTCTTTCTCTATAGGCATAAAAATCTCCATCTACACCACATTCTGATAAGGCCTCTTTCCAATATTCTTCCTTGAAATACTCTGACCAGCCATCGAATCTTGCGCCCTTTTCATAAGCTTTAATAAGAACGTCACAAAGTCTTCTGTCACCTCTTGCAAAGACTGACTCTAAATAAGACACCTCTGATTGATGATAATTATAGACTATTGATCTACCCTTTATAGCAGATTTCACAGCTTTTATTTTCTCTATAACCTCATCTACTGGAGTCATAGCTGCAAATTGGAAGGGGGTGAAGGCCTTAGGTACAAATATAGATGTACTTACAGTAATTTTAAGACCCTTATTCCTAATATTTTTAGGCACCTTAAAGTACTCATCGGCAATCTTTTCTGCCAATTCTCCAATTGCCCTGCAATCTTCCAAGGTTTCCCCAGGGAGTCCAATCATAAAATAAAGCTTTAATGTGGACCAGCCCGCTTCAAAAGCACTTCTTGCTGCCTCTAATATCTTTTCCTCTGTAAGGCCCTTATTTATTACATCTCTCATTCTTTGAGAACCTGCCTCTGGTGCAAAGGTAAGTCCTGTTTTTCTAATCTTTTGTATCTCTTTAATCAAATCTACAGAAAAAGCATCAACTCTAATTGAAGGCAGTGCTACGGATACATTGTTACCTCCATGCTCTAAAATAAGAGTGTTTACAAGATTTTGTATATCTGAATAGTCACAGGTGCTTAAGGAGCTTAAGGATACTTCCTCATAACCAGTGCTGTCTAGAAGATTCTTTGCCTGCTTCAACAGAGTTTCTGTCTTTCTTTCTCTTAGTGGTCTATAAAGCATCCCTGCCTGGCAGAAGCGACAACCATTAGTACAGCCTCTAAAAACCTCTAGTATAACTCTATCGTGTACAACCTCTGTAAAAGGAACTATAAATTTATCTGGAAACTCAGATTTATCAAAATTACTTATAAATCTCTTTTTTATTTTCTCTGGAACTCCTGGATACTTTGGTTTAAACTCCAAAATAGTCCCATCCTCTTTATAGGTTACTTCATATAGAGATGGTACATATATGCCTTCTATTTTAGATAGCTTTAGCAAAAGCTCTTCCTTAGTAAGCTTACCTTTTGCTAGTTTATATTCTTCAATGATATCTGAAATAGCTTCTTCTCCTTCTCCTAGCTGAAAGACATCAAAAACATCATAAAGAGGCTCAGGATTATAAGCACAGGGACCTCCTGCTATTATTAGAGGATGTTCCTCTCCTCTTTCTGAAGCTCTTAAAGGAATTCCCCCAAGGTTTAGCATATTTAATATATTTGTATAGCTCATCTCATATTGAAGAGTAAACCCAAGAATATCAAAATCTGATATTGGAGCTTTACTCTCTAAGGAATAAAGAGATATATTATTATTTCTAAGCTCTGCTTCCATGTCTGGCCAGGGAGCAAAAACTCTTTCACAGTAGGTATCTTCTCTTTGATTAAGGCTGTGATATAGAATTTTGGTTCCTAAATGAGACATTCCTACCTCATAGACGTCAGGAAAGCAAAAGCCAAAGCGTATATAATCCTTCTCCCTATCTTTTATAACGCTATTTAACTCTCCTCCTATGTACCTCACTGGCTTTTCTACCCTACATAATATATCATCAGTAATTTTGTTCATTAAGTTTTTTCCTCCAAACCTATGTAAATTATAAATAATCTACTACAGTTAAATTTAAACAGATTCATCTCTGTAAAAAATCATTCATTTCATTATATCAGAGGAGTAGCAAAAGTAAAAGAAACTCAAAAAAAATAGGCAGTTGCACCACCTACATAATAAACAAATATTACTTTCTTATAAGCCTGGATTCATATTCAGCTTTTTTCATTAGCTCTTCTAAGGTTATATTACCATACTCCTTAGCCCCATAGATTATGTCCTCCTCATATAGCTCCCCTAAAACCTTCATATCATCATCTAAGATAAGAAATATGTTATATTTATTCTTGTCTATAAGCCCTAATACCACAGCTAAGGTAAGGGTATTACTTAAGGAAAGGCTCTTGTTTTCAATATATCTCTGTTTTATAAATCTCCTGCGTTTTTTCACCACATCTCCCATAATTATATACATTATCCTTTTCTTCTCCCTGAGAGTCCAAAAAAATATATACACTGCAGATAGCCCTAGTGTAAGATTTATTTTCTTAAAAAAAAGCAAAAAAATAAAACCACTTAAGAGTAACGCGCTTACAATAAAGCTTGAATAAATAGTAATCTTATATGCCCTTTTATATAGCATTTTTTTGCTAAGCTGTGCCCTTAATATCCTTGATCCGTCTAAAGGAAAGGCTGGAAGAAGATTAAAAATCATAAGAGCAATATTGCTTATAAAAGATAGCCAAAGGAATTCTGAAGGGTAGCTTCTATAAATTGCTAAGCAAAATACTGCAAAAATCAAATTGCACAGAGGACCAATCCCTGATAGGATTATATCCTTGTTAGGGCTCAGATAATCTAAATCCTTTAACATAAGATAACTTCCTAAAGGATGGAACCCAGCCTCTTCCTTTTTAAGCTTCATTATATTTGCAGCTACATAGTGGGAAGCTTCGTGAAGAACTACCCATAGAAAGGCTATAAGCATCTCACTCTGAAAGGATATAATGATTATTATTGCTATTTGAGGCAAAAGCTTTAGGGTCTTTTTATTCATTATCTGCTCCTATTTAATGTTATTACTTTAATTTTATATAATTCTCAGGATTTTTTTCCTCTCCCATATACAAAACCTGAAGGTATAGATACCCTTTATTTTCTATATTTCCAGAGGTGATTCTTCCTAATAAATCTCCTGTATTTAATTTCTGTCCTTCCACTACTGCTACCTCTTCTAAGTAGTAATACTTAATTTCTATTCCATTTCCATGATCAATATGTACATACTGACCAAGGTCCTTATCTTCGGAAACGCCTTTAACAGTTCCAGTAAAACAGCTTTTAATTTCTGAAGGAGCGTTAAATTCTAATACTACTCCCTCCTTTGTAGCTATAGAAAAGCCTTCCTTTTCTTCATTAAAGGCCTTAATAACACTTCCCTCTAGCGGTTTAACAAAAGATCCTAGTGCATTCTCCTTAAGAGTTTTCCCTCCTGTTATCTTTGCTTTTAAGCCTTCAATATAATCCTCCGCAGAAATTTTTAAGTCTTCAATTTTAACTTCTTTTACTGTATTCACAATTGCACTTATATCATAATTTTTGTCCACAAGATTCTTAGAATATTTGTATAGCTCCTGAGTCTGTGGTAAATTTATATATTTTATTGATAAGACGAAAATAAAAAGACAGAGTACCCCTATAAGCTCCTGAATTATCCTTTTTATTATTATTTCCACCATGCTCTTTTCTTCATTTCTAATTGTCCTGCCTGAAGGTCTCTTTCCTTTTAGTGTATTTTGATTTTTTAAAGTAGCATAATAACTTTCATAGTTTGAATTGTATATACCCATAATTCTTTCCCTCTTTTTCTCCAATTTTTCACCCTTTAATAACACTGGTTTTGAGCTTTATAATTAATCTTTATACTATATATATTTGTAGAGGGAAGCTTTTAGAATAATCCCCTTATTTCACTATAGAAAAAGAGAAGGGAATCATTCCCTTCTCTTCTATAGCAAATCTCTTATTCCTTTCATAAGCACTTCTGCTGTCCCAAGATTGGTAGCAATAGGAATATGATGTACATCACAGAGCCGTATAAGTGCAGAAACATCAGGTTCATGGGGTTGGGCCGTTAATGGGTCTCTTAGGAAGATAACATAATTAATATCTCCTGTAGCTATTTTAGCTCCAATCTGCTGGTCTCCCCCTAAAGGGCCTGACAAAAACCTACTGACCTCAAGGCCCACCTTTTCGTTAAGAAGCTTACCGGTAGTCCCTGTAGCATAAAGCTTATGTCTCTTAAGTATTTCTTTGTAACGAAGTGCAAATTCAATTATATCATCCTTAGCCTGATCATGAGCAATTAAAGCAATATCCATAACCCTTATCCCCTTTAAATTAAAAATTAATCTTCTTTTTCCTCATAGAAATATTTAAAACCATACCTATTGATATAAAGGTTGTGAGCACCGAACTACCTCCATAACTCACAAGAGGCAGTGTAATACCTGTTATAGGCATAATTCCAATGGTCATTCCTATATTCTGAAGGACTGAAAACATAAATACTGAGGTAACTCCCACCACTATCAAGGAACCAAAGAGATCTTTAGCCTCCCGAGCAGTTTTTATCAATCTATATATTAAAATTCCATAAAGAAAAAGTAAGACTATCGCTCCAATGAGGCCCCAGTTCTCCGCAATAATAGAGAAAATAAAATCTGTATGAGATTCTGGAACAAACTGTGATACATAACTGCTGCTGCCCCCTAAAGCATCACCGGTTCCAAAAATTCCTCCAGAACCAATTCCGATTTGAGATTGAAGAAGCTGCAGAGTTGAGTTCAGCTCTTCTGCTTCAGGATTTATAAAGGAGGTTAATCTTCTCTTCCAGTAGTCTGGCATTATGGGAGAATTCCATACCATTATTATTAAAAAGGCAATAGATGCTAGTCCCCCTCCAATTATTTTCATGTCAAGATCTGCTACGAATAGCATTCCAAGGACTATAAAAAAGCAAACCATGGTCATCCCCATATCTGGCTGTATAACTATTAAAATCATGGGAATTGCAGCATATAACCCTAAGATTGCCAAGTTTTTTAGATTGTTAATTTCTCCATCCATATCATCTATTTTTTTTGCCAGCATGAGCATCATACCAAGCTTTGCAAATTCTGCTGGTTGAATAGCTCTGCTTCCTAAAGAAATCCAACCTCTTGCACCTTTAACAACTGATCCTATGAAAATAGTGGCAAAAAGAAGTATAACCGATGCCCAATAAATAATTACTACATAATTTTTCACAACGGTATAATCCATATGTAATATTACATAAACAACAAATAGTCCCAAAACAAGCCATATGAGCTGAAGCTTCATATAGTAGAACCCTGAGGCAATATATATATTTATAGCGCCATACAAAAGGATGATAATAGATATAATCAGTATGGTCCAGTCCATTTCACGTAAAAGCTTTGTATCCATTTTAAATTTATTCAGCATAAGACCTCCAAAAGACAAATAAAACTATATAATATTATAAACTTAATTCTTCTCTAAAGCAATTAAGTTTATTGCATACACAGAGTATACGACAAATATAACATCATAAGTCAATATTTCACCCTATTAATTCACTTTTATCAATTTAGAACTTTTATTCTTATAAATATCTGAGGAATTTCACTGAACATAAAACAGAGGATAGTAAGCACTATCCTCTAAAGATTAATAATCCCACATACAATATATATGTTCTTAATATATGTTCTTAGCTATTTTTGCTTTAGATTTTTAAGGGGTATGTTTGCCACAAGGGATGGTTCTGCCCCTTCTAGGCTTTCTGATGTAGTAACAGCAATATCTACATCAGCTGGCTCAATTTCAATATACCTAGACAACACCTCTAAAATTTCACTTTTAATCTGATCTAATGTCTCAGGGGATAGATTACCTCTATCGTGTATAAGTATTAGTTTAAGTCTGTCCTTAGCCACGTCCTTAGGTCTTGGTTTACTAGAAAAAAGTTTGTTAAAGAATTCCATATCTTCTCCCCTCCTTACTTACCTTTTTTAAATAATTTTTTTAAGGCTCCAAATAAGCCGTCGCTTTCTTGATGTAGATTCATAAGAGGAACTTCTTCTCCAGTAATTCTTCTAGCTATATTTCTAAAAGCCTTTCCAGAAAAGGATTTATCATCTAATACTATTGGTTCGCCCTTATTAGTTGATACAGTAATATTTCTATCATCTGGTACAACTCCTAGGAGTTTAACAGATAAAGTTTCTATAATATCACTAATATCAAGCATGTCACCCTTTTGAGTCATTTCATAATTTAGCCTATTTATTACTACCTGGTGATCCTCAAGTCCTTTGGCATCTAATTTACCAATAACTCTATCTGCGTCCCTCACGGATGTTATTTCAGGATTAACAACCACCACTGCTCTGTCAGCTCCAACAATTGCATTTTCAAAACCTTGCTCTATTCCAGCAGGGCAATCTATAATCACATAATCAAATTCTTCCTTGAGCTCCTCAACTAGCTTAAGCATCTGTTGAGAGCTTATATCTGTCTTATCCTTAGTTTGGGCTGTAGGAAGTAAATAAAGGTTAGGAAATCTCTTATCCTTTATCAGCGCTTGTTTTGTCCTGCAGCGGTTCTCAATAATATCAATAATTGTGTATACAATCCTGTTTTCTAACCCCATTAAAACATCTAGGTTTCTAAGACCAGTATCACCATCTATAAGCACAACCTTTTTACCCATAGATGCTAGTGCTGTACCAATATTCGCAGTTGTAGTGGTTTTGCCCACTCCACCTTTTCCTGATGTAATTACTATAGACTCACCCATTTAAATCCCCTCCATTTATGTTAATAATTATATTTATTGGGTAAATACGGTTCAACGACAATTACCCCATCTTTAATTTTTGCTACCTCAGGATATGCTGGCTTTTCTTCATCCTCCGGGGATATGGTTATAATATTTGCAATCTGCAATATCTCCGGTTGAAGATTAAAAGCTGCAATAAAAGCCTTTTCATTTCCAGTGGAACCTGCATTTGCTTTACCTTTAAGGCTTCCAAGCACCACGATATTACCTTCTGCTCTAACCTCTGCTCCGCTGTTAACATCACCAATTATCACAACATTACCAGGGTAAACAATTGTTTGCCCTCCTCGAATGGTTTTCGTGAAAAACTTTGTTCTTCCTTCCGAAACCCCATTAAAGCTCTTATTAGCTGCCTCCTCTTTATCTACAAAGATGCAATCCTGTATGAGGAACTCCTCAAAAAGTATATGCTTAAGCTTCTTCATATGAGATTCATCTATAAGCTTTAGATTTATATTTATGGTTAGCGTTGCTCCTTTAAAGAACTTTTTACCTCGAGAAAGCTTATCCTTTAGCACCTCAAGCATTTCCTCAAAGTCCTTAAATTTATACATATTTATTACTGCAACTAAGCCATCTTTATTTCCTTTTATAATAATTCTTTTATCTAGCATATGAAACCTCCAACCTTAAGCCATACTCTATTATATTTCAACAGAATGTAGATAAATCCTTCTGATTTTTACAACAAATTATAAAAATAGTAATGAAGCTATAAGTCTTTATCAAATAATTTTAAAATTAACACAAAAGCTGCAGATTTTTGGTCTGCAGCTTATAAATATATTTCTATTCCTTTCCGGTATAAACTTGTGTAACCGGAGGATCTAAGGTATAGCTGGTTGTTCCGGAGCTATAGCCTGGGTACTGTGTTTTTATTATATCCCTAAAATATGTTTCCATAACAGCCTTAACTACAGGAGCAACACTGCTACCATGAGCGGAATCATAAAGAACAGCTGTAATTGCAATCTTTGGATTCTCTACAGGTGCAAAAGCTATATAAACACCATAGTCAGTTCTTCCTATGTCTTTGGCATCATTTCTATAGATAGCAGTACCAGTCTTACCTCCAGTAGGAATTGGGAAGTTAGCAAAGGCTCCAGTGGAATGAACTCTTGCCATACCAGCCTTTACTGCTCTAACTGTAGATTCCTTAAGCTGTAGATCCTCTATAATAACTGGCTTAAATTCTTCTACTACCTCGTTATCTGGGCTTAATATTTTATCCACAACATGGCTTTGATATCTTTTCCCTCCATTAACTACCGTTGCCAGAGCATTGGTTAATTGAAGAGGGGTAAATTGATTCATACCAAGGCCTATAGAACTATTTGTAAGGTTACCAGGAGAGCTTATATCTCCAGCCTTATCATAAACTATATATCTTGCTACATTAAAGGCTGCATTATCATAGTCATTATCTGTATATTTACCTCTATCAGCTTCCTCGTACTGTGAGACAAGAACTTTTAGCTTCTTAATGAGCTCCTCTTTTATTTCAATGAGGTCATCATCGTTATTACCCCCATTGCCTTTTTCCTTTAACATCTGTGCTACATAATCCTTAATATCCTGCTTTGCTTTAGCAAGGCCTTCATCATCCTTTGAATTATACACTATGTTAAAAGGATTATGTTTCTTTCCCATGGATGGAGCATAGGTATAGGTTCCTGATGAAAGCATATCCACTATATCAAATTTTGCCATGCTTGCAACTAAATTAGCATAGGCATTACTTGAATATACCTGGCCATTTTTATTTTCATATATTTCTATGCCAGTGCTTGCTGAAGTAGCAGTTTCAGGATTATATCCAAGACCAAGCTTCCATGCATACTCCGCCAGCTTATCAATACCATCTTTTTTATATAGCCTATAGGCCAGCTCATAAAAATAATAGTTACAGGAAACCCTGAAGGCCTCGGCCATATCTACATAACCATGTGACCCTCCGTTTCTAAGATAAATATCACACTTACCTTGATAATTGGTGAATTCTGGATACTTATTAAATATACCTTGATCCAGTATTCTTTCACTAGGATTTACCAAACCTTCTTCAAGAGCTGCTGTAGCAGTAACAAACTTAAAGGTAGAACCTGTAGGAACTAGAGCTTGAGTAGCATAATTAAAGAAAGGCTTTGGATAAATATCGTAAGTATCTACAGTATAATTATCAGAAAAAAGCTGTTCCGGTGACTTAGTTGACCCCGTACGCTTAATGTACTCTTTAGCATAAGCCTCATAGTCTGGAGTAAAGTACTTTTTACTAAGTTCATCGGTGAGAAGCCCAGGTATAGTAAAGATATTAGGATCGAAATCAGGATTGCTTGCCATAGCCAATACTCTTCCTGTATCCACTTCAGTAACAACTACTGCTCCTCTGTTTGCATTAGCAACAATGTTTTTTCCATTATCTATTACTCTTTTCTTCTGTATATCAGCTAAAGTTTCTCGAAGCGCCCTTTCAGCAGTATACTGAAGATTTATATCTAAGGAAAGCTGAATATTTTCTCCTGGATAGGCTTCAAGGCTAAAAAGCTCTTCATTAATTCTGCCGTATTTATTAACTTTTACCGTTGTTCCGCCTTTTGTACCCTTAAGTCTATCCTCAAAGGCAGCTTCAATGCCGCTTACACCAATTTTATCTGTAGATGCATCATAACCCTTTAATTCGTACTCCTCCTGTTGTGTGGAATTGATTGAGGACATATAACCAATCACTGAGGATGCAATACTTCCATAAGGATAGTATCTTACAGGCTGATATCTCACATCAATCCCTGGAAGATCATTGAGCTTCTGCATAAAAACAAATGCGCTTTCATCGGATATATTAGTAGCAATTGTAGTAGGATTATAGCCTGAATAGCTCTGCATCTTTATTGCATCCTTTATTACTACATACCTTCTAAGATCCTTTAGGGAATACTTTTCTAATAACATATCTGTAATTTCTTTACCAGTCATCTTATTATATTTAGCAGTTTCCTCTTCTGATGGGTTAGGGGTTACAAGCTTATAAAGCTCATACTGCTTTACCAACCTATAAAACATATCCTCAGGAGTAACTGCCAGTAATTCTTCATCAAGCTTTATAAGATCCTCCTCAGAATATTTATCTTCATCAAGATCTTTAAAATACTCTATTTCTTTCTTTAGATAAAAATCCATATTTCTATCCTTTTTAAAACGCAAATCCATTGTTCTAATGGCTGATGGATCTGTGGAGTTATAGTCCATGTAAAAATGTCCAGACTCATCTAATTTAAGCTTAAACTCATCAGTTTGGACTTCACCTAATTCATCTAACATAGCAAATACCTTTGTCATTGTGTCGAAGAACACCTTTTTGCTCTCATCTGTCTCCATATACTGCACAGCATAGCTCTGCTTACTATCAGCAAGAATAGCTCCTGTGGAATCTATAATCTTTCCTCTAGGAGCTTGCTCAGCTATCTGTCTTGTTGAGGTATTATTTGCTCTATCCTTATAATCCTCATATTTTACAACTTGCAAAACAACTAATTTTGATAATATAGCCCCATATATCAAAAATAATAATATGATCAAGGCTGTATACCTATTTACCTTAACCCCTTTATTTTTTTTCACTAATCATCACCTATTCATTAAATTTCCAATCTCTTTTCATATAATCCTTATTTGAAAGCTTGTAGATAGGCTTATAGAAAAAGAAGGCTACAATCATTGAGGTTACTCCTACATAAAGTATTCCTCTTATATTCACGTAGATACCCAATATATATAATATTATAAAGATAATCAAGTATTTTAATGACGCAAGAAAGAAGGTAGCTACTACAGGAATGAACTTTCTCTCTTTAAAAATACTTTCTCCTACAGAATAAGCTAAAAGACATAAAATCATGTTAACAAAAGCATTTACCCCAAAGCCTTGAAAAAAGTATATATCCTGCAAAAGACCTGCAAAAACTCCAATCCCCAAAGCATCCCACTTATCGCTAACCATAGAATAGCAAAGGATAAATACCAGTAAGAGGCTGGGGTAATAGGTGTTAATACTAAAAAAAGGTACTAAGGTATTATCTAAAATCATAAGAGAAATACAAATTAAAGCCAATATCGTTTTTTTCATATAATCTCCCCTTAGTACTGAATATTTCTAATGTCCTGAGGTATAACTACAAAAAGTTCTTCAAGAGTTTCAAAATTCACAAAGGGCTCTACTGTAGCTACCTTCATAAGCTTACCCTTATCTTCCTCCACAGCTATAACCTTACCAATCTTTATATCCTTAGGATATATCTGTCCAAGTCCTGAGGTAGAGATAATATCTCCTTCCTTAACCTCGGAATCTAAAGGAAGATTATAAACCTTAGCTAAAAGCCTATTGTTGCCATCTCTATAACCCTTTAGAATACCAACAGATTCCTTGGTACTTTGAACAGTAACACTTACAGCAATATTTTCGTTAATCAAGGTATCAACAATAGCCCAGTTCCTTTCCACTCTAGATATCTGACCAACAAGACCTCTATTGCTTATCACTACCATACCTTTTGCTAAGCCCACATCCATACCTTTATCTATGGTATAACTATTTAAATATGAATCTCCCGAAAGGCCAATTATATTAGTTCCTACATAGTTATACTCCGCTCTCTGACTTGAGAAATCATACATTTCTCTAAACCTTTCATTTTCACTCTTAATATTTTCTTGGTCTAAAAGCTCTGATTTAAGCTTTTCATTTTCATTTTTTAATGCTTTATTCTCTTCTCTTACATCATTAAAGTTAAAAGCAAAATACATAAAATCCTGAACCTTAACATTTATGCCATACACTAATTTTTGGATAGGATTAAAAATCGAACCTACACCACCCACTAAAACACTGCTGCTATCTTTTTTAACACTTAACCCAATTAACCCTAAAAAGGTAACTGACAGCACTATAATAGTTACTGCCAGTTTGTTTTTGAAAAGCTTCATAGCTAGCCTCTTTGACCCCTAGCTATACTATCAAAATTATCTAAAGCCTTCCCTGCTCCTAGAGCTACACAGTCAAGAGGGTTCTCTGCAATATGTACCGGCATATGGGTTTCGTGATTAATAAGCATATCCAGTCCTCTTAAAAGAGCACCTCCACCTGCAAGCATTATTCCCTTATCCATAATATCTGCTGCTAACTCTGGCGGAGTTTTTTCTAGTGTTGTTTTAATAGCTTCAATAATTGATGATATAGGCTCTTTAAGTGCCTCTCTAATTTGAGTTTCTGAAATCTCTATGGTTTTTGGAAGACCTGATATTAAATCTCTACCCTTAATATCCATAGTCCTTTCCTCATCATCTACTCTAAATGCAGATCCAAGCTCCATCTTAATTGCTTCAGAAGTTCTTTCACCAATCATAAGATTGTATTCCTTCTTTATATAATTAATTATTGCGTGGTCAAGTTCATCTCCAGCAATTCTAAGAGATTTACTTGTTACTATTCCTCCTAGGGATACAACAGCTATTTCAGTGGTACCTCCACCCATATCTACAATCATGCTACCTGTGGGTTCATCCACTGGAAGTCCTGCTCCTATAGCCGCAGCCATTGGCTCTTCCATAAGAACTACTTCTCTGGCACCAGCCTGCCTTGTTGATTCTTCAATAGCTCTCTTTTCTACCTCAGTAACTCCTGATGGGAAGCAAACAATAATTCTCGGACTTGTGAAGGCACTCTTTGCTGTCACTTTTTCAATGAGCTTTTTAAGCATTGTTTGAGTAATATCAAAATCAGCTATAACCCCATCTTTAAGTGGTCTTATGGCAACAATGTTCCCAGGTGTTCTACCTATCATAAGCTTTGCCTCACTACCAACTGCAAGAGCTTTTTTTGTTATATTATTAATAGCCACAACTGATGGCTCCCTTAAAACAATACCTTTTCCTTTAACATATACTAATGTATTAGCCGTTCCTAAATCTATACCCATATCTTTCGTCATTCCAAATAAAGCCATTTTTATTCCCCTTTCATGTTAGATTATTCCTTTTTCCTTTAAGCTTACGTAAGTATTTCCCCCAACTATAATATGATCTATTAATTCAATCCCCATAAGCCTTCCACATTCTTTAAGCCTCAAAGTTATGTTAATATCTTCATTGCTTGGCTCTGGATTCCCGGAGGGGTGATTATGACATATTATTATGGATGCACTATTAAACCTCACTGCTTCAGTAAAAATTTCTCTTGGATGTACTATTGATGAATTTAGACTTCCTATAAAAATATCTTTTTTAAAAATTACACAGTTTTTGGTATTGAGCATGATAAGCTTCAATACCTCCTGCTTAAGATTTTTCATTTCTTCCATTACTAAAGTGGCTGCATCCGTGGGACTGGTAACTTTTTGAGTCTTCTTAGCTTCTATTTGCATAGCTCTTTTAGAAATTTCTGCTATGGCACACAGTTGTGCTGCCTTAGCTTTTTTGATGCCCTTTATTTCCATGAATTGCTGAGGTGTGAGTCTCAACAACCCCTCTAGTCCCAAGGACTTTGACAAAATTCTGTCACATAGGTGTATTATGTTTTCATTACTGCTTCCAGTACGAAGTACTAGAGCTAAAAGCTCTGAATTTGTAAGAGTTTCCACTCCATTTTTAAGGAGTTTTTCTCTCGGTCTTTCTTCTGAGGGTAAATCTGATAATCGAAGGTGTTTATGAAATTCCTTTTTCAGTTCCATGTAATACTCCTTTAATTAAATTACCCATCCCCTATTTTATACGAAACTTTTTAGCATACGGCTAAGTTTATTTAGAGGTAAACCTACTACATTATAATAGCACCCGTTTATTTCTTCAACAAAAAGAGCTGCAGCACCCTGGATTCCATAAGAACCAGCCTTATCTTTGTGATCTCCACTTTTTATATACTCCCTTATTTCTGTATCACTAAGCTTAGAAAACTTCACTCTAGTGCATACATAATCTGACAGATATCTATTCTCTTTATTATTGAAAATAGTTATGCCGGTATAAACCTCATGCCAGCTTCCACTTAGAGCAGAAAGCATGAAAAAAGCATCTTCATCACTTTTGGGCTTACCTAATATAGTACCTTGAAAGAATACAATTGTATCTGCTCCAATGATTATACTATTAGAGTCTACTTCCTTTGAAACTCCTAGTGCCTTCCCCCTAGAGAGCTCCACAACATAATCTTTAGCATTTCCATTGTACCTAACACTTTCTTCATTAAAATTACTAACTACCGTTTTGAAATCAGATGTTATTCTATTTAAGAGCTCTTGCCTTCTGAGAGAGGCAGAGGCTAAGATTATATCCAAGCTATCACATCCTAGTACTTTCTATATACTATTATTGACACTATTACACCAATAATAGTCATTATGTTTAAATTAAATGTAATACCGAAGGTTAAGGTTAAAACCTTCAAGTCTACAAAAATAGGAGCATTTGTACCTATACTATAAACTGTACTTAATATTTTTAATGAAGGAATATAGTTTCCCAAAAATTCTCCTAAAATGCTGCCAGAAATTGCGCCTAAGATTACAAATAACAATAAGGAAAATGATTTTTTAGAAGTACTCATTATATCCCCCACTTCTGCTTTATATCTTATATAGTTTAACATTTAATAATACTGTAAACAAGAGAAAATACCTCAATTAAAAATATTTTTACTTTTATTATTATAGCATTTAAAAGTAAATAAATATTTAAAGAAGTCATAAAGCAAGGGCTAAAAGTCCTTGTTTTATGACTCCTTTAAATTACTGTTCATATTATAATTAAATTTTAAATCAAGCTTTAAATTTAACAAGTATTCCATATATAAAGTTCACAAGGCCTGGTACAGCATCTTTATTTAATTCTTCTGGCAAGGCTTGAATATAATTATTAATCTCCTGAAGCTCCTTAATATTAGCTTCACTGTCATCAGGCTTTTTAAGTTCACTACTCCACTTTTTTAAATCCTCTGTTTTAACCCCAAGCACTTGCCCTTCTTTCAGCTTTTCATAGTACTGCATAAGTGCATCTAGGGATTCAGCAATTTCCTCCTTGGACAGCTCATCCTTATTTATTAAAATATTTGATTTTGCATAGGCTATTCCCTGAGTCTTTAGCTCATTCTCAAGCCTTTCAGCATTAATTCCTCTTTCTATGTCAACTATTACTCTGAATTTATCTCCATCAGAAATTATAAATGAATTATATTTATCCTTAAGGCTATTATTCATAGCTTCAGCATTTTCTTGTTTACTATATAAGCCCGCTTGAAATATTACAAAGCTCTTAGAAGCATCCAAAGTTTCTCCCTGTGATATTTCAGGGTTACCTTTCTTATTGTCATCACTTAACCCTATTCCTTTTAAAAAATATCCTGACAGCCCTCTTCCAACGGCTAAAGCAATTAGAAGTAAGAGTATAAAGATTGTAAGCACCTTATAGCTATTATTATTTTTCTTTTTATAGTTATATCTTGTGTATCTCATAGTCCCACCCCACAATATTTAGTTTGATACTAATATTTATTTCATAGGGAAGGAATATATACTAAAAAGAGCCCGACATTTTTTGCCGAGCCTTTCGTTAAACTATTTTTTTAAATATTATAAGATCCTTATTATTTTCCATTTCCTCGAAGAAATTTTTTGTAACTCTTACAGGTTTAAAGCCATTATTTTCCCAAAACCTTATGGCTTTATCATTGCAAGAACATACCCCTGAAGAAAATATTTTAACACCTAAGGTATGGTTAAAGTAGTCAATCAAAATATTCAAAATAGCTTTTCCCATACCTAAGCCCCGATATTTTGAATCTAACATAAAAAACCACAAGAAAAGTTCTTTATCTTCCTTCCCTTCTAGCCTTCCCTTTACCACTCCTATAATTTCGTCATCCATTAATATCTTAAAAAATATCTCATTCTCAGTAATATAATATTCTATAAATCTTTTCATAAATTCATCAAATCTAATGGAGTTAATATAGCTATCTTCATCAAGGTAATCCTCCTGCCCTTCGATCAATCTCTGAACCTTTAGGGCATCCTCTTTTCCTATGCTTGATATAATAATATCATCACTCTTAAGGGTTAAATCTAACATATTATCACCTCTTGAAGTATAATTCTACACCTCTAATTAAAAATCCTTTTTAAAAAATTCTAATTCATTCAAAAAAATCTGAGATTTTCATCTCAGATTCTTTTTAACAGCATAGCTTAAAGGTCTCTAAGGCCTTTTTTATATTGTAATTAAATATTATATTTTCTTCTGTTCTTTCTAATTCCTTAGATGGAGCCTCTAAATATACCTCTCCTATTAAGGAGGATATCCCAAGAGCATTTTCCTTTAACAAATAACACATATCCTTATTTAAAAGAAGTAAAGCTTCTAAATAAATAAATATTATCTCATAGCTTTTAATGAGTGCACTAAAGCTATCTAAATCCGGATCCTCTCCATGATATATAACGCGCTCCTCCTCTAAGGATGTTACTAAGCTTTCATAGTTATTAATTAAAGCTCTTAGATCTTCAAGGTTTTTTATCTCTCTATTTTCATATATCTCTCTGAACTTAGAAATTATATTATTATTAATCTCATCTCTAACCTCCAAAATTCTTTCATGAAGCTTAGGTGCAAAAATCAGATAGTTAACCAAAACTGAAATAACTATACCTAAAATGGTATCAAGAATTCTGAAGAAGCTATATTCTAAAGGTGTTTTAGAAGTAAGGTTTATCATAATTGCTAAAAACACAGTATTAGATATTACTATAGCTTTTTTCCATTTAAATTTATTGCAAACTACTATAATAATAATTGCTCCTAAGGCACAAAGGAAGGGACTGCTTCTTTTTATGGTACTAAAAACCATACCAATAATAGCTCCTAAAATCGTCCCCTGAACTCTATTTATACCAGCTCTATAGGAATTTACAACAGTGCTTTCCATTGATATAACTGCGGCAATGCAGGAATAAAAGGGTGAGATATTAAAGATATTTGCTATTACTACACATAAAAATATCGCTAATGCTGTCTTATATATTCTAAATCCAATATTAAAATTTAGCCTCAAAACATCACCACCGTAAGAATCTTTATTTAATAGCTTTTAATAGCTCCTTTAAGAATAGCCATATATTCCTTACAGAGGAAATACTCATATGCTCCTTAGGTGTGTGGACATCATAAAGATTTGGTCCAAAGGATATCATATCCATATCCTCAAATTTTTCTTTAAATAAGCCACATTCTACACCTGCATGAATAGCAACAATTTCTGCTTCTCCACCAGTAAGGTTTTTATATACTTCTTGACAGAGAGTTCTAATCTTGGATACAGGGTCATACTGCCATTCTGGATAGCCTGCCTGACATGTGATTTTTGCCCCAAAGGCTTCTGCTAAATATGTGGTTTCCTTAACAATATCTTCCTTTAAGCTTCCAACAGAACTTCTTACAGCACTATGGAATTCTACAGAATCTGAGGTGGTTATCACAACCCCTAGATTTGTGGAACTTTGTACAAGCCCCTTAATATCATTACTCATTGTTTTAATTCCATTTGGTATTAGATATAAAAGCTTCACTGCCTTATGAGTTGTTTCTTTATCAAAAACTTTATGGTTATTGTTAGTAATCTTTTCTATAGTTATACTTATGTGCTCATCTACAGCTTTATATTCATTAAAGAGTATCTTCTGCCACTCTGCTACAAAGGATTTTAGTTCTTCTTCTAAAGATGTGTTTATTTTAAATACAGCATCCATTTCTCTGGGAATAGCATTAGTTTTAGATCCGCCATTTAAAGCCACAAGTCTAAAATCAAAGCTGTCCATCATTGATGATAGAACTCTTCCAGCAAGCTTATTAGAATTTGCCCTTTGCTTAATGATATCCATACCTGAGTGCCCTCCCTTTAAGCCTCTAACCTTTAGCTCATAGGTTTCCCAGGTAGGTGCAGCCTCTTCATATTTTATAGGAAGAATAACGTTATTTCTTACGCCTCCAGCACAGCTTACTAAAAACTGTCCTTCCTCTTCAGAATCTAGGTTTAATAAAATCCTTCCTTTAATATCTTCAGGATTTATAGCCATGGCTCCAACCAATCCTGTCTCTTCTTCTGTGGTTATCAAAACCTCTAAAGCAGGATGAGGTATATCCTTAGAATCCAGGAGTGCAAGGGCATAAGCTACAGCTATACCATTATCTGCACCTAAGGTTGTTCCATCAGCATATATATAATCTCCTTCTATCTTAAGTCTTATAGGATCCTTTTCAAAATCATGCACTGTATCATTATTCTTTTCGCAAACCATATCCATGTGTCCCTGAAGTACCACTGTTGGTGCGTCCTCATAACCTAAGAAGGCGGGTTTTTTTATAATTATATTCAGAGCCTTATCCTGTATAACCTCAAGGCCTCTTTTTCTAGCAAAAGCTGCAAGGTAATCACTTACTCCCTTTTCATTACCTGATCCTCTAGGAATATTTGATAATTCTTCAAAAAAATTAAAAACCTCTTTAGGTTCAATATTATTTATAACTCCCATAATTATCCTCCTTGTATAATAAAAAATTATATTATTAGTATATAATAAAAAAAATTTTAAAGATAGCTTAGTATTTTTAACAATTATAATTTTAATATCTTTGTAAAAATTACTACTTTTGATTATAATGCCTTTATTTTCTAGATTTTATAGGATAAACTTATAATAATCTGTATAAAATAATAGAATTACTTTAGTAAAATCAATAAAAGAGGTGATTTGAATGCAAAAAACTAAAATGATCTTTACCATAGGACCTTCCAGTTTTTCACCAGAGATTTTAAAAGAATTCATGAATCTTGGCATGAGTGCTGCTAGACTTAATTTCTCCCACGGAGACCATGAAAGTCATCTGAAGACCATAAATTTAATAAAAGACCTTAGAAAGGAATTGAACACTCCCACTGCAATTCTTTTAGATATTAAAGGGCCAAAAATCCGCACACATAATTTTTTAGGCGGATCAGCAACCATTGAAAAAGGACAGAGCTTTACCTTCCGTTGTGATGGTGAAATAATGGGCGATTCAAAGGAATGCTCTATTTCCTACACCGATCTCTATAAGGATGTAAAAATTGGAGGCAGTATTCTGGTTGATGACGGCCTATTAGAGTTTAAAATTCTTGATATTAATGATAAGAAAATTCTCTGCTCAGCTGTAAATAGTGGTGTTATCAAGGATCATAAGGGAGTAAATGTACCTAATGTTAAGATTGGACTTCCAGCACTCACGGAAAAGGATGTTAAAGACCTTATCTTTGGCTGCGCACAAGAGGTAGATTTTGTTGCTGCTTCCTTCATAAGAAAAGCTGAGGATATGCTTGAAGTTAGAAAAATCCTTGATAACCATGGTGGTAAGGATATTAAAATCATAGCAAAAATTGAAACCCAGGAAGGAGTAGACAATATTTCCGCTATAATAGATGCCTCCGATGGAATTATGGTAGCAAGAGGAGATATGGGTGTAGAAATTCCTATAGAAAAGGTTCCTCTTATTCAAAAGCAAATAATTAAAAGCTGTAATAAGGCTGGAAAAATAGTTATTACAGCCACTCAAATGCTGGATTCTATGATTAAAAACTCAAGACCTACGAGAGCTGAGGCTACAGATATATGCAATGCTGTCTTTGACGGTACCGATGCAGTTATGCTCAGTGGTGAAAGCGCTAGTGGGGCATATCCTATTGAAGCTGCTAAAACCATGTCAAAAATAGCCCTGGAAACAGAGCTTCATTTAGAATATGAAATTTTCTTAGGAAGGCTTAAGGATCTTCAGCTTACAAGCTTCGCCGATGCCATAAGCTACTCCACAGTACAAACCTCCAATAAGCTTCCGGTGAAAGCTATTGTTGCAGCAACTCAAAGCGGTGCCACTGCAAGGCTTATTTCAAAATACAGGCCCAGCTGCCCTATTATAGCTATAACCCCTAATGAAAAGGTACTAAGGTCTCTTAATCTTCACTTTGGTATAGTTCCTGTTCTAAGTAAAGACTTCTCTAATACTCATGAAGTTATTAATGAAGCAAAAACCATTGCCCTTAAGGAGCAAATTGCAGCAGAAGGTGATAGCATCATTATAGCTGCTGGTATGCCTACAGCAATGGTTGGAGGTACAAACATGTTTAAGCTTGAAAAAATCTAATTACAAAAAATATATAAGGCTATTTAAAGAGAATAAAAGCCCTTCTTTAAATAGCCTTATTTTTTATCTTATGTTTTTTTCTATAAGTTTATTATAGCTATATATGGTATTAACATAATTAAACCAAATAAGCAGCCTGCTAAAAATAAAAAATGATCTTCCTTTATTTCTTTAAATGCTCCATTCCCTTTAACTTGATAATATAATATGGTTACGGAAGCCGCTATCATTAAGAAAACTCCATAATTACTAGTTATAGAAAAGGCAAGGTATGGTATCAAGCTTCCGATTAACAATCCTGATATTAGACTAATAGCTAGTTTGGGATATGCAATATTCTTCTCTGAGATCTTTTCCATATTTCATCACCCTTTTCATAATTATTCATTCCCTAATCATTTACTTTACAATTATAGAATAATATACTTCAGGTAACTTTGTGTTACAATTAAATTAATAATTGTTACAATTTAATTACAGCAATAAAAAAAATCTCTATAAAGCCATATAACTTCATGTAAACATTATCAAATATTCTTTTTAAAAATATAGTCAAGGGTATAGAAGCAATTTCTATACCCTTTATTAATATAAATTTTAAAAATATATTCCGTGGATTTGATCCACTCTTATTCATCAAACTTAAAATTCTTTAGCTTATCCTTAAAAAGATCTCCTAAGGTTAGTTCATTTTCATCATCGTTATATTTTAAATATTCTTTGGAGCTTTCAGTAGCATTCTTTATGCTTAATGATACTTTTTTATTCTTAGTGTCAATATCCATAATCTTAACCTTTACTAAAGCACCTATGCTTAGTACATCAGAAGGTTTCGCAATATTCTCCTGTGAAATTTCACTAATGTGTACAAGGCCTTCTACTCCAGGTACAAGCTCTACAAAGGCACCAATAGCAATAAAGTTTGTAACCTTTCCTTCTACCACATCATTTACCTTATACCTTGAGGTAAATTCATTCCAAGGGTCTTTATTAACATCCTTTAAAACTAATGATAACCTCTTCTTTTCTCTATCTACAGACTGAATATAAACAGTAACCTTATCCCCCTCAGAAACTACTTCTCTTGGATCCTTAACTCTACTCCAGGATAAATCTGATATGTGCACAAGGCCTTCGATACCATTAAGGTCAACAAAGGCTCCAAATTTTACAATCTTGCTTACAGTTCCTTCTCTCTTTTCTCCACTCTTAAGAGTCTTCCATAGCTCTTCCCTTTTACTATCAGCCTCTTTCTTTTCAATTACCTTACGGGAGGCAACAACTCTTGACTTACTCTTATCAAATTCTATAATCTCAACTTCTAAATCCTTAGACTCAAAAGCCTTAATATCCTCAACGTAGTTTAAAGAAAGCTGTGAAGCAGGTATAAAGACTCTTATTCCTTTGTAATAGGCTATAGCGCCTCCCTTTACTGCCTCTTTAATCTTAAGGTTAACAGTTTTTTTATCATTGTAGAAACTTTCTAGGTCTTCCCAACCCTTAATATTATCAGCTTCTAGTTTAGATAAAAGCACATTGCCTTCTCCATCGCTTGTTTTTAATACCATTACATCAATTTCATCCCCTAGGGAAACAATACTATCAAGGCTTACATCCTCATCTCTAGTCACTTGGTTTTTAGGTACTATTCCGTCACTGAAATAATTTATATTAACAAAAACCTCAGAATCCGTAACCTTAATAACCTTTCCGCTTATTATGTCCCCGGTATGTATTTTTGTAAATTCATACTGGTCCATCATGTCTTGCATGCTTTGGTCGTTATTGTTTTCATTAGCCAATTTAATCACTCCTTCTAGGTAACGCTCTAATAGTTATTATACCATAGATGAGAAAATATAAAATAAATCCTTAAAAGTTAAATAATATTTCTCATTGTCAATTTCAAATCCTTAATATATGTTATAATATTGTATATTAATTACAAATTTTCTTACAATATAAAGTGGAGGTGGATTTATGAGTATAGTTAATCGGGTTTCTAATTTATTTCGAGCTAAGGTAAATAAATCCTTAGATTCCCTTGAGAACCCAATAGAATTACTGGATCAGAAGCTTAGAGATATGGAAGAAGCCCTAAATAGTGCAAAGCTTACATCAGCAAAGGTAATATCCAATGTATATGAACTGGACAAGAAGCTGGAGCTCTCTAAAAAGGAAGCTCTAGACTACGATTCAAAGGTTCGCTTAGCACTTGAAAAAGGAAATGAAGATTTAGCAAAAAAGGCTCTAGCAAAAAAATTAGAGCTAGATAAGAAAAATAAGCAGCTTGAGGAAAGCTGTATTGAAGCAAGGACCAAGGCTGAAGAGATTAAAGAAAATCTTAGAGAGCTGGAAAAGGAAATTGAAAGTACTCGAAGCTACAGAGATGAAGCTGCAGCCAGATTCAGCAGTGCAGAAGCCAGCAAAAAAGTAAACGAAATTCTCTCAGAAGTTCAAACAGACTATAACAGAATAAACCTAAGAGAAATAGAACAGAAAATTAAAAGAAAAGAAGCAGAAGCCGCAGGCTTTAAAGAGCTAGCAAAAAGCGACCCCATAGAAGATGAATTCGCTTCCCTCAGTGAAGTAGACCTAAATGAAGAGCTAAAAAAGTACACACCTTAATTTATCGGAGCGCTAGCGACATCAATTCATTTCACCTTGAAAAAACGGAGCGATAGCGACATAAGTTCATTATTTGCCTTAATCTCTTTGCGGAGGCAAATTCTTTTGTTGCCGTAGAGTTAATTCATTTCACCTTAGACTCTCGGAGCGATAGCGACATCAATTCATTTCACCTTAAAAAACGGAGCGTCAGCGACATCAATTCATTATTCACCTTAAAAAACGGAGTGTCAGCGACACTATTATAATAATAACCTAAAAAACAGAAAAGAGACACTGAATTCATGGAAGCCTTCTGTCATAATGGTGCCAAATAAAAAAGAGCGGTTTTGAATGCAATTTCAAAACCGCCTTTTGCTTCATTTGCTTAAAACACCAATTTTCTCAATCCAAGCTTGAACTTCGCTATCATCAAAATCACTGGTTGTCTCAAACCCTGGTAGAAACCTTGAGTTTGGACATTCCTTAGAAATATTTATTTCTATCTGTCCAAACCCACCACCGCCATGTGTGCAAAAGGGAATAATTGTTTTTCCATTTAAATCAACACTTCGTAAAAAACTTAATATAGGTGGTGCAAAGGATTTAAACCAATTAGGTGTTCCCACAAAAATATATTCATAATCGCTTATCGATTCATTTCCAGACAATAGTTTAGGGCAGTACCCTCTTTCAATTTCACTCCTCACTTCTTTTGTTGCACCATTATAGTTAAATGAATACGTTTTTTCAGAGATTAGCTCTCTAATATCTCCATCGGTAATTAATGCTATGTCTTCTGCTAAGCTCTTTGTGGTATTTGAGAAAGAGTAATATACAACTAATGCTTTACTCATAATGTCTACTCCTTAGTTTCTACTTCATATTTACTTCTGTCCATTATACACCTTTAAAGAACGGAGTGCTAGCGACATCAATTCATTTTTCACCATTAAAAAACGGAGCGCCAGCGACATCAATTCATTTTTCACCTTTAAAGAACGGAGTGCTAGCGACATCAATTCATTTTTTCGCCTTTAAAGAACGGAGTGCTAGCGACATCGATTCATTTCACCTTAATCTATCGGAGCATCAGCTACCTCTCCTAAATCAAGGCATAGCAAAAAAGCTACCCATGAAAAAATATCATCGGTAGCTTTATTACTTTTCTCTATTAGCTGTAAAAACATATTCCTTTTCAGAAGAAAAAACAGTGTTAAAACTATATCCCTCTAGATCAAAATCCTTAATTCCTTCAGGCCTATCAATTTTATTTTCCATAATAAATCTAGCCATATATCCCCTTGCTCTCTTTGAGTATATTCCCATAACTTGATGTCTTCCCTTTTTATACTCCTTAAAGGTCACATTTATAACGTCAAATTTCTTGCTGAGCTTTTCAATATCTATAGCTTTAGAATACTCAACAGAAGCAAGGTTTATAAGATATCTATTTTCTTCCTTTGAAAGCTCCTTAATAAAATAAGCTGTCAGTTTGCTCTGCCAGTACTCATAAAGATTTCTATATTTTTTAAAACTAAGAGGAGTACCCATTTCTAAACGGTAGGGCTGTATGTCATCAAAGGGTCTTATCACCCCATAGAGGCCTGATAAAATTCTCAGATGGTCATTAGTAAATTCTAATTCCTCTCTGCTTAGCTCCTCAGGCTTCATTGCCCTATATACATCCCCCTGAAAGGCAAGAAGTGCTGCTTTGTTTGTTTTCTCTTCTTTTTTCCATGATTTAAATCTATTATAGTTTAGTTCCCCAAGCTTTGAAGAAATCTTCATTAAGCTCTCTAATTCTTCTGGAGAAAGCTTTTTTAATTCCTTAGCTATAATTTCTGAATCCTTTAAAAATAGAGGGGTAGTCAGGTTATAATTCTCAGTAGTTTCGCTAAAGTCTAATGTTTTTGCTGGTGAAAGTATTGTAATGATAATTATCCCTCCTAAAAATAACCCCCAAAAAAATTCTTTGAGGGTGTAATTTTAATTTTCCATATGCTTGTAGCAGTAATTTATTATATCGCTTCTTTTTATTATACCAATGAAGGTACCATTATCATCTACTACAGGAACAAAATTCTGCCTTGCAGCAAGAGAAATAAGACTTTCAATATTGGCATTAATATATACGCTCTCATGTTTAACTCTTCTTGGTATTTCCTTGATATTTACCTCATTTATATTCTCAAAATTTAACCCTTGAGTGTTTTTCATCTTCCAGAGCAAATCCCCTTCTGTTATAGTGCCAACATATCTGCCAGACTTGTCTATAAGAGGTATTGCAGTATATCCACTTTTCTCCATCTTCTCTAAAGCCTGACGCATATTAGATTCCACATTCTCATAAATCACTTCATGCTTTGGAGTTAAAAAAAACGCTATATTCATCTGTATCTTTCCTATCTTTTTATATTTTAATCAATTATATATTAGCATACTTTTATGGAGTATTGCTTCTTTTAACATTTTGTTTACAACTCATAAGCTTAAATGGAAAAAGGTGCAATAATAGCACCTAAGTTGTTGTATTTTCTTTCTTTGCTTTGTCTTTTTTAATTATTGCCACTAGTGCTGTCAGGGCAGCAGCTGTTAAAGCAAGCTTTGTGGTAGTTTTCTTTTTCATATTTTTTGCCCTCCCTTCCTTAGCCTATTTTTTTAAATTTATAGGAATAATTTATATAATCACTTTCATCTATTATTTTTGTGACATTTGTATATACCTTTTCCCCACTTAAGGTTTTTTTAATTACAACCTCCTGGAGCAGTCTGGACCTACACTTAGGGCAATAGCCTAAGGCTAAAAATCTCCAGCTAAACAGCCTTAAAGGATTTTCCCTTTCTGCTTCTATATGACAACGTGGGCAGGATATTTCAGTAAGATTATCCTCTATTTCTATATCCTTAAAATCTCTAATCATTATTGCAGGCATATTATATACATCAGAAACTATATAGTTTTTAATCACCCTGCTATTGTAAAGTCTCTTAAAAACCTCAGCGGTGCAAATAGCATCATAAAGGGCATCATGAAGTCTTTCTTCCTCCACCTTAATTCTTAGCTCCTCTAAAGCATTTTTAAGACTCAAGGATTTTTTGTGTGCTAAAACCTTTGTAATATACTCTTGAATATCTAAATACTTATTTATGAAATGTAGCTGATTATAGTTTTTTACTTTAGAGTTTATAATAAGCTCTGCAATATCATCCTTTGCCCAGGAGCAGAGGGTATTGCCATCTCCGCAAAAATCTTTAAAGCTCTCCATAGCCTCTTGAAAGGTTATTCCCTCTTCTAGAATTTCTTCAGTTATACCGGTAATTTCTTTCACCTTAGGGTTAAGTATTGAAAAAATCGTTGGCTTTATATAGCATTTAAAGGAACCTTGTTCCTTCATATACACATCATACTTTACTGCACCTATTTCGATAATCTCATTTTCACAATCCTTTTCTATCTCCTCTAAGGTAAGCTCAGGATAGTAATGTGAAATTCCTCTCATGTTATTAAACTCTAAATCTAATATAACAAACCCCATTAATTAGAAGCCTCCTAATGTCTTTAACCCCGTTACACTACTAGTATATTGGTTATCTATTATTATTGTAACTTTTTATTCCTCTGTATACAACTTAAATTATTTATATTAATTGACTATTTATACTTTGTTGTATAATATTTAATTAATTATTGGAAGATTCTTATTGTGGGGGTTTTTATGAAAAACTTGAAAACTAGAGAGTTAATTTTAATAGCGCTCTTTGTAGCTCTAACCTCTATAGGAGCTTATATTACTATACCCTTTGGTCCTGTTCCTATTACCCTTCAAAGTCTTTTCTGCCTTTTATCAGCTCTGCTACTAGGTGCAAAGCTTGGTGCCCTATCGCAGATCTTGTATCTATTAATTGGACTAGCAGGCTTACCTATTTTTTCTGGAGGTAAAGGTGGAATAGGCTTTATATTATATCCTACCTTTGGCTTTGTGTTAGGCTTTATTGCAGCAGCATTGATTACAGGCTATATATCTGAGAAGTTAGGTTCAAGTCCTAAGAGCTATCTCCTTGCTTCTCTTTGCGGCACTCTAACTATCTATCTATTAGGAAGCCTTGGCTTCTATCTTAATATGAATTTTATAGTCTCCAAGTCTGTAGATCTTAGCTATGTTTTAAAGGTAACCATCTTACCTTTTATCCCCGGTGATTTACTAAAAGCCTTTAGTGCATCCCTTGTGGCAGTGCCTATAATAAAAACAACAAAAAAGCTTCAAAACTAAGAAGGTATGCACAATTAGTGCATACCTTTTATATATTTATCTCTTTATAATAATGAAAACTACTTTAAGCTATTATATATTTTTTCTAAGTTCTCCCTCATCATGTCTATATAGCCCTTTTCATCCTCTTTTGTCTCTATAGAATACAGTTTCTCAACTTTAGCATTAATTTCTCTTGCAATGGTTTCTGAAACCTCTGGTGCTGCCATTTCTTCCATAAATACAACCTTTATATTATTCACCTTAGAAAACTCAGTGAGTTCCTTTAGTGCTTGCGCCGTAGGCTCCCCCTCTGCTCTTATTCCTGTGACAGCCTTTTGTGTGATTCCAAAATCTCTACCTAAATATGCAAAGGCGGAGTGTCCTGTGATGAAATACTTATTATTTACAGAATTAAATTTCTCCATATATTCATTATACAGCTCATCTAATTTAGCAGCAAAGCTCTGGTAATTTTCCTCGTAATATTCCTTATTTTTATCGTCAACAGCAACTAAAGCATTTTTAATATTTAATGACTGCTGCTTTGCTTCCTTAAGACTAAGCCATATATGAGGATCATAATCTCCCTCTGTATGATCATGTTCCTCTCCTGTTTCATGAGCCTCTTCATGCTCATCATCAGCATATATTAAATTTGCCCCCACACTGCTATCAACAATAGTAAGATTTTTCTTGTTAGCTACAATTTGAAGCACCTGATTTAGCCAACTTTCCATTCCTGCACCATTATAGGCAAATATATCTGCTTTTGCTAAAAGTTCTATATCCCTTGGCTTTGGTTCGAAATCATGGGCCTCAACACCTTCTGGCACTAGAATAGAGACACTAACCCTATCTCCCCCTACTGCTTCAGCAAACTCTCTTATGGGATTTATTGATGCTACTATATGAATTTTATCTTCATCATTATTTTCTTTGTTAACGGTAGTATCCCCCTTACACCCAGCAAAGGATATAAGCATCATTGCCGTAGCTCCTGCTAAAATTAATTTTTTAACCATAAAATCCTCCTTATAATTGCAAACCATTTGCATCTACAATGATTTTATATTCTTTGACTATTATTGTCAACAGTAAAAACCATCTAGCTATTAATTAGCTAGATGATTATACATTACCATAACCTATTCTTTCTTAAACACCGCTTGTGTATCCATAGTGGTCATAAGGGTGTCAACACTATCTTTGCAGTAATTAATTCTCTCCATATCTCCATCGGTAAGTCCAAGAAAGCCCTCCCTGCTTATCAGTGCCTCCTCTACTGGAATTATCTCATAAGCAAGACTTGGACTCTTTTTATAATTTACCCAGGTAGGAACGTAACTTCCATAGAGAATTTCCTTTTTCCCATCCTTATAACATCTTATTGTAGCACTAGCAATCATCCCCTGTTCAGAATATACATTATTTATACTTTCCTTTCTCTGAGCAGATATAAAATTTCCTAAGGAATAAAATATAAGGGTATCCTTCTCTCCCGAAGTAATATATTCTGCAGGCTGAAGAACATGGGGATGAGCTCCGAAAACTAAGTCTACCCCAAGGTCAGAAAGCTTCTTGGCCATTTCCTTCTGCTTTCCATTAGGTTGTCTTTCATATTCATTGCCCCAGTGCATAAATAATGCGGTAACTTGCGCCCCTGCATTCCTAGCCTCTTCCACTGAAGCCTTTATTCTTTTAAAGCCTTCTTCAATCTTGCCATAATCTACAACATCCATAAGCTCCTCTAAAGCTCCAGGAATGGGAATTCCATTGAGACTCCTTCTGCCATCTCCTAAGGGGGTTTCATACCCATAATTTATAAGAGCTACCTTTACTCCTTTTACTTCTTTTATAACATAGGATTTTTCTTCCTTGCTTTTTTTCATACCTATTATATCTAAACCCTTATCCCTAACCACCTGAAGAGTTCTAAAAAACCCCTTTTCACCTTTGTCTAATCGATGATTATTTGAGCCAGCTATCACATCTATGCCACTATATTTTAATGCATCTACTATGGAATCTGGACAATTAAAGGTGGGGTATCCAGAATAGCCTGTCTCTGCTCCGGAAAGGGTTGTCTCTAAGTTTGCCACAGCGATATCTGCCTCTTCTAAAATAGGCTTTACATGCTTAAACTGCGAGGTAAAATCATATTCTCCCTTGGAACTGTTATAAGCACTTTTATATACTCCGCTGTGTATTAAAATATCTCCTACAGAGGAAATTGTAATATCTGAATAGTCATTTCCTATAGGGGTCTCCTCTTCTTTAGATGATCCATCCTTATCCTCTTCCTTATTACCAGTTTTATCCTCTTCGTAGACTACTGAGCTATCATCTATTACAAAGTCAGTCTTAGGTGTTTTCTCACCGCAGCCCATGATAGTAAAGGCCATGATCAGTAATAAAATAGTAGTTAACATTCTTTTTCTCATAAGATACACTTCCTTTTCCTGGAATATTATTTATACATTATATCCAGCAACATGGAAATTTATCCCTGTAGTCACAAAAAAAGAGCAGTGAGTTACTATCCCTTCTGCTCTTAAAAAATTACATTTATAAAATTATTTTATTTATTTTACTATCTTCTAATAGCTTCAGCTCTCTATTCTGGCAGGTAAAAATAATTATCTGCTTATCTTCTGCGAAATCCCTTAAAAAATTGAGAGTATTTTTTAGTCTTTCATCATCATACTGTATAAAAGCATCATCTAGTATTATAGGAAGCTGCTTTTCTCCAAAGATAAGTTTTATTATGGCAAGCCTAAGAGATAGATAAGCCTGATCAAAGGTACCACTGCTTAAGTATTCCCCATTAAAAAGAAGATTTTCCTCACTATCTCTTAAAGTAATAGCATACTCCTCAGATATTTTAACTTCATTATATTTATCATTTGTAACCTTCTTCAAAATCCTACCAACCTCTTTGTTTAATATGGGTCCAAAACTCTTTTGAATCTCTTTGTAGCTCTCCTCCAAATTTTCTATAGCTATATCTAAAACCTTCAGTCTTCTATTAAAATAAGAAATTTCTTCTTTAGTATTCTCTAGCTCCTCTTCTATCTGCCAGAGAGGAGGAATACCTCTGAAAAGATTATCTAGGAAATTTTCTGTATCCTTAATGGCTTTTTCAGTGTTTAGGTACTCATCGTTTAACTCTCGTATTTTATTTTCTATATCTTCCTCATTGCTATAATCTTCCTGAAGGCTTTCCACATCAAGCTCCATAACTTCTTCTTTAATGCTTTCTATATCCCTTTCCTTAAGTAGAGCTTCATAAGTAGCATTAATTGCTTTAAGCTCCCCTTCTACTTCCTGAAGCTTTTTAAGCTTTTCTCTTAGAGATGAAAGCTCAAAAGGAAGCCTATCCATTGAAACATCCTTTAATCCAATGAAATTAAGCCTTTCTCTTAAACCTTCTTCCTTTAATTTAAAGTTATCCCATAACCCTTTTAGCGCAGCTTCAAGGTGCATAATTTCTCGCTTCAAAAGCTCAGTCTCCATGTGCAGCCTTTTATATTCTTTAAGTCTTAATAAAAAATCCTCTAAGCTCTTGGATGAGCTTCTTTCTAAAATGCTCCTTAGTTTTTTACTGCTTTCTTCATAATCCTCCTTGAGCTTTTGAAAATCCTTACCTTTTAGGTTCTCTTCTCTATCCTGTATTTTAATCTTTAGTACATTTATGCTCTTTGATCCCTGACTATATATCTTAAGAGACTTTAAGAAATCTTCATAACTACTTAGGTTCAAACTCTTTATCAATTCTTGAAGCCTTTCCTCCATATTTTGTATAGATTTTTTTAGGCCTATCTGATAGCTTTCTGTACCTTTATGCTCTTTTAAAAGATTAAATACTTCCCTTGTTCTATAAAATATAAAAAAGGATGCAAGAACAGAAACTGCTCCTATTACAATGAGCACAGTTTTTAGACCAATGGAAAAAGTGGTCATGGTAATACCAAAGATTCCAAGAGCTAATCCTATAATCCCTAAAGAGCCTGCAGTTAATAAGTTTTTATCCTTTTTAGCCTTCAATTTCTTAAAAGGAAAATCTCGACTCTTTTCTAAAGCTTCCTTCAGCTCTTTAAGTCTTTCCTGGTAGCTTTTAATAAGTTCCTGGCCTTCCTCATATACCTCCTCAGAATCTAAGATTGGTCCTAGCCCTCGCTCATAGACTCTTAGTTCTTCCTTTAACCTTGCAAGCTCCTCATTAATTGACTCCTGCTGTTTAAGATTTAAATAAAGACTATCATTTTCTGCAGAAAGCTTTATCACATCACCTTCAAAGCCTTCCACAGTATCGATAAAGCCATTATAGCTCTCCTCAATTCGCTTTAATCTATCCTCATAAAGCTCTTTTTTGTCCTCTAACTCATCTTGTCTTTCAAATATATCATCTCTAAGTTTAGTATACTGAAAAGCCTCTTCTTCTAAATTTTTAATAAATAAATCATCAATCATTCCTTCTGAAGTAATAAGTTTTTCTTGTGCTTGAAGCTTTTCTTCTTTTAAATTTTCACTTTTTTTAAGATACTCTACTATTTGCTTATACTCCTTATGGAGCTTGCTTTTTTTAATATGTCTTTTATATATCTCTAAATTTTTGATTTCTTTTTTTAGCTGGTCGCGACTTTCTAACAAAGTATTTAACTTTAGCCTACTCTCAATATTTTCCTCACTAAGCCTTAGATATTTGTGATATTTCTCGTATAGCTGTGATAGCTTAATCTCTGCAAGGTCTAGACTGCCACTTTTTCTATTATTTTTTATAAGCTTTTTTTCATACTGCAAATCTTGAAGAGCCTTATCATAGGATACGCCTTCCTCTCCACTGCCCTTAAGATTGGATATTCTCTGAAGGAGATCATCCTCCTTGGATTTTGATATATATGAATTAAGCTGCTTAATGTTTAAGGTTTTTTCAAAAGCATCACTATTTAATTCTAAAAGTGAATTTCCCGGGCTATAATCCTTTAATTTTTCTATAGTTTTTCCTGTAAGAGCATCAACAACACTAATACCATCTTCTTTTTTAGTGCTCCCAAAGGTCCTATTAATTACTACCTCTCTTCCCTCATGATCTATGAGAATTTCTCCTGACATTCTCTCTCCACTCCAAGGAGAATATCTTAATCTGTCATTGTTCTTTACATCCTTAGTCCGTGTGGAAGAAAAGCCATAAAGCATTGTCTTTATGAAGCCTTGAAGGGTGCTCTTGCCTTGTTCATTTTCACCATATATTATATTAATTCCTTCTGTAAGCTTTATATCTCTATTTTTAAGCTTTCCAAAGTTCTTTATCCTAACCCTTTTAATAATCATCTTAGTCTTAATTCACCCCCTGAGAGAGCCTGTATCCCAAGCTTTAACGCCTCCTCATAAAGCTCCTTATCCCCCTTCTCCGCCTTCTCTATGCTTTTGATTAATCTTTTAGCATAAAGCCCCTTAAGAGTATAGGTTTCCGAAAGGCTCTCTAAATCAAAGGAAATAGAGGTTGCATCTACAAGCTTAATAAAATAAAAGTCTTCTTTAAGCTTAGAAGTGAGAATATCAGTATTAAGAATAAAATATTCCTTAATCTCTCCCTTTAAAAATATTTTATAAAGGTTTTCCTTTGCCTCTTCTGAAGCTAGACCCTTAATTTTTGATGCAATTTCTTCATAGGTATCTAGACCACTTATATCTGCTTCCAAAATATAGTACTTTCGCTTTTGAAGAGGTAAAAAATCTAATTTAACACTATCCTTAAAAATCTCTCCAATAATAACCCCTTTTTCTCCAAGCTCATCAAAGCCTCTTCCTTCTATATTACCGCTATAAGCATAGTGGGTTTTACCCTCTCTAAGTATTCCTGAATAACCATGCCTATGTCCTAAGGCTATATAATCCATATTAGAATTCCTTATATCCTCTAGAGTGATAGGGTTATAATCATTTATGCTTCCGTTAGAAAGCTCGCCGTGCAGCACCATTAAATTAATAAAGCTGTCTTCCTTAGCTATGATATTTTTAAGAAGTGGTTCCCTTACATGGCTTTCCTTAAAGCCAATACCATGAACAATAGTATTAAGCTCTGGAAGCTTATAATAGCTATAATCTCCCTTAAATACATAAACATTTTCTGGCCAGTTAATCAGCTTATAAAAAGATTTATTATTAATGGGATCATGATTTCCTGGTGCAATAAAAACCTTGATATTGGGTATATCTAAAAACTTTTTAATTATAAAATCCAAAGTGCTTTTCATCACTGTAGTATTATCAAAAATATCTCCTGGAAGGAGAATAATTTGAACTCCTTCTTCTTTAGCTGTATCAATTATTCTCCCGAAGGTTTCCCTTAAATCTTCCTTTCTCTGCTCTGCAGCAGATGCAGAAAGCTCACTAAAAGGGCTATCAAAATGTATATCTGCAAAATGAAGTATCTTTATTCCGTCCATAGCCATCTCCCTCCTAAAGAACGAACTTCTGTTCTCATTTTACCATAGAAGACATTTATGATAAAGAGAAAGAAGGATAAAGCCTAAACTAATTTATTAAAATTATACAAAAAAGAGGATTTATGACCTAAGCCATAAATCCTCTCTTTTAATTTTGGTAGAGGTATAAACTTTCTGGTGGTACATTCTCAGCCATAATCCATTCTCCTTTTCGTGAAAATAGTTTAGACTTAAAATAACCCTCTGAAAGTACTAGTAAGTTATTTTAACTTATTTTCATAGTCCTCTACCATTCGTTTTACCATTTCTCCACCTACTGATCCACATTGTCTTGATGTGAGATCACCATTATAATCACTGAAGGGCACTCCCAATTCTCGGGCAACCTCTGCCTTGAACCGGGATAGACCATCTTGAGATTCGGGGACTAGAACTCTGTTTCTTGCCATCGCCTATTCCTCCTTTGGTTTTGATTTGGTAAAGCATAAGCCTTGAGATTTGTACTCCTTATGGAGCCTTCTCTCATTGAAGCTTACACTATTATAATGTCCTTTTACTTTCTAAATACACTGATAAAATAAAGCTAATTAAGTTAATTCTTAAGCATTCTTCCATTTTTTATTTTTTATTCTTATTGTAGGATAATCTATTGATTATTTCTTCTCCATATTTATCCTTTATACCATCCATAATCTTGTCTATTTTTTGACTCTTGATATTAATACTTGTATTACTTTCAAAGAGGCTAGTCTGCTCAATAACCTCCTCGCAAAGATTGGAAAGGGATATTCCTAAAAGCCTGACAGGCTCATACTGCCACTTTTTATTGAAAAGCTCTATAGCTGTTTCATAAATCACTTTGGTAGAATTAGTAGCAGTTGAAAGCTTTTTCTGATGGGAGTAATTAATAAACTCTGATGTCTTAATATGAACTCCTATGGTGCTGCAAAAGCGATTCATATCCCTTATCCTCCTACCTAGCTTTTGAGATAGCTCTAAAAAGACCTCTTCAGCCTCTGCTTTGCTTTGTATATCCTTTGGAAGTGTAATTTCGTTGCTTATTATTTTAGCATCCTCTTCTATATGATTTATCTCATCTGGGCCAAGACCATTTGCATATTTCCATATCATCTCTCCATAGCTTTTAAATTTTTGCTTCAAGATTGAAGGTTCATAGTTTGCCAAGTCTCCTATGGTGAAGATATACATATCCTTAAGTCGCTTAGTTGCCTGCCTTCCAACCATAAAAAGCTCTTCAACAGGAAGAGGCCATAACTTTTCCTTTATCTCACTTTTATATAAGGTATGAATTTTATCTGGCTTTTCAAATTCTGAGGCCATTTTTGCTAAAATTTTATTATCGGATATTCCCACATTTACCGTAAAGCCTAGATCCCTTTTAATCCTTTCCTTAATCTCATAGGCCAATTCATAGGGATTATCTCCAGCAATTGCAGTAACATCTAAAAAGCTCTCATCTATAGAATATCTTTCAATGAGATCTGTATATTCTTCAAATATCTTCACTACCTCTTCACTATAGTATCTATAAGCCTCAAAATTTTTGCTATATACCTTAAGCTCAGGACATTTTTTTTTGGCAGTAAAAATGCTCTCTCCAGTTACAATACCATATCTCTTTGCAGAATTGGATTTGGCTAAAACCACACCTCTTCGAGATTCCTCATCTCCTCCAATAACTGAGGCAATGGTTCTTATATCAAGCTTTTCCCCTTTAGAGAGTCTATAAACAGCACTCCAAGAAAGAAAGGCATTATTTACATCGATATGAAAAATTACTCTCTCCATTTCTTTTACCTCACTGCTAATTTAATAACTATATTATAAGCAAAAAAAATTACCGATGAAAGGACATCGGCAACTTTATCTTTATAAATTTTATTTTTTTAAAGCTTCTATAAAAGCCTTACCATAGGCAGGCAAATCCTTTGGTGTTCTAGAAGAAATAAGATTTCCATCCACTACTACTTCTTCATCTACCCATTCTGCCCCTGCATTTACCATATCATCCTTTATAGCCTCTACACTTGTAACCTTACGGCCTTTTAATATCCCCGCGGATATTGGCAACCACCCCGCATGGCAAATCTCACCTATAGGCTTTTTCATATCATCCATCGCCTTAACCAATGCTCTGGCTTCAGGTAATCTTCGCATCTTGTCTGGTGCATAGCCACCAGGAATTAAAATTCCATCATAATCTTCAGCTCTTACCTCTCTAAATGCTACATCTGAAGTTGCAGATAGTCCATACTTCCCCTTATATTCCTTGTTAGCTTCCTCACCAACTAGCTTTACCTCTACGCCTTCTTCTCTTAGTCTTATTACCGGATACCATAATTCTAAATCTTCAAATACATCTGCCACACAGCACAATACCTTCTTATTCATATTGATTACCTCCTTATATTCCAACTATTTGCTTTTAGCAATCTAAATTTATTTCTTTACCTAATATAATAGTAATAAAAGTTATACACATTATTAATTTTTAATGAACAGTATTTAAATTTATTCCACTTTTCTCCATAGGAGCGAAATTATATTCCTTTGTAAACTATTACATATCAAATTATAGCTTAAAGTAACCAAATATATCTAGAATATTCCTACCTTTTTTGGTAGAATACTAATGTTAAGATTCAAAGTATATAATTTTTTAAGGAGGAGATTAACTATGCATTGTACGCAGCAGATAACTCCCACTATTCATTGGGTAGGCGGGAATGATAGAAGATTAGCTCAATTTGAGAATATGTTTCCTTTAACTAATGGCGTTTGTTATAACTCTTATCTCATTATGGATGAGAAAATTGCCCTTATGGATACGGTAGATTCAGCTATAACCGCTCAATTTTTTGAAAATTTAACTTATGTATTAAAAGGACAATCTATAGATTACTTAGTTGTTAACCATATGGAACCGGATCACTGTGCTAATATTGAGGAGCTAACTAGACGCTACCCAAATATGAAGATAGTAGGTAATAAAAAGACCTTTCTTATGATTGAACAATTTTATGATTTTGATGCAAAAGCTAATTACCTTGAAGTAAAGGATGGAGATACTCTTTCACTAGGAAGCCATACTCTGCAATTTGTTTTTGCACCAATGGTTCACTGGCCTGAGGTTATGGTAACCTATGAGCAATCAGAGAAAATCCTCTTTTCCGCCGATGCCTTTGGTTCCTTTGGTGCCATTGCAGGAAATATCTTTAATGATCAGCTAGATTATAAAGGCGAATATATGGAAGAGTTTAGACGCTACTATACAAATATTGTAGGAAAATATGGACCTCAGGTACAAACTCTTTTAAAGAAAGCAGCTGCATTAGATATAGAAATGATTTGCCCACTACATGGTGTGGTTTGGAGAAAAGATCTAGAGTTTATGCTAAATAAATATAATCTTTGGAGCAGCTACACTCCTGAAGAAAATGGAGTACTTCTTATATATGCTTCCATGTATAACAACACGGAAAACGCAGCAAATGTACTTGCCAATAAGCTTGCACAAAAGGGAGTTACTCATATGCATATGTATGATGTTTCAAAGACTCATCCATCGACAATTATTTCTGAAGCCTTCAAGTACAGCAATATAGTTATTGGATGTCCAATATACAACAATAATGTATATCTTCCTATGGAATCACTCATACATGATATGGCTCTATTAAACCTACAAAACCGCAAGGTTTCACTTATTGCAAATAGCTCATGGTCTCCAAATCCTGCAAAGAATCTTACAGCTGTGGTAGAAAAGATGAAGAAGGTGGAAATAGTTGGTACACCTTTCGAATTAAAATCCTCTTTAAAACCACAGGATGAAGCTAGGCTTGAAGAACTTGCTGAGGCTATATTTGCTTCTCTTAATAAAAATTAATTTTTTAATAAGCCCTAGGGCTTATTTTTTTGTTCAAAATTAGATTTTTACTTTATATTTTTTTATTTATACACAAAAATATTCCATGAAGAGCTTCCTTTAAAGCCGTAGTAATATTCAAGTTTTAAAAATTAACCCCGGATTTCTCCGAGGTTAATATAAGTTTATTTCAGGTTAAATTGTGCTTTTAGCTCTAATTTATTCCCAATGAAAGTACAATTCATGTTTGATGCATCTTTATTTATCCAGCTATAGATAGCAGACTCCACATCCATAATTTCAGAATGAGATGTCACTTCTCCTTCTCCTAAAATAGCTTTAACCTCTTCATATGTCATACCCTCTTTGACTTGATTATACTTATCCATATTTATATCTGCTGTGAGGTTCTTTAAACCAATTTGAGTCTTATTAATTACCTCATCATTCATTATAGTTACGTTCATGGCACTTATCCCAGTACCCTTCCAAGTATACATAACTGTCTTCATGCCGCCTGTCTCAGAAGTTAAATCTTCTTCTCCTTCACCAAGAATTGCTACAATATCTTCATAAGTATCACCCATATTTATTTTTAGGAAATTCTCATAAGTGATCTTAGTCCCTTCCTTTGAAGGATTGTTTGTGCTTGTTTGTTGGCTCTTCCCATCTCCTGCTGCATTATCATTTCCTTTATCCTTACCACCTAATATCCCACCTATAGCTACTAAAATAATAACTGCTAATATTCCTGTTAATATTTTATGTTTTCCAAAAAAACTTCTTTGATCCTTACCGCAATTTGGGCACCTTTTTACTCCCTTAGCTACTTCTTTGCCACAAGCTTTACAATTTACCAATTTAGACATTTGTTGTTCCCCCTTATAATTTTAAATATATATCCTCAATATGATATTCTATATTTTGTATTTTATTCCTTTATTTGGTTTGTAAAAATAAACTTTTAAGCTCCTTATTTTTCCTATTTTGTAGTGGTAATTATGATAAAATACCACAAATTCATTTTTGAATAATTGGCTGCTGATAATTAATGCAAAGAAATTTTACAAGTATCTAATTATTAAACATAAAATATGGATTATAATTCCAGAATTAAGTAAACTTAAGTAAACTATAGTTAAAGAAATATCCATATATGGATTTACAGTTAAAAATCATCCATTAGAAGAACGAGATAAAAACACTAAATATGGAGTAAATGTATATATTTATGATATCAGATAGTAAAGTAGTTGGTGGATATTCCTATCCCAATGCTCATGTACTAGGATCATTTTCATCTTTAGATGGGAAAACATTAGAGGAAGTAACAGGCTTAAGTTTTCAAGAATGGAGTGAAAATTGGAAGCAATAGTATGCTAAATAATAAGATATAAAAAAAACTGTAGACAGCATGTCTACAGTTTTTATTCATGGCAGGGGATACAAGAGTCGAACTCGTAAGAACGGTTTTGGAGACCGTCATTTTACCATTAAATTAATCCCCTAGATATAGGTTTATTAAATTTTTAAGTGGCAGGGGATGTAGGAATCGAACCCACAATGATGGTTTTGGAGACCACTGTTATACCGTTTAACTAATCCCCTATATTTATTAAATTCAGCTTTAAATACAGCCTCTGCCTTAACCGGAACAAGATTTATTGTATAACATATCCTAAAAAATATCAAGGGTAAATTTATAAAAAAGGGCTTCTTCTTATTAAGAAGGAAGCCCTAGATGTATTTATCCTTTAACTACCGCTACTATGCTCTTCTTGAATCTTTTCTAATTGCCCCTTTAAATCTTCTAATATCTCTATATAAGTAAGATTAATGTCCTTTCCTTTATAGTATATGGTATCCATAGAATACCTCTCTAAAAGTGCTTCATAAAGTTCCTTTTTACCCTTATTATTATAGAAAAAAATAATTTTGTTATCTTTATCTTTTATCAGCTTATCAAAATCCTCTATTGAGCCCTCTTGGCTGAAGATAGTTTCAAGCTTAAAGGTATCAAATCCTAGATACTGAATTAAATAATCCAGTTCATCATCAGGCAATACAGCAGCATAGCCCTTAAAACCATCCTTTAGCTCTTTTATATCCTTTTCTAAGTTCTGTATATTCTCTAAAATTTCTTTAAAATTATTCTCATAGAAATCCCGATTTTTAGGATCCTTATCTTGAAGAGCTGTTTTTATATTAGATAAGCTTATCTTATAATTATCTATATTATAGAAATAATAAGGATTTTCTTTAATCTCTCTTTCTTCATAACTTTTACCTATCGTAAGATTAATAAAAGTCACACCACGGGAAGCATTTATAATACCTACCTTGCTTTTTTTAACCTCACTTAAAAAATTATTAATCCAAGGCTCATAATTTGCACCCATATATATGAACAAATCCTTCTTGGATATATTATTTATACTATCATCAGTATATTTAAAATTCCATGCCTCTATATCCTCAGTAAACATAAACTCCACATTGTGCTTATCCTTAACAATATCCTTAACCATTTTATAAAGAAGCTTATTTGTGGTCATAATATTAAGGGTTGTCTCTCTTTTCTCCTCTACCTCTTCAGGGGTATTCATAGCATCTATATCACAGCCATTAAATATAAAAAGAAAAGCAGTAATACTTAGTAAAAGAGCACTTAGCTTTTTCATAGTTGCACCTCTTTAAAATTTATAGCTAAACTTTATTTCTTTATTTATATAAATATAATATATAATAAAATAAGAGAATAAACAAATATATTATCTTAAACTTAATCTTTAAATTTAGGACTATATTAGGTACAATATTATACGTGCCTTCTATTATGAAAGGAGCGTAAGCAAATGATAATAAAGATAAATGACTTACAGGAAACTTTAAATATAGGTAAGAAACTTGGATCCCTTGCAAAGGAAGGAGATATTTTTTGCCTTGAGGGTGAGGTTGGAGCAGGAAAAACCCATCTCACTAAGGGAATAGCTCTAGGATTAGGAATTAATGATAATATTACAAGTCCTACCTTTACCATAGTAAATGAATATGATACAGGCAGATTAAAACTAAATCATTTTGATGTTTATAGAGTTAATGATCCTGATGAAATATACGCTATTGGCTTTGATGAGTATATTTTTTCTAAGGGAGTCACTGTAATTGAATGGTCTGATTATATTGAAGAACTAATACCTGAGGAAGCAGTTCATATAACAATAAAAAAAGTCCCAACTAAAGGAGAGTCTTATAGAGAGATTATAATATCCTACAAGGGTGAAAGATACGATTATTTAAAGGAGTTGGAATAATGCATATTCTGTCAGTAGAAGCTTCAGGAAACACAGCCTCAGTTGCCTTGGTGTCCTCAGAGGGTATTTTAGGTGAGCTTAATTTAAATTATAAAAAGCAGCATTCAGTTCTGCTTATGCCTATGATAGAGAAGCTATTAAATCTTACAGAGCTAAGTGTAAAAGATTTAGATGGTTTTGTAGTATCAAAAGGGCCAGGTTCCTTCACAGGTCTTAGAATAGGCATGGCTACAGTTAAAGGCCTATCACTTGGAAGTGATAAACCTGTAATAGCCGTATCCTCCTTAGATGCTTTAGCATATAATATTTATACCCAGGAAGGTATAATTTGTTCTATGATGGATGCCTTGAGGGGGAATGTATACTGCTGTCTTTACAGATATGAAAATGAGCTTCTCACTTCATTAACAGATTATAAAGCCATAGCTCTGGAGGAGCTTATTGAGCTTCTTAAAGAATATGATGAAAGCTTATACTTTGTAGGTGATGGCACTCTCCTTCACGGTGAAACCTTAAAAAAAGAATTTCCTAACGCTTCCTTTGCCCCTAACCATCTAAACTATCCTAGAGCCTCCTCCCTTGGAGAGCTTGGAATAAGGAAGCTAGCCTTGGGCAGAAAAGATGACCTTAATGACCTTGCTCCCATATATCTGAGAAGGCCACAGGCAGAAAGAGAGTATGATAAAAAAATGAGAGAAAGCCATGAATGATTATGAAATAGTAGAAATGACCGAAGAGCATCTTCCTGAGGTTTTATATATAAGCGAGCTAAGCTTTCCTATTCCCTGGAGCAAGGTCTCCTTTCATAAGGAGCTTCAAAATGTTTTTGCAAAATATCTGGTAGTCCTTTCAGATAATAAGGTCCTTGCTTTTGGAGGAATGTGGATAATTATTGATGAAGCTCATATTACAAATATAGCTGTTCATCCAGATTATAGAGGCTTAGGGCTTGGTGATAGAATCATGGAGTCAATGATAAGCCAGTGTAAAAGTCAAAGGGTAACAGCTATGACTCTAGAAGTGAGAGAATCAAATCTTCCTGCACAAAATCTTTATAAAAAGTATGGCTTTAATGAAGAAGGTATTAGAAAATCCTATTATGAGGACAATCAAGAGGATGCAATTATAATGTGGAAATACTTTAATTAGGCCAAAAAAACTGACTTTCTAAAAGAGAGTCAGTTTTTATTTATCATAATATTTTTATGCTATTTTTTTATTTGCTAGTGCGCTTTCTTTTTTTATAATAGGTGAAAGCTTTTTATAGCTAGCTAAGGTAATTACTGCTACCATAACACCCTTAATAAGATTAAAGGGAATTACTCCTGCGGTTATATATGAGCCAATCTGATCTACAGGCATTCCATATAAAGGTGCCAGTATATAATAGTTGGCTAAAATTCCTACAATGTTCATGGACACTATTGCTGCAAGCATTGATACTACAGCACTCTTAAAGTTCTTCCTGCTGTGATATATAAGTGCTGCTGGAAATACAAAGGATACTCCTATAAGAAAATTTGCAAATTCTCCTACACCACCAGTTCCTGTCCCCTTTATTATCATAATAAGAAATATTTTAAAGGCTTCTATGATAATTCCAGCTGCTGGTCCTAAAGCAAAGCCCCCTATTAATGCTGGAACATCACTAAAATCAATTTTTAAAAATGGCGCCGTGGGAAGTATCGGAAAGTCAAAATACATAAACACCACCGCTATGGCAGAAAGTAATGCACTTTTCACCATAAAATTAATTGCACTTGATCTGTTGTAATTCATTTATAAAACCTCCTAAAGATAATTGTAACGCCTATCCTCATGGAGAAATGCTCTGCTTGCTTTGAGCCAAAATATAAAAGCCCTGAAAAAAAATTTCAGGGCTAACAAAGCAAGCTAAAAAACGCACTCTACCTTCTTCCATCCAGACTTTACTGTCGGCTTCGGAATTTAACCGAATCAACCTAATAGGCTCGCGGGCTTTACCGCCGGTAGGGAATTTCACCCTGCCCTGAAGATAATTGTTATTTAATTCACCTTTATTATATATAACTCTGCTCTAAAAAACAAGTGCTTTTGAAAATTAATTTTTTGAATAATATTAATTTTTCTTCATGGAAAGAGCTATCCTTTTTCTCTTCTCATCAATTTCTAAAACCCTTACTTCTACCACATCTCCAACCTTAACTATATCTAGAGGATGCTTAACAAATTTATCTGCCATCTGGCTTTTATGAACAAGGCCATCCTGATGCACACCTATATCAACAAAGGCTCCGAAATCTGACACATTCCTTACTGTTCCCATAAGGATCATCCCTGGCTGCAGCTGGCTTATATCCAAAACCCCACTCTTAAATATAGGCTTAGGAAGCTCTTCTCTTGGATCTCTTCCAGGCTTTTTAATTTCTTTTATTATGTCTTCCAGGGTAGGGACACCAACCTTAAGCCTTTCAGCTATGGATTTTATCCCATCCTCTTTCACTCTATCATCAATGTCAGACAGCCTATTTTTCTTTAAATCCTCTGCCTTATATCCTAAAATCTCTATAAGCTCTCTAGCCTTATCATAGGACTCAGGATGAACTGAGGTGTTATCTAAAGGATCTGAGCTTTCAGGCACTCTTAAGAAGCCAGCACATTGCTCATATACCTTCTGACCTAAACGCTTAACCTTTAAAAGCTCTTTCCTGCTCTTGAATCTTCCCTGTTCCTCCCTATAGCCTACTATATTAGAAGCTATGGATGAATTTATACCAGCTATATAAGCTAGAAGAGAGGGGGTTGCAGTATTTAAATCTACTCCTACACTATTTACACAATCTTCTACTACACCTTTTAACCCTTCATCCAGCTTTTTCCCTGCAACGTCATGCTGATACTGGCCTACCCCTATGGATTTAGGATCTATCTTAACAAGCTCCGCTAAAGGATCCTGAAGTCTTCTTCCTATAGAAATTGCTCCTCTTATGGTAACATCTAAATCAGGATATTCCTTTTGTGCAAGCTCCGAAGCAGAATACACCGATGCACCTGCCTCTGAAACAATAACATAATATAATTCCTTACCTGTTTCTTTTTTAAGCTCATTTATCAATTGGCTTATAACCTCTTCAGATTCTCTGCTTGCAGTACCATTTCCTAAGGAAATTATATCTATTTCATACTTTTTTATAAGCTCTTTTAAGGTCTTAATGGTACCTTCTACATCCTTCCTAGGAACCGTTGGATATACTGTTGCCTTATCTAAATATTTCCCTGTATCATCAAGAACAGCTACCTTACAGCC